>JBAPWO010000204.1:0-19528 GCA_049283735.1 Candidatus Dormiibacterota bacterium
CCACAGAGCAGTACTGCCTTATGGTGTTGACACCGACATGATGGCCGAGTTTTCGCGTGGCTTCGATCAGGTTGCGGCGCGGCACGAGCACAACATTCCAGAGGATGCGACAGTGGTGCTCGCCATGGGCAATCTCGAGGAGCGCAAATCACAGGCATCCATTGTGGAGGCTTTTGCTGAGGTAGCAAAGGTGCACCCGGAGGCTCACTTGATTCTGGTCGGCGATCATCCGTGCGAATACTCCGACGCCGTCCGCCAAATGATCCGCGAGAGTACGGTGGCGGAGCGGATATCATTGGAACCGATCACCCCGAGCATCTGGGCGTGGTATGCGCTTTCTGACATCCTGATCTCCGCATCGGATGTCGAGTCGCTTCCCCGCTCCATGCTTGAGTCTATGGCTCTCGGAGTGCCCGTGCTATCCGCTAGTGTCTTCGGTGTCCCTGAATTGGTCAAAGACGGAGTCAACGGTTGGCTCTTCGAAGCTCGCGACATGAGTGCACTCATAGCGGCGTTGCATCGAGTGCTCTCGTTGACGGCTGACGAGCGGCATGCTATGGGCAGAGCGGCGAGAATCACTGTGCAGCAGCGACACTCAGCGCACGAATACGTCGCAGTGTATCGTTCGCTGCTCGCCGACGCCATCGAAACCCGCTGATCAGGCCACTCGAGACCAAGTCGGTGGCAGTCCGGCTCTACTCTCGATTTGCTGTGCGAACGTCGCCGTCGATTTCCTAACCCGGCGGCGGCTCACTCGAGCCCGGGGATCGGCGAGCTGAACTAGCGAGGATCTATCGTAGCTGCGCCGGCCGTCACCGCCGCAAACGCCATCGACGTGGTCGGCGCCGCGACGTTGTGCGTGAGCAGCCTACGCATGGCCAGGGGCGACAGAGGCTGTCCAAAGAGAAATCCCTGAGCCAGCTCGCATCCGAGATCGTTGAGCTCGCGGAGACATTCCTCGGTCTCGACGCCTTCGGCGATGACGCTCAGGCCGAGACCGACGCCGAAGTTGAACACGGAATGCGCAAACCCGATGGACTCGGTGGGGCCGCAGAGCGAGGCCGTGAACGACCTGTCGATCTTCAGCACATCCACTGGGAAGTCCTGAAGCCGGCTCAGGGAGGAATGCCCGGTCCCGAAGTCGTCGAGCGCGATGCGCACGCCCAGTTCGCGAAGGGCATTGAGGCAGCCGATGATCGGCTCGGTGTCGTAGATGATGTCCGCCTCGGTCACCTCGAGGATCAGGCGGCGCGCGTCGAGCCCGGTGTCCTGCAGAACGCTGCGAACGCTCTCGACGAAGTCCGGCTCGCGCAGCTGGCGTACTGCGACGTTGACGCTCACCGAGGCCGGGTCAGCGCCGTCGACATCCGGCCAGCCCTGTGCCTCTTCGCAGGCGCTGTGCAGGATCCACGCTCCGAGCTGCGTGATCAGTCCGGTCTCCTCCACCAGGCTGATGAAGTCGTCCGGCAGCACGGTCCCGCGAGTGGGATGTCGCCAGCGCAGCAGCGCTTCCGCGGCGACGATCGAGCAGGTCGAGACGCGCACGATCGGCTGATACACCAGCTCGAATTCAACCGACTCCACAGCGTGGTAGAGATCCGCCTTGAGCCGGTGCCGGCGCTGCACCGCGGCATACATCGCGGGTTCGAACAGCTCCCAGCGCGACTTACCCGAGCTCTTTGCGGTGTAGAGGGCGAGGTCGGCGTTCTGAAGCAACTCCTGGCCGTCGCACCCAGTGTCCACGGCGGTTGCGATGCCGATACTCGCGTGGGTCAGCACCTCCTCGGTGGCGATGATGAACGGCTCGCGCAGTGCCTCGATCACCCGCTCGGCGATGCGTACGGCCGCCGCCGGGTCATCGATGCCGATCAGCAGGACGGCAAACTCGTCGCCCCCCAGACGGGCGGCGACATCGCCGGGACGCAGGCACTGCCCGATGCGGTCGGCGATGGCGCGGAGGAGCTCGTCGCCCGCCGCGTGACCGAGGCTGTCGTTGACCGTCTTGAAGTCATCGATGTCGATGAACAGCACACCCACGTGCTGCCCGGTCTGCGCCAGCGCCTGCTCGACGCGGGAGCCGAAGAGCAGCCGGTTCGCCATCCCGGTCAGCGGATCGTGCGACGCCTCATGGCGCAGCTGCTCCTGGAGCACGGTGAGCTGCGACAGCGAATGCTGCAGCCTGCCCCGTTCGAGGATGACGCCGGTCTGATTGGCGAGCATCTCGAGCAGACGCAGGTCCTCGTCATCGAATCCGGTGACCTCACCGAGGCGGTTGGCGATGAGCATGGTGCCGACCATGTTGTTCTCACCGCGCAGCACCACGGCCATGGCATCGCGCAGCCCACGCCGTTCCAGGAATCCGTTGGGGTCGCCGTCGGTCTTGCCGTGGGCGCTCAGCAGCAGCGGCGAGTCGATGAGGAGCCTGCTCATGAACTGGAGTTCCGCGTCGTCGAGGATGACCGGCGTCATGAACTGTGTCGTCTGCTCCTTGTCAAACGCCGTGCGCACCACAGCATCGCGTTCGCGTGTGGGGAGGAACGTGATCTCCGCACGCTCCGCACGGAAGACCTCGCACGACTTTCGCAGCAAGGCGGCAACGGCGTCATCGACGGCCGCGGTGCGTTGCAGGTCCTTGCTCGACTGGTAGAGGAAGTCGACCTGATCGCGCTTCTCGCGTTCGGCAACGTAGAAGCGATACGCGATGAAGACGCCGAATGTTGGAATCGCGAGCAGCCAGATCTCGGCCGGATTCTCCCAGACGATGCGCGCCCCAATCAGGGCAAGACAGGTGTTGACGACCGTGGCCGCCTGCGCGAACCCGAAGGTCGATGCGATGCCGGCACGAGCGATACGCCCTTCGGAGAAGGAAATTGCGGCGAGGATCACAAGCGACTGGAGCACCCCGCCGGCAAGAATCGCCACCAGCACGCCGGCGAAGCTGACCACGCTCAGCGGGTTTTGGTGGTCGACGAGGTGCATGAACAGCACCGCGACGACGCTGTTGGCGACCGTGAAGTTGGCCAGGTTGAAGGCCACCTTCAACGGCGACTGGCGGCGATGGATCGACAATGCGAAGGCGGTCCCGGCGACCATCGAGAGCACCACCACCAGCGGCGGCGCGAAGAAGAATCCGACGACCAGCGGCAGCTCACTGAGTGAGAAGGAGTGAGCGTCGCGGCGGAACTGGATGTGGACGACGAACACCTCTGCCATGCAGAAGAGCGGGATGAGCATCCACCAGGGGATCTCGCGTGGCGCCGGCAGTTCGTGGAGCGGGGCCACGACCTTGACCAGGAGGACCACGGCGGTCGCCACGAGCACCAGCGTCAGAAGGTGAACCCGGTGTCCCCTTCGAGCCGATGTCCCGTGTCCGGGATCGCCCGCAGATGCGGCGTCCTCGACCTCCTTGGCCATGCCCGAATCGTGCGTGACCTCAGAGTGAGCCGAACCCGTCGTGCCAGTCCTGTTGCCAAGCGGTAGCAGGGCTATCGGCCGTGCTGGCATCGACTCGGAGAGGCGATGCCGACGACGGGTACGACCATGGTCGCGGACCTAACTCCAGTCGTCTTCGGACCAGTTCGAACTCGACCAGGATGCACCGGACCACGAGGCACCGGACCATGAGGCCCCAGACCACGAGGCCCCAGACCACGACGCCCCAGACCACGACGCCCCAGACCATGATGCGCCGGACCACGAAGCCCCGGACCAGGAGGCTCCCGACCACGAAGATCCCGACCACGAGGAGCCGGACCAGGACGAGCCGTTGAAGATCCCGCCGCTCCACGCCGAGGCCTTCGCTTCGGACGCAGCGAGCGCCGATGTGCTCACTGCGTTGCCGAAGATGTCCTGCTCGCCGGTGAGCGCGTTGCCCCTGGTGTCGACGACATGCTGTGAGCCCCGCGAGGCCTCGAGGCTGCCGGTGCCACTCGAGGTGGGCCAGGTCTGCGTCACGTTCGGTGTCGGCACGTTGAGCACGGCTGCGAGGTTCAGCTCACCGCTGCCCTTGAGGGAGGTCGAGCCGGACATGTAATGCGTGTGGGTGGCGAGCAGTGCCTTGACCTGGTCCGGGGTGAGCCCGGGCCGCTGGCTGAGCAGGAGTGCCGCGGCGCCCGAGACGACGGCGGCTGCCTGCGACGAGCCGCTCCCGAGGAAGAAACGGTTGCTCACACTCGCGGTGGTACCGAATTGATCGTCGATGAACGATCCCGGATCCCGCAGGGAGACGACGTGGACGCCGGGTGCGGAGAGGTCGGGATTGCGGGTGCCGTCACCCTGGCTCGTGAATCCCGCGGGCGAGTGGAATTTCACCATGGTCGTGTTGTTGGTGTTGGCCGCACCGACGGCGATGACGTACGGATCGATCGCCGGGTCGTCGAGGCCGTTGGAGTCGTTGCCCTGGTTGCCGGCGGCCACCACAACCACGATGCCGTGCAGCCATGCCTGCTCGGCCGCGTAGGCGAGCGGATCGAGCACATAGCTCTGTGGACTGTCGGTGCCGTAGGAGAGATTGAGGACGCCGATGTTCATGCCGTTGTCGTTCTGGTGTTGCACCACCCAGTCAATGGCGGCGAGCACCTGCGAGACATCCGTCTGCCCCATGGCGTCGGCGACCTTCACGTTGACGATCTGCGCGTTGGGAGCCATGCCGAGGAAATGTGTGGAGTCGCTCGAGCTCACCGATGTCGCCTCGCTGTCGCGGCCGGCGATGATCCCCGCCATGTGCGTGCCGTGACCGAAGGTGTCGAGATACTCGAGCGACGGATACTGCGATTCAAAGGAGAGGTCGGGGCCGTTGACCACCTTGCCTGAGGTGCTCAGGCCGTTGACAGGGGACACGCCGGAGTCGATCAAGGCAACGCCGACCCCCTGCCCGGTATAGCCCGCGTTCCAGTACGCATGGGCTCCATCCATCTGCTCGATGTTGTACATGGAGTTGACGTCGGACTCGGGGCTGTATGTGACCCCGGGCAGACCGTACGAGGAGCCCAGGAGTTGGACCGGGGCGTTGAGGGTGACCTGCGCGACGGCCGTCGAGGCGTTGAGCTCCGGGACGGCGTCCGACGGGACCTCCGCGACGACGGCGTTGATCAGACTGATGTGCTGCTGGATATGGCCGCCAAGCGACGTGATCTGCTGATCCGCGGCGGCGCCCTGTCCGGGTTGCACACGCACGATCACGGAGACGAGGTGCGGATTGGCGTGGGCCGCGGTGGTCAGCGCGCCGGCGCTCAGGAGGACGGCGACGGCGGCCACCATCGCGCTCACCGTGCGGCGTTTGCGATCGTCCCAGCTGATGCCGTGTACCGGAGCCATCCCTGGCAATCCCCCTAGTCGTGCCGACCTGCGGCACCGTTCTCCTGCCTCTGATTCGCCCTGAGGTGAAGGCTAAGCGGATCCTGTTTGGTCGGATCCGCCCGCCATCGTTCTGCGACGCGGGGGTCCGATTTCGCCTGCGCAGATCCGATGTCGCCACCGGGCGGGGACGGGACTGCGAGGGACACCCCCGCCCTCGAGCGGGTACTCGCTAGACGGCGAGGATGACGGGCTTGGCGACCCGCATCCCGAGCTGGGCTTGCAGATAGCGACTCAGCTCTGCGGCCGGCAGCGGCCGCGCAAAGTGGTACCCCTGCCCCATACGACAGTGCAGGCGCACCAGCTCGGCGACCTGCTGCGGATATTCGATCCCCTCGGCGACGATATCGAGGTTCATCGTCCTCCCCAGCTCGATGATCCCGCGCGCGAGGTTGGCCTTCTCCGAACCGGAGGCGATGTCGTCGATGAAGGACTTGTCCACCTTGAGCACGTCGATGGGGAAGTTGCGCAGGTGGCTGAGCGACGAGTAGCCGGTGCCGAAGTCGTCGAGTGCGATCCGCGCGCCGAGTGCGCGGAGCTCGCACAGACGCGCGCTCGTCGTGGTGGTGTCGTGCATCAGCGCGGTCTCGGTGATCTCCAGGGTCAGGTGCGCGGCGTCGAACCCGGTGGCGTCGAGCGCTTCGACGACCTGGGCGACGACGTCCGGTTGCTGGAGCTGGCGCGCCGACAGGTTGATGCTCAGATGCAACGCCGCGGCGTTGGGATGTGTCTGCTGCCACGCGCGCACGTCGCGCATCGAGGTGTGCATGACCATACGACCGATCTGCATGATCAGGCCCATGTCCTCCGCCACGGGGATGAACTCCGCAGGCGGCACCCACACGCCGTCGTCGCGGTGCCAGCGCACCAGGGCTTCGACACCGACGGCCTCCCCGGACGCCAGCCACACAATCGGCTGGTAGTGCACCTCGAACTCCTCGAGCTGCACGGCGCGGCGCAGTTTCCCTTCCAGGTGCGCTCGATCTGACACGACCGCGTGCATGTCCGCCTCGTAGATCATGTGCTTGCCGAAGCCCTCGAGCTTGGCGCGATACATGGCCAGGTCCGCATTGCGCAGCAGCGCGTCGGCGCCGGTGGCACCGGCGTGGTCGACCACGACGCCGATGCTCGCGGTCACCGCCAGGTCATGGCCGCCGATCTCGAAGGGGTCGCGAAGCGTGTCGGTGATCGCCTCGGCGAGGACTTCGGCACCGGCAGCCGAGGTGTTCTCGGCGAGCACCGCGAACTCGTCACCGCCCAGGCGCGCGGCCAGGTCGGCGTCGCGCAGCGATGCGCGCAGCCGCTTGGCCACCGCCTCGAGCAGGCGGTCGCCAACAGTGTGGCCGAGGCTGTCGTTGACCAGCTTGAAACGGTCGAGATCGAGGTAGAGGACCGCCAGGCTTGAGCCGACGCGGCTTGCGTTGGCCACTGCGCGTGCAAGGTGCTCGAAGAACAGCAAGCGGTTCGGCAGACCGGTCAGCGCGTCGTGGTATGCGAGATGACGCATCTGATCGACGGCCTTGGCGTCGTTCAGCGCGATGCTGGCGTGATGCGCGAGCGCGACCAGGCTCTCGCGCTCGGACTCGGTATACGTGCGGTCGGGCAGGTATGTGGCCACCGTGATGCTGCCCACAGGCTTGCCGTTCTCGTGGATGGGGGCGGCCAGGGCGCTTTGCAGGCGAGCGACGACGAACTCCTCGACCGCCGCGTCGTCGTGCTCGTAGTTGTCCATCACGACCACGCGATCCTCGACGATCGCCCGCCCTCCGGCGCCCTCCGACACCAGCGCCCGCTTGGTGGCGGCCAACACCGTATGGGATATGCCCGCCGATGACACGATGTTCATGTACCGCGGGTCGTCGTGGTCCACCAGACGCAGGCCGACGACCTCATCGCCGAGCAGCGCCTGCGCCCCTTCGACGACAGCATCGAGCACCTCCGGCAGCGGAGCCCGCTGGGCGATGGAGACCTGGATCCTGGCAAGCCGCTCCAGCACCGTCTGGCGTTCCTGGAGCAGGCGCACGAGCCGGACGTTCTCCTGTGCACGCAGCTCGCCCTCGGCGCGCAGCGAGCGTTCTTCCTCGAGCATGCGCAGAGTCCGGAGGGTCATCGACAAGCTGCGCCCCATCGCGCGCAGCAGCCCGGTCTCCTCGGCCTGGAATCCGTCGCGCCCGGAGCGCGCCAGGACCAGGTGACCGCTGATCTCCTCAATCGGGACGCTGATGGATCGGAGCTCACCGACACGGGGAAGACGAAGGATGTGGATCGACTCCCGCCCGGCCGCCAGCAGGGCGGCAACCGGCACCTGATCCCGCGGGAAGCCGATCATGTTCACAACGGTCTTGGCGGTGACCACGGCAGCCACCTCCGCCTCCAACACCTCGGCGGCCCACTGCATCGCACAGAGCATCGCCGAGGGGGGATCCGGACTGGCGGCAACTGCAACGAGAAATTCGGCCAGTTGCTGCGTGGACCAGCTGCTCGGCGGCGTCGTGATGTCGGTCGTGGTCATGCCATCAGCCGAAGGCGAGCACCACCAGCGTCTGATTGTGGAATCCGCTGACGCCGCGAATGCGCGCGATCTCGCCGTAGGTGTAGAAGCCTGCAACCGGTGAGCCCTGCGAGTACGAACTGATCCGCTCGACCTCCTGGCGAATCCCGATGTCTCCGAGGACACCGCGCCGCGCGATGCAGTCGAACGCGAGGAAGCCGAGCGGCGCCTGTCCCGACAGCCCGTCGACCGCCTGCGAGCACGCGGCGGCGGTGGCCTGCAGGACCGAATCGGCGTCGCCCTCCATGATCCATGCCAGGCCGCCCTGCGGAACCTCGGCGATGCAGCCGATGGAGCGGTCCTCGAAATTCGCTTCTGCGATGAAGCGAACCTCTTCACCGCTGCGCCGGTTCAGACCGAACGGATGGGTGAGCGCGAAACGCGTGAACGCGGCCGGGTCGGTGCGCACATCGTCGGGAGCCTCGAGTCGCTCGAGGTAGACGTCGAGCGCGGGACGGTCGTCGAGGGCGAACACCCGGGTCCCGCTGCTCGCGGTCACCAGGAAGGGCGCGCCGACCCGACCCCAGCCATGCTGGACGCCGATACCGAAGGGCGCATCGGACGTGATCGCCGCGGCAAGGACGGAGTCTTCGAGCACCTCGTCGTCGAACAGCTGGAAGGTCTTGCGCATGGCGAGGTCATCGCCCGCGCACCCGCCGACGAGCGGCACCGACCCACCGACGACGCTGTAGGCGCCGCGCACCACCTCCTGCTGGTCGCCACCGAGGCCGTCGGTGAGGAGCAGGAGGATCTGGTTGTCGCCCGCCGCTCCGTTCTCCGCGCAGGTCGCGGCTGTCGCTCCGGCCTGGCGCAGGTCGCTCGAGGCATTGCGAGCGGCCTTGGTCGCCACCGAGTAGCCGGCGCCACCGATGGCGGTGACCACGACGCTGGCATCGCTGGGACCGTCGGTTGCGATCTCGCCCGCGGTGGAGCAGCCGATCAGGGGCGTCTCGGGCGCGACGCTGCGAACGCCGGCGAGCAGTGCCTGGAGATCGTGGACGGGGGAGACAAAGACGACCAGAAGCTTGGGATCGGGGCCCCGAAGCGCCGCTGTGGCGGCTTCAATGCCGGCCTGGCGCGAGGCCTTGGCGCTGGATGAGCCGACGCCGATCCAGCGGTTCGCGGCGCTTGATTCGGCCGGTTCCACGACCGGTGCGGTGATTGTTTCCATGGGGCGGACACCTCCAATCGGCGGGCTCGGGCGCGGGTGCATTGCGGCCGATCCGAGGCGGAGTCGCCGTTCGGTGCCCACCCTACGGGGTGGTGGGTGCGATTGAGGCGCCGTTTACCGATCGTGACCGAAAGATTGCACGGCCGACCGCAATTCCGATGCAGACCCGACTTCCAATGCGTTGCTACCATTCGCGGTCGAGGGCAGCGTCAATCGAGCTCTGGCGAATGGGAGCACAGACATGGACTTCACCAGGCTGCAGCAATCCGACGAGTATCGACGTCAGCGTGAGGAGCTGCGGGCTGCCGAGCTGGGCCTGATTGACCACGCCGAGCGCGTGGCCGCGCTACGGCGGACGCTACCGGCTGACACTGTCGTCGACGACTACCAATTGGTCGACATTGCGAGCGGCGACGGCGTGCGGCTTTCCCAGCTGTTCAGCGCGCCGGATCGGGCGCTCATCGTTTACCACTTCATGTACGGGAAGGCTCAGACCGAGGCGTGCCCGTTGTGCACGATGTGGATCGACGGGTACAACGCCGTGGTGCCTCACCTCACACAGAACGTCGACTTCGCCGTGGTCGCCGCCGCCGAACCCGCCGCGATCAGCGCTCACGCAGGATCGCGCGGCTGGGGCAACCTGCGTCTGCTCAGCGCCGGCGATTCCACGTTCAAGTACGACCTCGGCAGCGAGGAAGCCGACGGCACCCAGACGGAGTGGATCTCGGTGTTCACCCTCGGCGGCGACGGCACCGTGCGTCACATCTACTCCAAGGGCGCGCAGATGGCCGACGACCGACGCGAGCGCGGCATCGACCTGCTCAGCCCGGTGTGGAACCTCCTTGACCTCACGCCAAACGGCCGGGGTGACTGGTACCCGTTGTTGCACTACTAGCCAGCGCGGTCCCATCGTCTTCGTTGCGTCGCCGGCAACGCCTGGAAGGCCTTGTCACGTTCCCGCTCGCATGCCCTCAGTTGCCTATGCTTCTCGGGACATGGCGGGTGCGACCTTTGATGTGCGTCGCGACGTGTCTTTGCCAGACACGCCGAAGACTGCACGCACGCCGGTCGGACGTCGGGTGCAGACGCGCACGCGCGGCTTAAGCCGGGTTGCAGGTGCCGCCGTCCTTGCGTGCGCCTTTTCGCTCACGCCCTTTCGCGCCGAAGCGTCGAGCCCGCAGCAGGGCATCGACGTGAGTTCGTACCAAGGCACCATCAATTGGGCGTCCGTCGGCGGGGCGGGGATCACTTTCGCATACATCCGTGCCGGCGTCGGCAACACCGTCACCGACGTGGACTTCAAGAGCAACTGGCAAGGAGCGTCTGCATCCAATATCACGCCGGGGGCATACCTCTTCTTCGTTCCGGCTGACGACCCCAATGCGCAGGCAAACCTCTTGCTTCAGCAGCTCAAGACGGTGAACTTCACCGCTGGCGACATCGTCCCGGCAATCGACGTCGAGGAGACCGACGGCCAATCGGGGTCGACAATCGCCAGCGAACTGCAGATCGTCGTGAACGATGTCAAGAACGCCATTGGCACTGCTCCTGCGATCTACACATCCCCGGTGTGGTGGAACGACTACGTCGGATCCTCCAACTTCACGAGCGATCCGCTCTGGGTCGCCGACTGGTGTGGCAGCTGTGGCAGCCCGAGCCTCCCAGCGAACAACTGGGGTGGAAACGGCTATAAGGCTTGGCAGTACAGCGATAGCGGCACCGTTCCGGGGATCTCGGGATCCGTCGACCTTGACCAGGGCAATCCAGGCCTGCCCTGGTACGGAGGGCTGCGGCCACCCTCGATGACGGCGCTGACTCCCTCGTTGGGACCGGTCGCCGGCGGCCAGACGGTGACGGTGAGGGGACTTGACTTCGGCATTGATACCACGGCCACGTTTGGCGGATCTCCGATCACGATAAGCAACCTGAGCCTGACATCGTTCACGTTCGTGACCCCGCCGAGCGGGCTCGCCGGAGGGACGCACCAAGTGCAGGCGACCGATGCATTCGGGACGACAGCGGCACTGACGTACACGTACATCGGCCTGGCGAACTACTCGCCCGTGACCCCATTCCGTCTGCTCGACACGCGCACCACCGGAGGGCCGCTCGGTCCAGGCGCGATCCGACCCCTGCAGGTGACCGGCGTGGGGGCCTCACCGCTCCCGTCCTCGGCTACGGCGGCGGTGGTGAACGTCACCGAGGTGAGCGGCTCGGCATCGAGCCTGCTCACCGTATATCCGTACGGGACCTCGAGACCCAACGCCTCGAATCTCAACTTCGCGGCGCATACGGTGATCGCCAACCTGGTGACCGTGACCCTTGGCGCCAACGCCGGACAGGGCTGGATCAACATCTACAACGCGCTGGGCAGCGTGAATGTGGTCGTCGACGTGGAGGGATACTTCAGCCTGCAATCCGCGACGCACGTTCAGGGGCTCTTCCATCCGATCACTCCTGTCCGGGTCTGCGACACGCGCACATCGTGCGAGGGACGCAGCGCCATCGGTCCTGGCAAGTCGATCGTGGTCACCGCCGCCACCGCCGGCGGGATCCCCAGCGACGGGACGGCCGAGGCAGCGGTCGTCAACCTGACCGGCGTGGCCGGGAGCGCCTCGACATACCTCAGCCTCTTCCCGACCGACATCAATGGTCATTGCAACCCAACCGGGACATCGACGATCAACCTCCTGCCCGGTGTCGTGGCGGCAAACCGGGTGATGGTCAAGCTCGGTCCGACGAGCACCGGTGGGCCGGACAACGCGCTGTGCGTATACAACGCGGTCGGATCGATCAATGTGATCGTCGACTCCAACGGCTGGTACGGGAGCGCAACCGCGACGGCGAGTCCGACCGGCTACCAGTACCAGGCACTGTCTCCGACCCGGATCTGCGACACGCGCTTTACGTCAACGTCCTGCAGTACGGGTGCCCTCGGAACCGGCACCCCATTCCAGCGGCTGATCACCGTCGCCGGGCAAGCCGGCGTGCCTGCGTTCATCAGCGGCACGAAGGTGGTGGCGATCATCGCCAACCTGACCGGAGTCGCCCCAACGGCGGCGACATACCTGGCGCTCTACCCGGCGAACTTCTCCAGCCCCACGGGGATCTCTGACCTCAATCCCGGAGCCGGCGCGGTCGTGCCCAACCTGGCGGTGGTCGAAGTCGACACACTTCCCTCCGACGCGCACGACGGCGACGTTTGGCTGTACAACGGTGCCGGCAGCGTCAACGCGATCCTCGATCTGGAGGGCTGGTTCCAGTAGCGGCGCACAGCTTGAGGTTCAAGGGCCGAGCCATGCCGCCGCGCGAGGAAGCCCAGCGCACCCTGGCTGGAGCGACGAATGGCGTCCCCGGATGTCTGTCCGTCCCCGCGAGGCGAGGCAGATCGGCTCGACGAATCGACGTCCAGGTGAGGTAGCAGCCGATGCTTCCCATGCATACACTCCGCACATGCCAGTCTGCCCCCGGTGCGGCGACGCGAACCCGGATCGGGCGAACTTCTGTCTTACGTGCGGGACTGCGCTCACCGCGGTCAGCGGCCGCGAAGCGCGGAAGACGGTGACCCTCGTCTTTTCCGACATGGTGGGCTCGACTGAGCTCGGCGATCGCCTCGACCCCGAGTCCATTCGCCGCGTCATGTCGCGGTATTTCGAGGTGATGGAGGGTGTGCTCGATCGCCACGGCGGGACGGTCGAGAAATTCGTAGGCGACGCGGTCATGGCTGTATTCGGCATTCCTGACGTTCACGAGGACGACGCACTCCGCGCCCTGCGAGCGGCAAACGAAATGCGCGAGCGGCTGCAATCGCTCAATGATGAGCTCGAGAGCGAATGGGGAGTGCGACTCCGGATTCGCATCGGCGTTAATACGGGTGAGGTCGTAGCAGGAGATCCGTCGCACGGCCAGGCCTTCGTCTCCGGCGATGCCGTGAATGTCGCCGCACGACTTGAGCAAGCAGCGGCGCCGGGTGAGATCCTGATCGGCGAGCGGACGTGGAGGCTCGGCGCAGAAGCGATCGAGGCGGCGCCCGTGGCTGCTCTGACACTGAAAGGAAAGCCCGAGCCGCTGCCGGCGTGGCGTCTCATTGGCGTGTCCTACGGAGGCGTGGGGCTCCGGCGCCGCAGCAATGCTCCGTTTGTCGGGCGCAAGCACGAGATCGAGCAGCTGGGAGAGGCATTCGAGCGCGCCACTCGCGATCACGTGTGCGTTCTCGCCACGATCGTGGGGCCACCCGGGATCGGCAAGTCACGCCTCGCGGAGGAACTCGCGCTATCAGCGGGACAGCGAGCCCGCGTTGTCACCGGTCGTTGTCTTCCCTACGGCGAGGGAATCACGTACTGGCCGCTGGCCGAGATCGTGAGTGATGTCGGCGGTAGCGATCTCCACGCCACAGTGACGAAGTTGGTCGGCGAGGACGCATCAGTCGTCTACGAGCGACTGGCTGCGTCGATAGGAAGCGGCGATTCTCCAGGATCGCCAGCGGACATTTCGTGGGCATTCCGCAAGCTGTTCGAAGGCCTGGCGCGGGAACGCCCCCTCATTGTGGTGATCGACGACCTCCACTGGGCTTCGTCGACATTGCTCGATCTGCTCGAGTACATCGTCGGTTTCGCATCCGGCGCGTCGATCCTGTTGGTCTGTCTCGCGCGCGCTGACCTCTTCGAAGCGCGCCCCTCATGGTCGGTACCGCGGCAGAATGCTTTCTTGGTTTCGCTGCAACCGATCTCAGAGAGCGATGCCGGCACCCTGATCGAGGCGTTGGTGCCAGCAGATCTCCCCCCGGAGGCGCGTGCTCGAGTCGCCCAAGCTGCAGAGGGAAACCCGCTCTTTCTTGAGCAACTGTTGGCGCTGAACGCCGACACCACGTTCGCCAACGGATTGGTCGTTGTCCCGCCGACGATCCAGGCTCTCCTGGCCGCCCGAATCGATCGCCTCGACTCGACAGATCGGGAGGTGATCGAGCGCGCCTCGATAGAGGGTCGGAGTTTCCATCGGGGCGCGGTGGTCGAGCTGTTCGAGGAGGGAGCGCGAGGAGGCGTCGGCACGTCGCTGCTCTCATTGACAAGAAAGGAGCTCATACAGTCCGACGAGTCGCTATTCACAGGCGACGACGGGTTCCGTTTCGGCCACATCCTCATCAGGGATGCCGCCTACGAGGCGGTTCCAAAGCTGCTCCGAGCCGAGCTGCACGAACGCTTCGCTGCATGGCTCGAACGCATGGTGCGTGCCCGAGAGACAGAGTACGAGGAAATTCTCGGATACCACCTTGAGCAGGCCCATCGATATCAGGCGGAGCTCGGACATGGGGCCGAGGCTCGGCGGCTGGCAGAGCTCGCGGGTCAGCGCCTCGCGTCCGCTGGGCTACGCGCCTCGGAACGCGCCGACGTACCCGCTGCCATCAACCTTCTCACCCGGGCGGCAGGCCTCTTGCCACTGGACGACCTGCGCCGGCTGGATCTACTCCCCGAGCTGGGAATCGCTCTGACCGAAGCTGGTGAGCTGGCGAAGGCAGAGTCGACGCTTCAGGAGGCTGAAGAGCGAGCCGAAGGCACTGGCAACGAGATCGCGGTGTGGCGCGCGAAAATCGCGCATCTGGGACTTCGCAGCTGGACCGGAGCCGTCGCGAGCGACGAGACAATCGCGAGCGCAGAGGCAGCTGTCGCCGCTTGTAGCCGCCTCGGAGATGAACTCGGCCTTGCTCGCTCTTGGCATCTTCTCGGGCTGCAACGAATGTGGGGGGGCGGCGATAGCGCAGCCGCTGACGTCGCATTTCGGCAAGCCCTCAATCACGCCCGACGCGCGGCTGCGCGCCACGAGGAATCGCTCACGCTGCAATGGACGATGGTCAACGCCTGGTTTGGTGCAACCACTGCCTCGGAAGGAATTCAACGATGCCATGACGTTCTGCAACGGTCGAACGGTCGAAGCGTCGAAGCCACGGCGCGCACCGAACTCGGTTGCTTCCTGGCAATGACCGGCAGCTTCGATGAGGCCTGGGCATCCTTCGCGCTTGGGCGAGACGTGCTGGAGGACCTGGGCCAGCAGCTCAATATGGCAGGTATCTCGCAGGAATTCTTCGACATCGCGATGCTGGCCGGCGATCCGGCAGCAGCGGAACAGCACCTCCGTTGGGCATGTGACACGCTCGAGCGTATGGGAGAGCAGGGATTTCTCACAACGCGACTGGGATGCCTCGCCGAGGCAATCTACGCGCAGGGGCGCTTCACAGAGGCCGAACAGTTGAGTGAGCGCGTCGAAGCGATGGCGGCAAACGATCTGAGTGACGTCGATCCGCAGTTCCGCTGGCGGGCTGTTCGCGCGAAGGTGCTCGCCCGGCGGGGTGAGTACGCCGCCGCCGAGACCTTGGCACGTGAATCGGTGTCGCTTATCGCTCACACAGACTGGCTGAACCAGCAGGCTTACCTGCAGATGGACCTGGCGGAGGTTCTAGAACGAGCCGGGCGTGGGGACGAGGCGCTGGTTGCAGTGGAGGAAGCTATACGCCTGTATGACGCGAAGGAGAATCGCGTCGCGGCGACAAGGGCGCGAGTGAGGCTTGCTGACTTGTCTTTGTCCGGCGCCTAAGGGCAGTCGAGCTGCGCGTCGGTACCTCTGATAGCGGCGAACCGCACCGTCGAGGCGTGCGCAGTGACGGCTGAGTTGAGCCCTACCCCCGGTCCGAAGGCCCTGGAGGCAGGGCAACTCTATGCGGTGATATCGCGGTACCAGAAGCTCGCGCCGGCGACGACCGACATCGCGACGGCGTAGAGACCCGCAATGATCAATGCAGTGGTGTACGAGACGCTCGACGAGGCTGCCTCATTCAGCACGCTTGCCTGACCGCCGCTCAGCACCACCGAGAGGATCCGTCCAGGCAGGTATTGGCCGACGGTCGGCTCCACCTGGTTGACGAGGCCCTCGATGACCAGCAACCACGCGATCGCGGCGCCCACCGCCCCCGCGGGGTTGCGGACCAGCACGGCCACCAGCGTGCCGAAGATCGTCCACCCGATGACTGCGAGCACGAGATTGCCGAGGAATTGAAAGTAGTCGCGCGTGCCCGTCGAGTCCCACCACACCGCGGTGTTGATGCCTTCATGCGGCGCGATGAGCATCGCAACCAGGGTGCCGACGCCAATGGTGAGCGCCGTCGAGATGATCATGTACACGAGCAGCGCGAGCACCCGTCCGGAGAGGAGTCGTACGCGTCCTGGCTCCTGGACCAGGAGGTTTCGCCACGTGCCCTGGGTCCAGTCCGCCCCCAGCACCGCAGCGATGGTGATGAGCACGATGACCGCCACAAGGCTCGCGCTCGGTTGGAGGGTGCCGATGAGCCCGAGATCGGTCTTGATGAGGAACTGCTGCTCGAGCGAACGCCGCTGAATGCGCGCCAGCGTGACGCCGACGGCGAGCGCCGTGAGGCCCACCATGACGAGCAGCGCCAGGAGGATGCTGCGCCGGCGGATCTTCGGCCATTCGGACAGGAATGCCGCGAGCATCAGGTGGCCTCCCCGATGATCTGCAGGAAGCTCTCCTCGAGGGTGGTCTGGACCTGATGCAGCTCGACGAGGGTTGCGCCTGCCTGCATGGCGAGCCGGTTCAGCTCACCGGCGAATGCCGGCGGCGCCGCGATATGAGCGCGGCCGTTCTCGACCACGACCGCGTAGCCGTGATCGCGAGCGATCCTGGCGACGGTTTCCAGTTGCTCCGGCGCTTCGGTCGCCACCACGATCGCCGCGGTCTGTCGCCCCGGCAGGCTCGCGGCCGGGCCGGAGTAGACCGCCTTGCCCGCGACCAGGACGATCAGCCAGTCAGCGATCTGGTCCACCTCGGCGAGGAGATGACTGCTGACGAGGAGCGTCGTGCCACCATCTCGTAGGCGCCGCATCAGTTCACGCATCTCGATGATCCCGGGCGGATCGAGACCATTGGCCGGTTCATCGAGGAGCAGCAGCTCGGGGTTGGACAGGAGCGCGGCCGCGATGCCGAGCCGCTGCTTCATGCCGAGGGAATATGAGCCGACCTTGTGCCGCGCGCGATCCGCAAGGCCCACCGTCTGGAGCAGCCCCGAGATGTCCGCGTCGCGATGTCGTCCGAGGGTCGCGAGCGTCGAGAGGTTAGTTCTGCCTGACAGGGTCGGGTAGAAGGCCGGTCCTTCGATGAGCGCACCGACGCTGTGCATGAACGCGCGCGGGTGACGGATCGACTGACCCAGTACGGACGCGCTCCCTTCGGTCGGGCGTATCAGACCAAGAAGCATGCGCAGCGTGGTCGTCTTGCCGGCTCCGTTTGGCCCAACCAGCCCGGCGATGACGCCGCGCGGTACCCGAATGGAGAGTGAGTCGACGGCGCGACGACCTCCGAATCGCTTGGTGAGATCGTGGGTTTCGATCGCTGCCGGCCGCGGGGACTCCGTGCCTGGCGAGGCGATAGGCGCCACATCCTGAGCCATCGGTGCTTGCCTCCCGCGCGGATCAGACGGGGTGCGACGACTGGTAGCGCGCCACCGTAACGGCGATGATCACGGGCACGTCGACGGCGAACAACACCAGCATCAGCGACACCACGAGCAGTGGCCCACCGGTGGCATGGTTGCGCACGAATGAGAACTCGATCATCCCCGCTGAGATGACATACGCGACCAGGGCCCAGCGCACGACCAGCGAGAACGCTGCCCACGCAAAGCCGCGCCAGCGCACGAGGAGCACGATTGCGCTGCCCAGCAGCGCGGCACTGACCGCCACAAGCGCGATCGGAAGCGCCAGCGGCGGAGGAGTCGGGAAGGAAGCGGCCATGAACACTCCGCCCACGACCACCAGTCCCAGCGACACGGTGGCGAGTTCGGCCGCCGGCGGATACCCAGCCGTTGTGGCGGCCGGCATCGGGGTGTGACGGCCGACCTCGGTCATTGCGTGGCCACGCGGGTCATGATCACCAAGGTCGCGATCTGCATCGCCCCGGTGATCCCGGCCGCGTAGACGAAGCGGCGCATCAACCGAGCGATGAGGTCTCCATTGGGATGCGGCTTCTTCATCTCGAACAGGACGGCGATATTTGCGGGCTCGAGGACGCCAAGCGCGACGGTGGCCATGACGCCGACGACGACAAACGACGCCACCAGCCAGCCATGGTTTGGGTTGAGGGATTGGAGGTTACCGAGCCCCAGCGCCAGCTGGAATCCCGAGGCAAGGGTCATGAGCACAACGGTGGGCATGATGACCACCATCATCGGCATGAATCGTGCCGAGAACTCAGCGCGAGAAGGAATGGAGAGCCGCCCGAGAATCGGGCCGATGACGAACCCGACGAACAGGTCGATGCCGGTCCACAGCCCGCCGCCGACCACGTGGTAGAAGACAAGCGCCCACAGCCAATTGCCCGCAATCGTGATGATCAGGCCGGCGACGATGACTGCGATGACGGGAAGCGCTGCGCGTGGCACGATCTGAATGGACGGCCGCGGCGGCGCGTCCCCCAGCGCCGTCGCGGCTGCCGGTGCGCCCATTGCGGATGGTATGTCCATCTGTTCTGGTTCTCTCTGCTCCTGCGTAGTTGGTTGTTGCCGGTTCAAGAGCGCCGGCGGCCGTAGGGTATCCCGGACGGTAGGCTGATCGTCCAGGCCGCTGCTGACCAGCGCGACGACGATCGGGCAGTCGGGATGAGCTGCATGCGCAGCGCGGAGCGTTGGCTCACGTGTCAAGCCTGCCGTCCCGTACCACGTGCATGAAGGTAAACGCACATCAGAAGTGCCATAGGCGGTCACACGCCGATTAATCTGATGCCAAATTCGCCTGCCGGGTCTTCGTCCGCCCGTTGAACTCAGTTCGACGTCACGACCGTGGTCCGAGCGATGTCCGGATCCGTGAAGACGTCGAGATCGTCACGGCTCTGCGTGGAAAACTCCGAGACGATCGCGCCGTCTGGCCCCGCCTGGAACCAGTGCAGCGTGTTGGGTGGAACGAGGTGTTGCTCGCCCGGTCGAAGGACGACCTCGTGCCAGACCGTGTATGCGCCCCGGCCTGCCCTTGCCGGCCAGCAACTGGGCTGTTCCGCTGGGAGGCCCTCGAGATAGAGGTACACCAGGCCCCTGCGACAGCGGAACGTCTCCTCCTTGCCAGGGTTACCATCGAACGGCGGGTGACGGTGCTCGGGGCAGGTCTGGCCGGGGAACATCACGATCTCCTTGGCGCAGACACGCTCTGTGTTGACGTAGACGACGACCTCCAGCCCCGTTTGATCGAGCTCTGACAGGCCGAAATCGGCCACTTCGATGCTCTCGCGCTCCAGGTCGGTGAGGACGAACCCCGCCTGGTCGAGCAGCAGCGCAGCTCGCCGCCGCGCATCCTGGATCTGCTCGTGTGTCAACACAGCTCGTGCATACCTTGGAACGTCGATATCCGCTGACTGACGTGTTGCCGATCCGGGATTCCGGCTGAGCAACCCAGGGC
>JBAPWO010000205.1:0-3855 GCA_049283735.1 Candidatus Dormiibacterota bacterium
CGCGCTGCCGCCATTACCCCGCCGAGCACGACTGCCCCGGTTCCCTGCATGTCGTCGTTGAACGTGCAGGTCGTCTCGCGATAGCGATCGAGAATCCGCCGCGCGTTGCTGGCGCCGAAGTCTTCCCAGTGGAGGAGCGCGTTGGGGAAGCGAGACGTCGCAGAGCGGACGAACCGGTCGATGAACCTGTCGTAGGCGTCCCCGCGCACGCGCGGGTGCCGAGCGCCCATGTAGGCCGGGTACTCGAGCAACTCCTGGCGATCGGTGCCGACGTCGAGCATCACCGGAATCGCCCGGGTGGGGTCGATTCCCGCGGCGGCGGTATACACCGCGAGCTTGCCGACCGAGATCGCGATGCCTCCTACCCCCCAGTCGCCGATGCCGAGGATCTGTTCGGCGTCGGTCGCGACGATCAGGTCGATGTCTTCGGGAGCAGCACCGTAATTCCTGAAGGCCACGTCGATATCGTCTGGGTCGTCAACACAGAGGTAGACGCCACGCGGACGTTGGAATTCCTTGCTGTACCGTTCGATCGCCTCGCCGACCGTGGGCGTGTAGACGATCGGGAGCATCTCGGCGAGATGCTCGCTGAGCACACGGTAGTACAGCACCTCATTGCGATCGTGGAGCGAGTCCAGAAAGAGGTGCTTGGCGAGATCGTCGCCCTGGTGGCGATATTGCACGTAGGATCGCTCCGCCTGCAAATCGATCGTGGTGACCGCAGTCGGCAGCAGTCCCCGCAGACCGAGCGCGGTCCGCTCCTCGAGTGTGAAGGCGGACCCCTTGTTGAGCACCGGTGCCTCCAGGATGTCCCGGCCGCGTCGGCTGGTCTCGTACGCCCCGTCGGGCGCGACCCGAAATGGCCGCTGCGGCTTCTGCGATTCCGGGCGTGCCGTCAGGGAAGCGCTTGTCAATGGGCAACCATGACCGGCACTTTGGCGGTGTGAACGAGCTTGTTCGAGACACTGCCCACGAGCATGCCAGTCAGGCTCGACAATCCACGCCGCCCCACGACGATGAGATCCGCACCGCTCTCGTCCGCAAATTCAATGATCTTGCGCGGGACGTCGCGGGTGTGTGCTTGTAGGAGGTGACCGTGGGCGACGACTCCGCTCTCCTTCAACTGCTGAATCGCTGCCGCGACGACTGCCTGGGCCTCGGCGGGCGTTTCGAGATCGGGGGACATGCCTGCTTTTGAAGGCACGGGGTCGTGCTCATGGACGTGGACCACCTCGACAGCCGAACCCGTCTTGACGGCAAGGCCGGCAGCGGCAGTCAGCGCGGCCTGAGAGAACTCAGAACCGTCGATCGCAACCACGATTTTGTCGAACATGTCGGTCGGCCTCCTTGTGATCTTCCGAGTTGTGTGCTCATACGCTTCTGGCGGGTTCCCTGTCCACGTGCCCCATGCAGCGGCGTGAAGCCGTTCGCCATGACAAGCAGAACGGGTTGCGGCACCACCGCGCAAGGGTCATTGGTCGCGTGATCAGAGGTCATCCGGAGGACGTTGGCGCCGAGCGCCCTGAGCCGATCGGCTGCCTCTCGGACGACAGCCCGTACCTCGCCACGTCATCCTGTGACCAAAGGCCCTCGAGACACGGGCCATTCGACACTGTGCGGCACCTCCGGATCGCGACCAACCTTACGGTGTGCGCAACACCGATCGTCTCTTCAGCATCGTGGACCCGAACAGTCGCCGGCTGGTTGGCCTGTGCTCTGGGCCGGAAGAGGACGGAACGTGCCTGACGACGCGTATGGGCGCCCTCCCGTGTGAAGGGCGGCAGATCATTCCCCTGCACGGCACGTCCGTGGACGGATTGCCTTTCACGGTCGTCGGCGGACATTCTCCCGCCTGTCCACTCGCATGGGTCGACGGTGCTCGTCCGCGGGTGCCGTGACCTGATCGAGGGAACGCGAACCCAAGCCGGCGATCGCCGTGCCGCACGAGGAGGAACGTTCTCGGGTGGATCACCCACCATGTTGGTTTAAGGCTGGATGCTCATCGGCGCGGGTCACGAGTTAAGGTGAGCTCGCGCCCGTGCCGGGCCGTCGCCTCATCTCCGCGTAATGACGCCGCCAGATCAGCTTGTGAATCGGAATCCAGCGGGGGATATCTCGCAAGCCGGGAATGAACGGCACCAGCAGAAGCAGAGCGGTCAGCAGGAGCATCACCCCGACCACTGCCAGGTCGGTGTTCGCGGAGCTGATGCCGAGGAATCCGGTGGACGAGTTGAAGGGTGGAACCTGGTACCACATCGTATAGAGCCAGAGCCACGCTGAACCCGGGTAGCGCCCGGTCTCGTTCATCACGCCCCAGTCACTGCCGATGAGCTTCTGTTGCGCGGCGAGGGCGGCGATGTAGCCGCCGTCATCGAGGAACAACAGCGGCCGGGAGAAATCGGTCTGATAGAAGTGGTTGCTGGTCAGGAGCAGCGCGTCGAGGCCGCCCGACCTGGCCAGCGTGAGCATGCGGTCCATGAGCACCGACACCGGGCCATAGTCCCCCGAGGGAACGGTCACGGTGCCGTCCGCCGCCACCGACGCCGTACCGAGACCGGTGGTGTAGTTGGTGAGCCATTTCTGCTGCTGATCGCCCGACGCCGTGTTGTATGCGGTCAACGCCAGGGCAAGCCCCGAATCCCCGGCGGTTGCCTGGGTGAGCGGCTGGAGCACGAAATCGTTGGGCGCGTCGACGGGGACATGCACCCCCGCCCACTGCTGCGGAGACAGCGGACCCCAGCTCTGCACCGACCCACTCCCCGAGTTGTACGGCGGCCCGTACGAGGCGACCACCGTGGAACCGGCGAGTTCGCCCGAGGCGGTCGTGAGGAAGTCCACGGGGTCGGCTTTCGACCAGCTCTGCAGCGTCACCGACGGCACATCCGGCGACGACAGCACCGCCGAAAGGACGAGCACGAGACCCAGCACGCCGACCATCGCGATCGTGACCTCTTTCAGGAGGTCGTAGGGAATCATCCTGACGCCCCGGTAGTAGGTCTTCTTGTCGACCTTGGAGGTCTTCACGGCGCCACCTGCATCGGATCGTCGATCGGCCGCACCACGCCTTTGGCTCGCACCTGAATGATGTGCAGCACCACCAGGAGGGTCACTCCGATCGGGAACAGCATCACGTGCAGCCCGTACATCTGACCGAAGTTGAGTGCGTTGAACAGCCCGCCGAAGCCTGTGGAGTTGATCGCGTCCTTGGCGTTGATCGCGATCCATTGCGAGTCGAAGTTCTGCTGAACGACGTACCCGGTGAAGGCCGTGCCGACGCTGACCGCAAAGATCACCACCCCGATCATCCAGGTCTTGGCCCTCCCGTCTCGCCAGCCGGCTCCCCAATACTGTCCCCAGAGGTGGAGCACCATGAAGATGAAGAACATCTGGACGGACCAGAAATGAATGCTGTTGAAGAAATGTCCAATTGATGACACGTGCCACCACTCGGATCCAAAGAATGCGAGCACCACGCCGCTGAGCACCACCCAGAACAACGCGGCGATGGTCACCACTCCGAACACATAGACCCACGAGCCGATGTACGCCGGCTGCTTGGTGGGCAGCAGTTCGCTGATGGGGAGCGTCTTCTCAACACGCCGGCGTACGGACGCCGTCCATCCTGTCTCATCGTCGACGCCGGAGGGGGCGGTCGTGACCGACGCGTCGAGGGTGACGGGTGCGCTCTCGTCAGTCATCGTGCGGCTCCTTCGGCCGATGCGACGGGAACGGCGCGACAAGCGCCACCACGAAGAGCGCCACCATCACGCAGATGAGGACGAAATTGGGCAGCGAGATGAGGATGAAGCCCCAGTGAATGTAGGGAGCCGGCGCGTCCATTGGCAGCCTCCGTGT
>JBAPWO010000206.1:0-20049 GCA_049283735.1 Candidatus Dormiibacterota bacterium
GACGGTGCGGCGGGCGCCTCCAGGGGGCGCTCGCCGATGGCGCCGCTGGCGCTCACCACGAGCTGATTGACCCGTTGCTCTGTGCGCGCCAACAGCTCAGCACAGTGCTGCGCCAGCACGACTCCACGCTCGTAGGCGCCGATCGCCTCCTCGAGCGCGATGCTGCCGCCCTCGAGTTTGACGATCAGGGTGTCGAGCTCGGCCAGGGCCGCCTCATAGGTCAGGGCCGTGATGTCCTCCACTGGGTTGGGCGTCATGCCG
Source organism: Candidatus Dormiibacterota bacterium (assembly GCA_049283735.1). Taxonomy (GTDB): domain Bacteria; phylum Chloroflexota; class Dormibacteria; order Aeolococcales; family Aeolococcaceae; genus Palsa-851. The sequence goes on from JBAPWO010000206.1 coordinate 262, forward strand.
TGCCCGATTCCGAGTTTGCATCGTACATCCGTTCGCCTTCGGAGGGGGCTTCGTGATCGATTCGATCCACGGTGCTCTCCAGGCTGCCGTGGCCGAGGACCGTGCGCAGGCGCGCGCCGGCGGGCACGGAGGCCGCATCGGTGAGCACGCGTCCATCCGCGTCGGAGGTGATCGAATATCCGCGCTCGAGCGTCCGTCTCGGTGACAGCGCGGCAAGCCGTGCCGCACGCGTCGTCAAGGCCGCGCGACGCGCCACGGTCACGCGGACGCTCGCCTCCTCAAGGCGCTCGGAAGCCCGTTGCAGGCGGAGCCGCTCGACCTCGACGCGGCGGGAAGGATGAGCGACGGCGAAGCGCGATGTCTGCTGGTCGAGCGCTCGCCGCTTCAGCGAGGTCTCCTGCATCAACGCCTGACGCAGACGGAGTGAGGCGATGTGCACACGATCACGGCGCACGCTGACCAGTCCGACGATGGCGAGCCCGAGGCGCGCATGGCGTGCGGCGACGTCGTCGCGGAGCATGGCGACGTTGGGCGCGACCAGCTCGGCCGCGGCCGACGGGGTTGCACCGCGGCGGTCCGCGGCCAGGTCGGCGACCGTCGTGTCGGTCTCGTGACCGACGCCGGTCACGACCGGGAGTCGCGTCGCCCGGATCGCGCGCGCGAGCGACTCGCTGTTGAACGCGATCAGGTCTTCGAGCGAACCGCCGCCGCGCACCAGCAGGATCACATCGGCGTCGCGAACCCGATCCGCGCGTTGCAGCGCGCGGATCAGTGTCTCCACCGCTCCGTCGCCCTGCACGGTTGCGGGTGACAGCACCACGCCGACGCACGGCGCGCGGCGTGCGATCACGGTGCAGACATCGCGCAACGCGGCCCCGCTCCGCGACGTGACCACAACGACTCGCCGCGGCAGCAATGGCAAAGGGCGCTTCCGCCGTTCGTCGAACAGCCCCTCGGCGCTCAGCTGTTGCTTGAGTTGTTCGACACCGAGGGCGAGTGCGCCGACTCCGCTGGGCTCGAGCCGGTCGACGTAGAGCTGGTAGCGACCCTGCTGTCCGTACACCTGCACCGATCCGTGCGCGATCACGGTCATGCCGTTGTCGGGGCGGAAGGGAATCTGCAGAGCATTGGCGCGAAAGCACACGCAGGAGACCGCGGCGTTGGCGTCCTTGAGCGTGAAGTAGAGGTGGCCGGACACGTGCGCCTTGAGGTTGCTCACCTCGCCCTCGACGAGCAGATCTTCCAGCTCGGGTCGCGCGGCGAGCGCGTCCCGAACCAGCACGGTCAGGTCGCTGACCGAGCAGACGGCCGCGGTCACACCCGCTCCCGAGCCACGTGGCCGAGCACACCGTTGACGAACTGCGCCGCCTCCTCGCCCGCGTACGCGCGCGCCAGCTCGATGGATTCGTCGATCACCACAGCGACGGGCGTCGTCTCCGTGTAGAGCAACTCGAACGTCCCCAGGCGAAGCACCGCGCGCTCCACCTTCCCGAGGTCGACCAGCGACCAGTGTTCCATCGCGGCGACGAGCGCGGCATCGATGCTGTCGAGATGATCGACACAGCCGACCACGATGGTGCGCGCGAAGGCGCGAACATCGGCCGTGGCGCGAAGGTCCTCGCCCTGGTAGCGCAGCGCGACGTCGGGATCCTTCGCGGTTCCTTCGATCTCGAAGAGCACGCGCAGCGCGAGCTCGCGACCGCGCCGACGACGTCCCGTGCCTGACACGGCAGGGCTCACGCGAAGGCGACCTCGCTGACGAAGACGTTGACCTCCTCGACGCGCAGCGCGAGCATGCGATCGATCGCGTCGGCGACGCGCCGCTGCACCTCGGCGCCGACCACCGGAACGTTGCCACCCGACTCCATCACAACGTAGAGGCTCAGATGCAACGCGTCGTCACGCATCTCCACGCGGACGCCTCGATGCGCGTGCGAGCGGCGGACGATCCGGTCGAACTGCTGGCCCCCGGGGTGGTACATCGAGTGGATCCCCGGCACCTGCAGCGCGGAGAAAGCCGCGATGGATGCGACGACCTCATTGGCCACCCGAGTCGTGCCGAGCTGGCGGCGGCCGTTCATGGTCGGACGCAGCTGCAGGCGCTCCGGCTCCTCGACGTCGGTCACGCGCGCTCCAGGTATCGACCGGTGCGCGTGTCGACCCGGATCAGATCGCCCTGGTTCACGAAGAGCGGCACATCCACCGCGAGACCGGTCTCGACGACGGCGGGCTTGAACGACGCGTTGGCGGTGTCACCCTTGAACCCGGGCTCGCTCTCGGTGACCTCGAGCACCACCGAGGTGGGCAGGTCGACGCCGAGGATGCGATCGTCGAATCGCAGGAGAAAGAGCGTGTCATTCTCCTTGAGGTAGTCGACGCCACTCCCGAGTTGCTCCGGGCTGAGCGTGACCTGGTCAAACGTCGTGTTGTCCATCACCACGTAATTCTCAACGTCCTTGTAGAGCAGCTGAGCCTCGGTGCGCTCGATGCGGACGCGACCGAACTTCTCCTCGGGGCGGAACGTCTCGTCGGTGACCGCGCCGGTTGTCACGTTACGCAACTTGGCGCGAATGACGGCGGTGCCGCGACCCTGCTTCATGTGCGAGAAGTCGATGACCTCGAAGAGGTCGCCATCGCGTTCGACGGTCGCGCCCGGGCGCAGGTCGGAGGCGGTGATCATGCGGTGCTCCCAGTCGTTGAACGGTCCGCGAGCAGCTTAGCCAGTCCCTCGACGGCGAGGACGTAGCCCTGCAACCCCAGGCCCGAGATCACCGCCACCGCCGCCTCGGCCGAGAGCGAGACGCGCCGGTAGGGCTCGCGGGCGAGGATGTTCGAGAGGTGTACCTCCACGACCGGACCGGCGAAGCCGCGGAGCGCGTCGGCGAGGACCACGCTGGTGTGGGTCAGCCCGCCGGGGTTGACGATGCAACCGGCGGCGCGCCCGCGCTCCGCCTCGAGGATGTCGACCATTGCGCCCTCGTGGTTGGTCTGCTCGCAGCGAACCTCGAGCCCGAGCACGGCAGCGCGGTCGCGCACCGCGGCCTCGATCTCGGCGAGGGTGACCGCTCCGTAGACGTCGGGCTCTCGCTCACCGAGGCTCGCGAGGTTGGGCCCGTTCAGGAGCAGGATCGCAGTCATCGAGCGAGCACCGAGTCGAGGGCACCTTGGACCTCGGCTTCGGGAACGCGCCGGCCGGTGCGAGCATGTCCCCTCGATTCGAGGAGGACCCAGCCGAGATGGTCGCCGATGGTCTTCTTGTCCGCGCGCATGTAACCGAGCACGCGCTCGGGGTCAAACACCAGCGCCGGGGCGAGCCCGCACCGGACGATCATCTCATCCTGCCATCCGATATCCCCGGGCGGACACCCGAGCATACGGATGCTGAGCAGGCCCGCAGCGCGCATCCCGACCGCCACCGCTTCGCCGTGAAGCAACCCGTCGCCGAGCCCGGCCGCCGCCTCGAGGGCGTGGCCGACGGTGTGGCCGTAGTTGAGCACGGCGCGGCCCGCGCCCTCGCGCTCGTCGCTCGACACGATCCGGGCTTTGATCAAGCAGCACTCGCGGATGGTCTCGGTCAGCGCGTCCGAGTCGCGGCGAAGGAGGCGATCGAGGTGATCGTCAAGATGGGTGGCGAGCGCCGTCTCGACGATCATCGAGTACTTCACGATCTCCGCGAACGCCGAACGGAATGAACGGTCGTCCTGCGTCGCAAGAAGATCCGTGTCGCAGACGACCGCGCTCGGCTGCCAGATTGCCCCAGCCAGGTTCTTTCCCCGGGTCAGGTTGACCCCGGTCTTGCCGCCGATCGCGCTGTCGACCATGGCGAGCAGCGTGGTGGGCACGTTCAGCCAGGCGGTCCCGCGCAGGTAGGTGGCGGCCACAAACCCGGCGAGGTCCCCGACCGTCCCGCCGCCAAGCGCGATCAGGCAGTCGTTGCGCTGCAGGCCGGCAGTCCCGAGATGCGCGAGCATGCGGCCGGCGGTTGTCCAGGTCTTGAGCGACTCGCCGCCATCGACCTCGAGCACTGTGGTGGCGATGCCGGCACTGCGCAACGCGGCGACCAGGCGCTCGGCGGTCGGGTGCACCGCTCGATCCGCAAGCAACGCCACCCGCGTCGCGCCCGCCGGGACGTGCAGCGCCACGTCATCGAGCGCGCCGGCGCGTACCTCGACGTGGTAGGCGCGTTCGGCGAGGTCGATGCGGATCGCGCCCTCGACGGCGGCAGCCACGCGCGACGCGACCGCCTCGGGTGCCTCGCCGGCGCTGATGCGCAGGTGTGACTCCTGGTGGGCTCGGGCGCGGCCGGCGCGAAGACGCGGGATGCCCGCCGCGGCGGAGCCGCCGAGCATGGGCCGGTCGGCGCCGTCGGCGACGCGGCTGAGGAGCACGTCGTCGGGTGCGTCGAGCCACACCACCGTGCAGAGCTCGGTCAGGAGACGGCGGGCGGCCGGCTGGGTGATCAGGCCTCCACCGCAGGCGATGACCACGGGACCAGGGCGGCGGAGCGCCTCCTCGAGCGCGGTGAGCTCCAGGTCGCGGAAGTGAGGCTCGCCGTCCGCTGCGATGATCGCCGCCGGCGAGCGCCCCGTGCTCGACGCAATCTCGCCGTCAAGGTCGACGGCCGTCCATCCGAGGCGGTCCGCGACCAGGGGGGCGACGGTGCTCTTGCCCGATCCCGGCAGGCCGACCAGGGCGATGCGGCGAACGGCGCTCATCGCAGCCGCCTGACCGCGCGGCGATGGGCGGCAGCGGCGCGGCGCATCTCGCCGAGGTTGTCGCCGCCGAATTTCTCCATCGCGGCGGCGGCGAGGACCCACGCGAGCATCGCCTCGGCGACGACGGCACCGGCAGGGACCACGCAGATGTCGCTGCGCTCGTAGTGGGCGTTGATCTCCGCACCGCTCCGGATGTCGACGCTGCGCAGCGGATGGAGGAGCGTCGAGATCGGCTTGAAGTGGACCAGCGCCCAGACCGGCTCGCCGTCGCTCACCCCGCCGGCAAGACCGCCCTGCCGGTTGGTGAGGTGGTGGAAGCCGCGCTCGGCATCCCAGCGCGGCTCGTCGTGCACCTCCGACCCGGGCGACTGCGCCGCGAGCGCGGCGGCGCCGAGCTCCACGCCCTTGACGGACGGGATGCTGCACATCGCCTGGGCGATGCGCCCGTCGAGCCGCCGGTCCCACTGCACGTAACTGCCAAGTCCGGCCGGAACATTCGAGGCCACCACATAGGCGGTGCCCCCGAGCGTGTCGCCGTGTTCGCGCGCCGCGTCGATGGCGGCGACCATCCGCGCTGATGCCTCCTGGTCAGCGCAGCGAACCTGCGAGCGCTCGACCGCGTCCCACGAGATTTCGCCATCGGGCACGGGCACATGAACGGCGCCGATCCGGAGCACGCATGAGTGGACGGCGACACCGATCGCCGCGATCAGCGTCCGGCCCACAGCACCGGCGGCCACCCTGGCGGCGGTCTCGCGGGCGCTGGCGCGCTCGAGGACATCGCGGGCGTCGCCGAATCCGTACTTCAGGACCCCCGCGAGGTCGGCATGACCGGGGCGGACCCGGGTGACGCGCTTCGATGTGAATCCCCGCGCCTCCACCTGCATCGGTCCCTTCCAGTTCTCCCAGTCGCGGTTCTCGATGACGAGCGTGATCGGGGATCCGAGAGTCCTGCCACCGCGGACGCCGCTGACGATCCGGGCCGTGTCGTGCTCGATCTGCTGGCGTTTACCCCGCCCGTGTCCGCCCTGACGGCGGCGAAGGTCGGGGTCGATGTCGCGGGCGGCGTCGAGCGACACGCCGGCCGGCAGGCCCTCGACGATGACCGTGAGCTGTGGCCCGTGCGATTCGCCGGCCGTGAGAAATCGAAGCATCTGCAACGGATTGTATTGGCGAGCGCCGATTTCCCCCGTACGCGCCGTCGAATGCGCTTCGGGTTTGTCCGTGCCCGGTCTGGTTTGGCCTCCAAGACTCGACGCCATGAGCGAAGCGCCGCGCACACGAACGAGCGTCCACGACCATCTGCGAATCGCCCGGATCCTCGACGCCCACGGCGATGTGATCGGGGCGATCTGCGCGTACCGCGAGGTGATGCGCGCGGGTCCCGAGGCCGCGGCCACCGAGGCGCTGCTCCGCATCGCCGCCCTGGCCCGGCGCGTTTAGCCGCCCGCGGGGTTCCCGGCTCAGAGACCCGTGGGGCGCGGTGGCCCACCCGCGGACGGGGGCGGCGCATTCATGGTCGCGAGCAGCTCGTTGTAGAACGTCTCGGCCCTGGGGATGCGGTGGAGCACCTCGACGCCATCGCGCCCGGCCGACTCGATCTCGATGTCGCCGGCGCCGATCAGGCGGTCGCCGAGCGGCCGGTGGATCACCGTGTTCTGGATCCGGTCGAGCGGAATCGTCTCCGCGGTCCTGGAGAGGACGCCGCCCTCCATGACGATCCGCCGGTCGGTGAGGTGATACGTGGCGAAGCGCCAGCGCAGGATTCGAACGCCCGCCCAGAGCAGCGACCCGATCACCAGGACGAGCACGACGACCGTCTTCACGGTGGTGATCGAGACCGAGCCGACCGTCGACGGCAGTTTCGCATTCAGGATGATCGCCACGACGATCACCACGATCGCTCCCAGCACGTGACCGGCGAGCACCGACCAGTGCTGGCGGACCAGCGCGATCGACCGCTCGCCCGGCATCAGCTGCGTCGGCATTGCCTCACCTCATCGAACCCCTGGACTGGTGCGGGTCAAGGACCGAGGTACAGGATGAGCGCTGCGCCCGCACAGAGGAACGGACCATAGGGTATCGGGTCTTTGAGCCCGCGGACGCGTGTAACCAGCAGGACGAGCGCGGTCGCGCCGCCGATGAACACCCCCGCGACCACGGCGTAGATCGCGCCCAGGTGGGTCGAGGTCGGACCCGCGCCGGTGACCGCACCCACCAGCGCACCGAGCTTGGCGTCGCCGAGTCCGATGCTCCCCCTCGACACCAGGTTCTGCACGAAGAAGAAGGCGGCCACCCCGACGGCGCCGATGATCGCGCTGGTCAGGGTCAGCCCTGGCGACCAGGTGCTCAGCACCAGCGCGGCCAGGATGCTCGGGTAGGTGATCACGTTGAGGATGAGCTTGTGCTTGAGGTCGAAGTCCACCACGTGCACGAAGATGGCGATCCAGAGCACGTGGATGAGCAGTCCGGAGCCGAAGTCCTCGTGCACTGCGAAAGCGCCGAAGCCGATCGCTCCGAGCGCCGGCGAGAGCCAGCGTTCCAGCCAGGTCCAGCCATAACGTTCGCCCACCCACGGGCGAGCTGCCGGCGGCTCCTCCCCCGCCGCCGCGGCCCTGGTCAGCTCCTCCGCGACATCCCGTTCGTACTCGAGGCGCTCCTGGCGTTCCTCCTCCTCGAGCTTCTCGACCTTCTCCAGCGCGACCGCGAGCCAGCCGGAACCCAGCCCGACCAGACCGCCGGCGACCGTGACCCCGGCGATGACCAGCGGGGTATTCACGCCTCGACTGCCCGGTGCAGCGCGCTGCGCACCGCGGCCGCCGGCGCGACCTTCCCGGTCCAGATCTCGAAGCTCAACAATCCCTGCTGCAGGAGCATCTCGAGGCCGTCAGCCGCTCGGTGCCCGGTTTCGAGCGCCGCGGCAACGACGTCCACGGGGCGCGGGCCGTAGCGCAGGTCCACGACGCTGCACGCAGCAGGGATGGCTCGCGGGTCGAACGGGAGCGCGTCCAACCCCGCGGGCGTCGCGTTGACGACGATCGAGGAATGCGCACACGTCGCGGCGATGGCCTCGCGATCCCACCGGACGGTCGCGATGTCGCCAGAGCCGCGAAGCCGGTCGGCGAGCGCGCCGGCGGAGACCTCCCGCCGAGCCGCGATGCGCAGACGGAGGAGCGGTACCCGGGTGAGCGCCAGCGCGACCGCAGCCGCCGCCCCGCCCGCCCCGAGCACGAGCGCCGTCGCCCCTTGACGCGGCCACATCGACGCCAGGCTCAGAGCGAGCTCGAAGCCGTCGGCGTCGGTGGTGACGCCGACCAGGCGTCCTCCACGAACGGTGATGGTGTTAACGACCCCGAGCGACTCGGCATCACCTTCGAGGCGGTCGCATCGCGCGGCCATCACGGCCTTGTAGGGGGCGGTGACGTTGCACCCGGTGTAGCGTCCCTCGCGCAGCTCCGCGACGAAGCCTTCGATGTCATCGGGTGCGAGGTCGCGAAGCACGTAGGTGCCCTCGACACCCGAGGACTGCATCGCAGCCTGCTGCATGACCGGGCTCGGCGAACGGGCGATGCCGGCGCCGACGAGACACAGCCGCAGCGGGAGTGTGCTCACCGCGCGGCGCGCGCCGCGGCGATCCGGCGTGCGTCGATCCAGCTCTGCAGCAGCACTGCCGCGGCCACCGAGTCGATCACCTCGCGCCGCCGCTTTCGCCTTACACCACTTTCGATGAGCGACCGCTCGGCGATGGTCGTGGTGAAGCGTTCGTCCCACAGCTCGATCGCCGCTGCGGTGCGTCGCCCGAGCTCGGCCGCGAATGTCCGCGCGTTCTCGGCTGCGTCGCCCTCGCTGCCGTCGAGGCGGCGGGGTAAACCGATCACCACTCGTTCCACCTGGCGATCTTCGATCTCACGCGCGATGCGTGTCCACAGGCTATGAGGTTCGTTGGCGATGGTGGCTACCGGCGATGCGAGGGTGCACGTCTCGTCGGAGATGGCCAGCCCGATCCGCACCGAGCCGACGTCGATTCCGAGGACGCGCGTGCGACCGGAACCGTCCCCGGCCGAGGTCACGGTGACTTGATCGAGGTGACGACGAAGTTCTCGTCGATCGCGATCTGCGATGCGCGCAGCGGTAGATAGAAGAGCTGGAACGGCGACTCGGAGACGTGGACGTTCTGGACCTTGGCGATGTTGCGCTCGACGATGCTCTGCGCGTTCCCCGGGTTCCGCCCGGTGAGCTGCGCCTTCAGCGTGTTGAGGTTGACGGTGGGCTGGCTGAAGTCGGTCGCCGAGCAGGCGAGGATGACCGTGCCGTTGGTATTTGCCTGGGTCACGGTGCACGGCGGCGTGGTCAGCTTGCCGGGAGCCAGTTGGTCGCCGGGGGTGACCAGCTTGTCGAGGTCGGCGATGACGTCGTTGCGGACCGCGATCGGGTCGTAGATGGCCGCTTCAGCTGCGGCGGATACGCTGATCGTGGTCGCCGTGAAAGGCGCGCCGGCTACCGGGAGCTTCGTCGGGCTCTGGGAGTAGGACGTGAGTGCCCCGCCGCCGGTCGGATCCTTGGCGAATACCTTGCCCGCCGCCTTCGCCTGGAGGTCGGTCTGAAGCTGCGCCGTCAGCGAGCTCATGCTCTGGGTCACCTGCGCGGTCCAGTTGGCAACGTCGGTCGCGCTCGCCGCGGTGACCTGTTTGGAATCGGACCCGCCGGAGGCCGCGCTCTCGTTGGTCACGCTGATGTGGGTCCCCGGGCATTGGAGGGGGTCCGGGCAGGGATCGCCCTGCCAGGAGGTCAGACTACCGGTGGCCACATTCCCATTCGCTCCCGCCGCCTGGTCGGCGTACGGCGCCGTCGCATTGTAGGGATGCCCCGCGCACGCTCCGGATGGCGGCGGATTGGCCGGACCGATGCAGATGAACGTGTTCCGGGTGGGCGCGAACGTGCTGGATTGGTCAGCAGTCTGGACATACGAGCTGGTGCTGTTCGGCGGCAGGTTGAACCCGATGTCGGTGGGCGAGTCGGTCGAGAACAGGAGGGTGACCTTCGCAGCCACCGCCGGCAGTGTTGTGGTTCCGGTCGGAGTTGCCTGAAACTGCTGGCTCCTCGTGGCCGTGACCACGCCGGTGAGCACGTGATCGGGCTGGGTGGCCGCGGTCGCGCTGGTGCTGCCCTGAATGGTCGAGTTGACCGAGAGCGGCGTCGCGGCGATCGTGATGGTGATCCTTGCCGACGGGGCGAGGGCCATGAACAGGACGATGCCGATGATCGCGACCGCAGCACCTGCGACATAGAGGAAGCGACGCCGGTCCCATCCGCGAGCGGGTCGCGCCGGCGGCAGCTGGGTGATGACTCGCCGCGGCTCGAGCCGGGCCGTCGCCGGCGCGTGTGCGGGCGGACCGACGGGCGGGGGCGCCGGCGGTGGCAAGGGGGGCGGCTCGAGCACCGCCGCTGCAGCCAGACCACCGGCAGCCCCGGCGAGGCCTCGCCCTGGGCCCCCGCTCACCCGTGGGCCGCCCACTTCGATGCCCCGCTCGTAGGCCGGGACGGATCCGTAGACCTGAAGCCCGTTCGAGCGCGCGAGCTGCTGGACGCGCGGATCCTCGGTCACGATCGAGGTGCGCCGGCCCGATTGGTGGCTGAACTGGGCGAGCAGCCGGACGTTCAGCGGGGTCTGCAGGGCACGGCTGGAGGCGGGCACGACCAGGCCAACATCCGGGTCCGCGGACGAGCGAACTCGGTCGATGAGATCGACGATCTCATCGTCCGCCCTGGCAATGACAACAGCCGACATCGGCGCCTATACCTTCATCGTCTTCAAAACGCGGCGCATGAGCCCGCCCAGGGGCTCGTCCGCGTCATCTTCCAGCGTCACGGCGTGGCGCGCAAGCCCCATCGGGGTGACGTCCTGGCTGCCGACCAGGAGCCCGGTCGTGTCGTACACGCCGGTGACGTCACTCGGACCGAGGACCTTGACGGTCGGCGGGCGGGTGAATGGCACCGTGTCCGACCAGTCGAGGATGCGAAGCTGTTCGGCGACCTCGGGCAGCGCCGCGCCGCCACCGGCGAGGCAGATCGACCCTGGCAACGGGTCCGGTCCGGCGAGCTCCTCGAGGGTCAGCGCGACGCCCTGGGCGAGGACCTCGGCGGTCGGAGTCAGGGCTCGGCGGGCCATGGCGCTCTGCTCGGCGGCAAGGTGGCCCTCGGCGTGCGCTACCTTGAAACGCTCCGCCTCGTCGAGGTCCATCGACAGATCGGTCGCGAGTCGCTTGGTGAACGATCGACCCCCGAGGGCGAACATCCGGGTTGCTTCGATGCCGCCGCGCCGGACCACGGCGATGTCGGTGGTCCCGCCGCCGACGTCGACGAAGATGGCGCCCAGCTCGTGCGACTCGGCGGACGCGCAGCCGCGCGCCAGGGCGTAGGGCTCGGCGACCGTGGCCACGAGCTCGAGGTCCAGCTCCTGCGCGATCGCCTGCAGCGCCCCGATGTGGGTGAGCGGAGCGAAGGTGTTGAACACGGTGATCTCCACGACGTGTCCCTGGAAGTCCACCGGATTGCTGACCGCGTAGCCGTCGATGCGCACCGAGGTGATCGTGCTGTGGACCAGCTTGACGTTGACCTCCTGAACGCCGAGGTCGTGGGACATCTGGCGGACCGCTTCCCGGAGCGCCCGCCGCTGCACGGCCTGCAACGCGGTTGCGAGATCTGCCTGGGTGATGCGCGCCTGCGGCTGCGGCCTCGGCACGGTCATGGTCGTGCTGAAGCCGCGCACCTGCTCGCCTGCGATGCCGATGACCGCCTGACCGGGGATGGTCTCGCACATGTCCTCGGCTTCGGTCAGTGCGCGGTCGCAGTTGTCGATGACCGCCTGGAGATCGGCGACCGCGCCCGCCTGCATGTGCGTCTGCGCCTGACGGACCTTGCCGACCCCGAGGACGATGCCCTTGTCGTTCTCCCGCTTGACGATCAACGCCTTGACGAACTCGGTGCCGATGTCGAGCACGGTGTAGTGGCTCTGGAACTCCTCGCGCCGCTTGAGGAGCGCGAACTTTCGCTTGGGCATCAGGCGGCGTGCCCCATCGTCTCGGTGATGGCGTTGCGCAGCAGGGAGACGGCTGCCTCTCGCTTGGCCGGATCGCCGACCTTGCCCCGGCCGAGATCGGGGCGTCCACCGCCCCTGCCACCGGTGATCTCCGCGGCGCCGGTCACCAGCGTGCCCGCGTGGATGCCCGCCTGGAGGGCGCGTCCGCCGACTTTGACCACGAGTGTTGCCGGGCCGAGCACCGCCGCGACGCCATCGCCCTGGAGCCTGTCGGCCAGGAGACGGTCACCGGCCTCGGAGACCCCGTCGGCGTCGATGTCGCCGTCGAGCAGGAGGTGAGCGAAGGGGACGCCTCCGGCATCCTCGACCACGGCCGCGTCGGTCGGCACGCTCGAGGGCCCGGCCTGCCGAGCCTGAGTGACCTCACGGGTGAGCTTGCGGACCTGGTCCTGCAGTGCGGCCACCCGCTCCGGGACCTCCTCCGGACGCGTCTTCAGTGCGCGGGCGGTCGTCTGGAGGGCCGCGCCGGTGCGCCGCCAGCGCTCCTCGGCGCTCTCCCCGGCGACCATCTCGATGCGCCTGATGCCCTGGCCGATGCTGCTCTCCGAGACGATGATCGCCGCGCCAAGGTCGCCACTGCGGGTGACGTGGGTGCCGCCGCACAGTTCGCGCGACCATCCCCCGAAGTCGACCACGCGGACGTCCGGCGAGTACGCCTCATCGATCAGCGCGATCGCTCCACTCGCACGTGCATCCGCGAGCGGCATGAGCGCGACCGTCCGCTCCAGGTTGCGCCGGATACCGTCGTTGACACGATGTTCGATGTCGGTGAGCTCCTCCGGGGTGAGCGCCCTCGAGAAGGCGAAGTCGAAGGTCGTGTGGTCGGGTCCCACGAACGAGCCCCGCTGCACCACCGCGTCGCCGAGGACCTCACGCAGCGCGCGATTGAGCAGGTGGGTCGCACTGTGATGACGCGCGACCCGGCCTCGCCGGTAGGCGTCGACCACCGCGCGGACCTGCTGCCCCGGACGGAGCTCCCCGGCCTGCACGAGCACATCGTGGGCGCGGGCATCGCTGCCGGGGACCGGCTGGGTGTCGCGCACGACTGCACTCCCGCCGGGCCACGTGAGCGTCCCGGTATCGCCGACCTGGCCGCCGGCTTCGGCGTAGAAGGGCGACACGTCGAGCAGCACGGGGCCGCTCTCCCCGGCGCCGAGGACCAGAGTCTCCTGGTCGAGCCCGATGCGAACGACGGTGGCATCGCTCTCGAGGGAGTCGTAGCCGATGAACCGGGTCGGGGGCAGGGTGTCGGCCCCCGCGAAGCCGACGCGGCGCGCTGACGCCTGACCGCGCTCTCGCTGCTCGCGCATCGCCGATTCGAATCCTTCGAGATCGACGGTCGCCCCTCGCTCCGCTGCCATCTCGACCGTTAACTCGATCGGGAGCCCGAAGGTGTCATAGAGACGGAATGCGTCAGCGCCGTCGATCCCTGTCGGATTTCTCGAGAGCAGCGCTGCCAGCCGTTCGGTGGCGGCGTCCAGGGTTCGGGCGAACGCCTCCTCCTCGATGCGCAGGGTCAACTCGATCAGACCGCGGAACTCGACGAGCTCCGGGTAGACCGTGCCCATGACGGCGACGAGATCGGCGGTGCCGGCCGCGAGCCCGCCCCGCAGCGACACACGACGCGCATGCACGGCGGCACGGCGGATCAACCGGCGGAGCACGTAGCCGCGACCCTCATTTGCCGGGAGCACGCCCGCGGCGATCAGGAAACCGGCTCCGCGCAGGTGGTCGGCGAGGACGTAGAAGGACCGCACCAGGGCCGGGTCCGAGCCCCCGGCGGCTGCGCGAGACCGGAAGCCGTCGACCAACGGGGCGAAGTGATCGGTGCCGTACCCGGTCCGATCGCCCTGCACGATCGCCACGATCCGGTCGAAGCCGAGCCCGGTGTCGACCGTCGGGTTGGGCAGCAGGGGCCGTGACCCGTCGGGCTGCTGGTCGAACTCCATGAACACGAGGTTCCAGTACTCCTCGAAACGATCGCCGCCGCATTCGTCCTGGGGCGTGCAGTCGCTCCGCCCGCATGAGCATGGACCGCCCCAGTCGAAGTAGAGCTCGCTGTCGTACCCGCACGGACCGGTCGGACCGGCCGCCCACCAGTTCTCGGTCAGCCGCGAGATGCGCTCCCTGGGCACGCCGATCTTCTCGACCCAGAGCCGCTCCGACTCGGTGTCATCGGGGTAGATGCTCGGCCAGAGCCGGGCGGGGTCGAGACCGAGGACCTCGGTGGAGAACTCCCACGCGTAATCGATCGCGCCCTCTTTGAAGTAATGACCGATCGACCAGTTGCCGAGCATCTCGAAAAAGGTGTGGTGCGTCGGGTCACCGACGGAGGCCATGTCGTCGTACTTGAGGCCAGCGCCCCGAAAGCATTTCTGACAGGAGACGAGGTCGCGTGATGGTGGCGTGCGCTGACCGGTGATCCAGGGCTTGAGCGGCACCATTCCGGCCACGGTGAAGAGAAGCGACGGATCGTCGTGGGGAATGAGCGGAAAGCTCGCGAGCCGGTAATGCCCGCGCTCCTCGAAGAAGCGAAGAAATCGCTCCCGGATCTCAGAGCTGAGCACGTGCAAAGGAATTCGACAGCAACTTGTCGAATTCTACACGGGCGCCTCGGCTCCGAACTCCTTGCGAAGGTGCTCGACTGCCGCGCGCTGCAATCGTGAGACGTGCATTTGCGAAATGCCGAGTCGTTTTGCGACCTCGGTCTGCGGCAATTGCTCGACGAAGCGCAGGGCGAGAATCTTGCGCTCGCGCGGCGTGAGGTGCGCCATCACCTGCTCGAGGACGTCCTGCATCTCGACGCGTTCGAGGTTGTCATCCGAGAGGCCGAGGCGATCGCCGAGGGTGAGCGGCTCGTCGCCGCCGCCGACCGGGCCGTCCAGGGAGATGGTGTGCTGGGCGGGCGCGACCTCCATCGCGGCGAGGACCTGGTCGGGGTCGAGCCCGACCCGCGCCCCGATCTCGGCGACCGACGGCGACCTGCCCAGCTCGTTCTGGAGCTGCTGGGTCGCCGCATTCACCTTGGCGAGGTTCTCCTGGAGGCGGCGAGGGACCCTGACCGCCCAGGAGCGGTCGCGGAAGTGACGTCGGATCTCGCCCGCGATGGTCGGTGTCGCAAAGGTGCTGAACTCGTTCTCGAGGGACGGATCGAACCGCTCGATCGCCTGGATGAGGCCGAGAAATCCGACCTGCTCGATGTCCTCGAGGGGTTCGCCCCGGTTGGCGAAACGGCGCGCGATGTAGTGAACCAAGTCGCTGTTGAGCTCGACCAGCCGCTCCCGGATGCGTGGATCACGGGTCTTGCTGAACTCGCGGAGCAGGCGCCGCATCTCGGCCCGCTCCGCCGTTTCCGCCGGCTTCGCGATGGTTCGCTCGCGGGTCGCCACACCCTCGCCGCGCCCCGGCGCCGGGGTCACGACGCCTTGTATTTGGTCAGCCGGACGCGCAGGCTCCCAGTTCGCTCGTCGAGCCGATACGTGCTGTCGTCGACGAAGAGGCCCATGAGCCGGAGCGCCAGGTCGCTCGCGGCGACGAGCTCCCCTTCGCGCCCGAGGCCGGCCTGCTCCGCGCGGGCTCTGAGCTCAGCCTCACGATTCACCGTGCTCCGGACGGTGACTTCGAGGCCGGTGTCGCTCATCTTGAAGACGATGCGAACCTGACCGGCGATGGATCCGGAGTGCTCGAGGCAACGGATGGCGTTGTCGCAGGCCTGCGCCACGGCGATCGTGAGGTCGTCGATCGCGTCCATGTCGAACCCGGCGAGCGACCCGAACGCTCCCGCGGCCCGCTTGGCGACGAGGATGTGCTCGCGATCAGCCGGCAGCCGGATCTCGGAAACGGTTCCCATCGCGCTGTTCACATACCCCTGCGCGTGAGCGCCGAAACAGTCAGGGCCTGAGGCCTAGACGCTGGACGGCTCGGACGAGGGTGTCGACGGCGACGCCGAGCCGGCGGCGCGACCCTCATCGACTGCTCCAGCGATCTCGGCTTCCCATTCGCGGGCTTCGGCCTCCTCCCGACGGCGTGCGCGAACGCGCCAGAAGAACATCGCACCGGTGATGGCCGCGCCTGTCGCCACAAGCCCTTTCTTACCGAACGGTACGCGCATTCCACGAGCCTCCCGAATTGCCGACCCGGTGATTATGGCCCTCGGCGGCGCGCCGGCGCGAGCACCGCGCCGGTGACCTCGAAGAGCACGACGCCGACCGCGTCGGCGACCGGGTGGAGCGCGCCGAGCTGCGGGCCGCCGGTTCGGGTGGCGATGGCGACGAGCTCGCCCGCGACCACGCCGGCGGCGGCCAGGAGCAGCGCGAGCGGAAACGAGCCGCGCCGGGGCATCACCAGCGTGGACAGCGTGGTGCCGATGAGTACGAAGAGGATCGCGAGGCCGAGCCCCGGGCTCACGGTGTGGGTTTGGTCGGGAGAATCCCAATGCCCAGCTCGCGAAGCTGGGCGGGTTCGACGGGGGCCGGCGCATCGGTCATCGGCTCCTGCCCCTGCTGGTTCTTGGGAAAGGCGATCACGTCGCGGATGTTGTCGGTGCCGAGCCCCTCCATGACCATGCGATCGATGCCGCCGGCCCAGCCGCCATGCGGCGGTACGCCGTATTCAAAGGCTTCGAGCAGAAAGCCGAACTTGCGATGCGCCTCCTCGGCGTCGATGCCCAGCGCGGCCAGGACGCGCTGCTGGATGACGGGGTCGGTGATCCGGATGCTGCCGCTACCGATCTCGCGTCCGTTGACGACGAGATCGTATGCGCGCGATCGCACCGCGAGCGGATCCGACTCGAGCAGGTCGAGATCGTCGGCGTGGATCATGGTGAAGGGGTGATGCGCCGCGCCGATCTCGCCGGTCTCGTCGCTGCGCTCGAACATCGGAAACTCGGTGACCCAGAGCATGTCGATGCGCTGCTCGTCGTACAGGCCGCGCGCCCGCCCGAGGTGGTTGCGGACCGCGCCGAGGGCGGCGTTGACCACGCCGGGACGGTCGGCCACCATGAGGATGCAGTCCCCGGTCTCGGCGCCGGTGGCAGCGGCGATCGCATCGAGCTCGGCGGAGGTGAAGAACTTCGCGATGCCCCCCTGCCAGCCCTCCGCCCGGTCCCACAGGTACGCGAGCCCACGAGCCCTGGCGCCGCGCGCGACCTCGGTCAGCTGACCTTCGATATCGCTGCGGGTGAGGTCGTCGCCGCCCTTGACGCAGATGGCCTTGACGACGCCCCCCGACGCCACTGCTTCGGCGAAGACCCGGAATCCCGACGTCCGGACGATGCCGGTGAGGTCGTGCAGCAGCAACTCGAAGCGAGTGTCGGGTTTGTCGACGCCATAGCTGTCCATCGCCTGCCGCCAGGTCATGCGCGGAAATGGCACATCGAGCCGGCCGCCGCGGAAGTCGCACGCCTCCCAGGCGCTGGGGATGGCGTGCTCGAGCGCGGCGAACACATCGTCCTCGTCGATGAACGACATCTCGATGTCGAGCTGGGTGAATTCCGGCTGGCGATCGGCGCGCAGGTCCTCGTCGCGCATGCAGTGAGCGAGCTGAAAATACCGATCGAAGCCGGCGACCATGGAGAGCTGTTTGTAGAGCTGCGGCGATTGCGGCAGCGCATAGAAGCTCCCCGGGAACAGCCTGCTCGGCACGAGGTAATCCCGAGCGCCCTCCGGCGTTGCCCGGATCATCATCGGGGTCTCGATCTCCAGGAACCCGATCTCCCCCATCGCGCGACGCAGCTCCGTGCAGAATTTCGCCCGCGCGCGCAGGTTGCGCTGCAGGTGCACCCGTCTCAGATCAAGGTATCGGTGGCGGAGGCGCAACTGCTCGTCGACCTCGGAATCCTCGTTGACCGGGAACGGCGGAGTCCTGGCGATTGCGAGCACCGTGCAGGCGCTGGCGCGCAACTCGACCTCGCCGGTCTCGCGTTTGGGGTTTACGTTCTCGGGAGCGCGCAAGCGAATCTCGCCGTCGAACCGGAGCACCCACTCGAGGCGCGCGTCGCGCGCAGCGCGGTGCGCCTCGGGCGCGTCGTTGGCGTCGATCACGACCTGCAGGATGCCAGTGTGGTCGCGAAGATCAATGAAGACGAGACCGCCCTGGTCGCGCCGCCGGTCCACCCAGCCGAACGCGGTGGCGAGCGTTCCCGCGTCGCCGGCGCGCGCCGTGCCGCAATAGGTGCGGGCGGTGCTCACGACACTCCTTCGAGGATGCGCGTGACGGTGGCGGCGAGCTCGATGGTCGGGACCGTCTGCTGGCTGCGGCCGTCGAGGTCGCGAACCACGGCGCTCTCGCCGGCCACTTCGTTCTCGCCAATGATGACTGCAACCCGCGCGCCGACGCGGCTTGCGCCGCGTAACTTGCGATCGAGTCTCCGGTCGGACACGTCGAGGAGGGTGCGTGCCTTGACGTCGCGGAGCAGACGCGCAATGGCCGCAGCCACTGCCGCCTGACCGGGTTCCACCGAGCAGACCAGCACCTCGGCAGCCGGCTCGACCCCTGGAACGGTACCCAGAGCTCGGGCAACCATCAGGATCCGCTCAACCCCGAGGGCGTAGCCGGTCGCCGCCGTCGCCGGGAAGCCGAGCAACTCGGCAAGACCGTCGTAGCGGCCTCCCCCACCGAGCGAACTCTGCGCTCCCTGGAGGGTGTCGTGCCAGAACTCGAAGACGGTATGGCTGTAGTAGTCGAGCCCGCGCACCAGCCGGTCATTGCGGATCGCGTCGATCCCGGCCGCCTCAAGATCGCGAAGCACGGCGGTGAAATGGTCACGGCTTGCCGTGTCGAGGGAATCCCAAAGTATTGGCGCGCCCGCGACCAGCCCGGCGTCGCGCTTGCAGTCGAGGAGCCGGAGGGGGTTGGTGTGCAGGCGACGCCGGCAGTCGTCGCACAGCGATGCCTCCAGTGGGGTGTAGTACTCCACCAGCGCCGCACGGTATCGAGCCCGATCCTCGGTCCCGCCCAGCGAATTGACCTGTAGTTGGATCCCGGTGACACCGAGCGCGCCGAAGAAACGCCACGCGACCTCCATGATCTCGGCGTCCAGTGCCGGCGTGCCTTCACCGATGCACTCGATGCCGACCTGTGTGAACTGATGTTGGCGTCCGGCCTGGGGGCGTTCGGCACGGAAGAACGGCCCCGCGTAGTGCACTCGCACTGGGCGTACCTCCTGGTCGAGGTGCGCGCCCAGCACCGCGCGGAGCGAGCCCGCTGTCCCCTCCGGCCGGAGCGTGAGCGAGCGTCCGCCGCGATCCTCGAAGGTGAACATCTGCTTCTCGACGATGTCGGTATCGGTGCCGACCCCGCGGCTGAACAACTCGGTCGCCTCGATGATCGGCGTCTCGATCGCGCGATATCCGAAGGACTCCGCGACCGTGCGATGGGCGTCGAGCAGCCATCGACGAGCGGCAAACTCGTCGGGCAGGATGTCGCGCGTTCCTCGTGGGGCTGCGATCTCGGGCATTGGCGTCCGAGTGTACGGGCTTGCGGCTGCAGCGCCCTGCGAGGGCCGGACTTCAGCGGAGCCATTCGGGAAACCGTGTGGCGTTGACGGGATCTGTAAAGAGGAGTGTTGGTGCGAACTCAGACGGGAGGCCATGCACCGTCCTGAGCGTGCGATCGCAGCCCTCCGCGAGCGCTCTCGGACCCGACTTGCCCTCTCGGCTCAGCGGGGAAATCGCCATCAGGATCGGCGAGCGCCACCCGACTGCGACCAGAACGCTGCATCCGAGCGCGGTGATCACGATTGGCTCGCAGTCGCTTCCCGTGACTCCGAGCACCATCGATCCGTTGGTCTCAGATTCGAGCAACTCGGACGCGGCGTGTTCCAGTAGGCGGATGCGTGCGTTCGCTTCCATGGGCGCACCCTCCTCCGGGGATGCGACAGACGGCTGTCGGGAGAGGGGTGTCGTTCGCCCCCGAGGCACAGCGTCCAGGACCGAGGAGCGCGACGACGCTACAAACATATGTTCTATACTACAG
>JBAPWO010000207.1:0-6453 GCA_049283735.1 Candidatus Dormiibacterota bacterium
AAGGTGGACAGCGCCACAGCCAGCGACAGCGCTGCCGCGACCGCGAGCACCGCCGGCGACCGCGTGTACGGACGCGCCCGGCGCATGGCCATTCCCAGGCCGGCGACCGTCACCACGGCCATGAGGCAGATCACCGCCCACATCCCCAGGTGGAGGAGCAGCGCGTAGATCACCTCGCTGCCCCACTCCTGCGGTGTGAACGCATGCCCCGCCGCTGTGAAGGTGAAGGGGTCCGTGTGCGGGAAGCTGCCATCGAGGATGCGATCGCCCACGAGCACGTGCCACCAGAAGTCGGGATCGAACTGCGGGCGGACGGTGAAGCTGATCCCGAGGATGGCCGCGCAGGCGAGCGCGAGCATCCCCGGCCTGCGCACGCCCTGGATCCAGCCCCGGCCGCTCTGGGACGCCGGCTCGGTCGGAGTGTGTGGGCGAATGGGGCGGCCTGACGGGGGCGCCTCTTCGCCTCCAGGTGGCGTGCGCTTGGCGGGTAGGGTGACTGCACGCGGATTGGGGGCGGTCATCCGGCTCACCCTATACGGGCGATGAGGCAGGGTCGGCCATCTGCTACCGGTTCGTGTTCGACCTGCCACCCGGGGAATTCAGGGCGCGACTGGCGCTGACTGTCGCCGCCCGGGCCGGCCAGGGGTACGCCCGTATACTGGCAGCGAATTCGCACGGCTGGGCCGCCTGGTTGCCAAGCGTGGGGGCCAGAGGCGTCTCCATCGAGTTCACGACGCGCGGGAGTAGCTCAGTTGGTAGAGCGCTAGCCTTCCAAGCTGGATGTCGCGAGTTCGAGTCTCGTCTCCCGCTCCATGCCCTCCTTAGATGGTCATTTTGATCTCAGGTTGGAGCCGGTTGAGCAGCATGATCGCGCTACCCGGATAGCCGAACACGGTGTTGATCCCCGCATCCAGGATTGCGCGGTAGATGACGTCCGCCCCGGTCACGCCTCCCATGCGATGCTTAAGCTCGTCGGACCTTTGAGGCGACGGATGCGCGCTTCGAGCAACTCGACCCGTGCGCCGGCAGAGTCCACGGACAGTGTGAGGACGTCTCCGACCAACTCGAGGCAGTTCGTAGTGCCGCATGCGCAGCATGCCGAGAAACGCGGTCCGTATTCTGCAACGGCTGCCGCCGGGGCGAATGGCCGAGGCGCACGGCCGCGGACAAGTGCCCACGACGGACTTGAGCTGAGCCGACACCAGAACTCCCTTACAAAATGAAAACCTCCGAAACAGGAGGTTCACGAAATGGCGGTGGGCGCTAACCTACCTCCGGAAACCTCCCCCGGCAAATCATGGCGCTCACGATCCGGCATTTCATGTGCGGATCCGACGGGCGGTTACCCGCCCTCACGGCCCCTGTCATGGCATGCATCGAACGGTTCCCGCATCACGCGGCGAGCGCGGCCATCATTAGATGGCGACCACGTGGCGGAGCCTCAGTCACGTACCTGTTGCTCTCCCTGGGGGCTCGTAGGATGGTGCCCGGCGCCGCCTTTAAGGCGTTCGAGGTTCGAGGCCTGTCATTACAACCGACGGCGGCAGTTCGGCCGTCAACTGGGGGACGTCGCCGGCCCCATATCCAGGGCTGGTTCTGCAAGGTGGTGGCCGCCTCGGACGCGGCTGGCTATTCTTTGCCTTCGCCGCCACATCGCCAGCGCCTCAGGAGGACCACAAATGCCACGACGCGAACTGCTCAATGCCAACCTGCCCCGCCCGAAGGGTTACTCTCGTGCGGTGGCAGTGCCCGCGAGTGAGCTCATCTTCACATCGATGACCGCACCAGTGGATGCGTCCGGCGAGGTGGTCGGAGAAAGTGCCGAGCTGCAGGCTCAGCAGGTGCTCCATAACCTGCGTGACATCCTCGAGCAGAACGGCTCTGGACTGGACAATGTCCTCAAGGTGTCCGCCTACGTGACGCGCCAGGAAAGCGCGTCGACCGTTATGCGCGTAATCGGGGACGCGTTCTCGAGTCCACCGCCCGCGATCGCGCTCGCCGTCGTGACCGGACTGCCCAATCCGGCGTTCCTCGTCGAGATCGACGTCGTGGCGGTGGCGGGTTGACCGTCGTGGTTGCCGGCGCCGGGCCTGTAGGACTCACGGCCGCCCTTTGTCTCGCACGTCGCGGCCTCGCAGTCACGGTGTTCGAGTCGCACCCAGAACTCAACAGCTCCTCGCAGGCATCCACATTTCATCCGACAACCCTCGAGCTGCTCGATGAGCTGGGCATCGCGTGGCCCTTGATCGCCACGGGGAATCCCGTCCAGCGTCTCCAGTACAGGGATCGTAAAGAGGGCCTGATCGCGGAATTTGACTACGCGAAGATTAGGGATGCGACACGCTTCCCCGTGCGTGTCCAGACCGATCAAAGCAAGCTTACGCGCCTGATCCTAGACACCATCCGTCGCGATCACCCCGACGTGAACGTCCGTTTTTCATCGACCGTGATCGCTGCGCGCGATGATGGACAGGGAGCCGAGGTGGACTTGAGGACGACCGCCGGAACAGTGACGCATCGGGCGGGGTTCGTCGTCGGTGCCGACGGGGCCCACAGTGCGGTGCGGCATTCTTTGGGCATCGGGTTCGAGGGCTCCGTTTATGGCACCCGGCATCTGATGATCACCACGAGTTACGACGTGCTGGCGCACATGCCGGAGCTAGCGCCGGTGACCTACCTCTTCGATGACCAAGAGGTTACCGCCCTACTCACGCTAAAGGACGTCTGGCGGATCGTTTTCATGATCCCCGACGACGAGCCGGACGACGTGGCACTCGACGGCGCCAATCTGCAGCGGCGGCTGCAAACCTTCCTGCCTCCGGAAACCGCGCCGTACCCGATCCTCGACGCCCGTGTTTCCAGGCTTCACGCGCGGACGGCCACGCGGTACCGTCATGGTCGCGTGCTGCTGGCCGGGGACGCGGCGCATCTCAACCATCCCCTCGGTGGCCTCGGCTTGAACTCTGGGCTTCACGACGCGTACGTGCTGGCGATGGCAATCGCGGACATCCACGACCACGTCGGCGGCGACGAACTGCTCACCCAGTACGCGGATAATCGGCGCACAGCGATGGTCGAGAAGGTGATCCCGGTGGCCGACGGGTACTCGAGAGACGCTGAGGAAAAGGATCCTTCCCAGCGTCGCCAGCGCAACCAGAGACTCCGCTCCGCCGCCGCGGATCCGGCGCAGGCGCGGCAGTGGCTTCTCACTGCCTCGATGTTCGACAGCGCCCCGCGCCCGCGCAGCAGCAGTGTAATCCCGGCGGCGAGCTGAGCAGCGATGCCGGCCTAATCGCCGTCACCCTAAGGAGGTCATCAGTGGAACCGTGTTCTCACCCGCGGGTCTTCAGCCGCCTCGACGAGATCGTCGACCCTGATCACACCGCACTCGTGGTCATCGACGTCCAGAACGACTTCGTGCATCCCAAGGGCTTCACCGGCCTCGCTGGAGTTCCCATCGAGCCGATCCTCGCAGCCGTCGCCGGCATCAACCTCGCGATCAGCCTGTGCCGTGCGCAGGGAGTGCCCGTGTTCTTTGTGCAAGAGGTGGTGGCGGCCGGGACTGTCCTGCCGCCGTACCTCACCCGCTGCGGCAGCCTGGAGGCGTGCCCGGCCCAGGAGGGCACGTGGGGAGCCGAGTGGTTTGAGGGCCTCGATAAGCCAGCGCCGGGTGAGGCGGTCTTTCAGAAGCCGTCTTACGACGGCTTCCAGGACACGCAGCTCAACGTGGCGCTTCGCAGCCGCGGCATCCGCACGTGCCTATACGTCGGAATCGCTTCCAACGTGTGCGTTGAAGCCACCGCGCTTCACGGCTTCCTCCTTGGCTACTACACGGTGCTGCTGGAGAATGGCACGGCAGGTGACTCCGCCGCGGGTCACGCCTCGTTGCTCGCGAAGTGGGCCACCTTCTACGGCCCCGTTACCACCACGGGCGCCGTTCGCGATCTCTGGAGCGCAACTCGTGCGATGAGCTAACCGGCCTCCTTCTGGCCCGTCACGGCAGCATTCCCCCTTGAGGTCCCGCGTTGCTTGCGAAGAATGCGACGTGACGTCGATTGGTCTGACCACTGGCCTTGAAGTCACTTGACCACTCGGGGTCACAGTGGTAAGGTCACAGCCCGTGAAGAGGTCTAATGAGTTGGCGCCCGGTGCCCGGAAGCAGCGGCTTCACGTCGATGTGGCCCAAGTGCTCCTTGACGGCATGAACGACGGTCGTTGGCCAGTGGGCGGTCGGCTACCGTCGGACCGCGAGCTCGCCGAGGAGCTGCACGTCAGCCGTCCCACCATCCGTGAGGCGATCCTCGGACTCGAGTTCGCCGGCATGGTTGAAGTCCGGCATGGGGCCGGCGTGTACGTGCTTGGCGCCATGTCCAACGGCACACCCGGAGCGACGGTGAGCGAGTCACCGGCTCAGCTGGTCGAGGCTCGCATCCGGCTCGAGCCTATCGTCGCCGCTCTTTGCGCGACGCGGCTCTCGGAGGCCGACATCGACGACCTGTCGTCGCTGATCACCGCCTCGGAGCAGTGTATCGATGACGACGAGGATCGTGGCGAGCTCGTTCGCCTCGGCTTGGAGTTCCACCGGCAACTGGCATCGGGCTGCGGCAACGAGTACTTGGCCGCCTTCTCGGGTGCCCTGGTGAGTGTCACCGATCATCCGCTCTGGCATCTGCTGCACAAGCAGGTTCTTAGCGCGCAGAAGACTCGGCGAAGCGAGCTCGTCGAACACCGCTACATCCTTGATGCCATCAGGCGCCGAGACCCCGAAGAGGCGCAGCTGGCGATGAAGCTCCACCTGGATGGCCTTTGGTCGGTGATCCTGGAGGATGCCGCACCACAGGCTCGGCATGCGCCAGCTGCGGCGGAGAGTGTCGTCTCGCAAGCCGAGCCAGCATCTGCCCTGATGCGACAGGCATTTCGCCGCTACGCGAGCGGCGTCATGTTGCTGACGTATGTCGATGACGGCAAACAAGCGTTCGGAATGACGGCTACATCAGTGTGCTCGGTGTCAGCGGAACCGCCAACCATCCTCGCCTGCGTCAACCGCGCAGCAAGAACACACGACGAGATCGTACGCAACAAACGGTTCGCAATCAGCCTACTGTCGCACGCACAACGAGACGTTTCCGAGTTCTGCTCCAAACCGGGTGCGCCTAAGGGACTTCCCGACGACTGGATCGCCGCCGAAGAAGGCAAAGTACCCGTCGTCCGCGACGCACTAGGGTCCGTGCAGTGTCGTCTGACGCAAACGCTTAATGCCGGTTCGCACACCGTACTCATCGGATCAGTTGTCGACGTCGAGCTCGGGCCCGAAGGGAACCCACTGCTCTACTTCGGCGGCGCATACCGCTCAATTCGTGACGTCGGGGAGGACAGCTCGTGGTCAGACAGGGCCGGGATTATCTGGTAGGTCTCCGGGACGGGAGGCATGTTCAGCTCGGTGGCGAGGTGGTGTCCGACATCACCACCCACCCGGCATTCTGCAACGCGGTCCAGTCGATCGTCCGTCTGTACGACACCGTCCATGCGCACCCAGAGCGCTACCAGTACAGCGAGACGGATGGGGGTCCGCTCTACAGCGCCATCTGGCTCCGCCCCAAGACGACTGAGGATCTCCGCAAGCGCCGCGAGGTGCACCAGGCCATCGCCGACCTGACGTACGGGCTGATGGGACGCTCGCCCGACCACGTGTCGGGCTTTATTACGGGCATGGCATGTGAGCCGTCCGTGGCCGACCGGCACGGACAGGGCTTCGGACGCAACCTCGTGTCCTACTGGGAGTATGTCCGCGACAACGACCTGTACGTGAGCTACGCGGTGGCACCTCCCGGACGCGCACGCACGCCTGAGGCGATGCGCCCCGGTGAGCGCCCGCCGGCCACCGACCCCTTGAAGTCGGCAGCTTTGCGCGTCGTCTCCGAAGACGATAAAGGGGTTACGGTGTGGGGCACGAAGATCCTCGCGACTGCGGCGATCCTGTCGGACGAACTATTCATCGGAAACCTTCTGCCCATGAGTCCAGGCGAGGAAGCTTTCGCCATCACGTTCGCGGTGCCGACGGGCGCGCCCGGCGTGAAGCTCCTGCCGCGGAAGTCATACGAGCTCGACTCCCCGGTGGCCCTCGACGGGCCGCTGGCGCATCGCTTCGATGAGACCGACGCAGTGGTGTTCTTCGAGAATGTGTTCGTCCCCTGGGAGCGCGTCTTCAACCACGGCCACATCGATACGGCTCTCGCGCTCTTCCACGACACGCCGGCACACGTCCTCGGCAACGCGCAGGCGCACACCCGACTGCTCTCGAAGATGCGCCTCGCCCTAGGGCTCATCCATCGCATCAGTGAGCTGACTGGCACCGCCAATATCCCCGCGGTCAAGGATGAACTCGCCGCCCGGGCCATGGAAGTCGCCGTCGTCCAGAGCCTCATTGCAGCCGAGGACGCTGCTCCTCACCGA
>JBAPWO010000208.1:0-5936 GCA_049283735.1 Candidatus Dormiibacterota bacterium
GCGACGAGCACGCCGGCGAGCGCGCCCGCCCCCACCGCGCCGAGCACGAGGCGCACGGCGGTCGCGCTCGTGAAGGCGACCCACCGGGGCTGCGGAGCGGCGCCGACCTCCGCCGCGATCCGGGCGATGCCCTCGGGATCGGCGATCGGCAGCGTCGCGATCAGGGGAACGATTGCCACCGACGCCCCCGCGGAATGGAGCCGGTCGACCAGGCCTTCGGCCCGCTCACGGGTCCGGGTGACGAGCACCCGCCGCCCAGCGAGCGGCAGCGTGAGCTCAGTCATCGAAGACGCGCCGCGACCCTCTGGCCGAGCGCTTCGGGCTCCTCCGGGCCGCCCGACAACTCGGCTCGGCGGACGGCTCCTTCGACCACGAGCGCCGCGACCAGCACCAGGCGCCCGTCCTCGATCCGGGCCCACGCCCCGAGCGGCAGCAGGCACCCGCCTCCGAGGCTGATCAGCACCGCCCGCTCGGCCGTGACCGCGACGTCGGTTGCGGAATCGCCGACCAGCGCGCACGCGAGCGCCGCCCCGGATCCGGGGACCGCCTCGAGCGCGATGGCGCCCTGCGCGGGGGATGGGACGAACACGGTCGCGTCGAGCCGCTGCGTCAACCGATCACCCAGCGAAAGTCGATCGAGACCCGCGCACGCCAGAACCAGCGCATCGACGTCGCCGGCGTCGAGCTTGCGCAGCCGGGTATCGACGTTGCCGCGTATCGGGATCGTGCGCAGGCCTGGGTGGAGGGCGGCGAGCAGCCCTGCCCGTCTCGCGCTGCTCGTTCCCACGGTTGCCCCGCTGGGCAGCTCATCGAGAGGGCGGCCGCTCGACGACACGACGCCGTCCCGCGCGTCCGCGCGCGCCAGATAGGCGGCGATGCCCAGTCCCGGTGCGAGCGCCGATGGAAGGTCCTTGGCGCTGTGCACCGCGACGTCGGCACGGCCGTCGAGCAGGCTGCGCTCGAGATCGGCGGTGAACCACCCCTGGCCTTCGAGCTGATCGATCGGAGCATCGGTCCGGCGGTCACCCTCGGTCCGGACCACCAGCGTCTCGACATCACCGCGGCCCGCCGCCTGCAGCGCGTCCACGGCCAGCGCCGTCTGTCTGAGGGCGAGGGCGCTGCCGCGCGTCGCCAGGCGCAGGGTCGAGGTGTCCGTCGCCGGAGTCAACGGTCGAGCCGGAACGCCTCGCGGATCGCCAGCGTGGTGGCGGGATCCCCCGCGTCGCGAAGCCGTGTGACCGGTCCGTGCAGCAGCTTGCGCACCATGCTCCGGGTCAGCCGATCGACGCGCTCGCGGGTCTCGTCGTCGATCTCGCCGCCGGCGCCGAAGGTGCGCGCGACCTCGCGGGCGCGCAGCCGCTCGGCCCACTCCACGAGCGCGGCGATGGTCGGACCAGCGGTATCGCGCTGGCCGATCACCGTGACGGTCTTGTCCAGCTCCGTGTCGATGATCTGCTCGACCGCGGGGATGGTCGCGCGGCGCTCGTCGAGCCTGGCGCCAGCCCGGCGACCGAGCTCGTCGATATCGATCAGGGTGACGCCGGGCACCTCGGCGGCCTCCGCGTCGATGTCGCGGGGGACCGCCATGTCGACGATGCAGAGCGGCCGTTGCTCGCGCCGGCGCTGCAGCGCATCGATCGCGGCGGCGTCGAGCACTGTCGTCGGGCTGTCTGTGGACGCGATGATCACGTCGACGTCGCGGGCCACCTCCTCGAGACCGGCGAGTGCGACCGGTTCGGCGCCCACCGCTCGGGCCAGGCGGCGGCTCGACACACCGCGCGACGTCGTCATGATCCGCGCCCCCTGGTCCCGCAGCCGGTTCGCGGCGAGCCGGCTCATCTTCCCGGCGCCGACGAGCAGGACTCCTTTGCCTTCGAGGTCACCGCATGACGCGCGAGCACACTCAACCGCGACCTCGCTCAGGCTCGCGGCACCTCGCCCCAGAGAGGTCTCGGTGCGCACCCGTTTGGCGGCCGAGATGGCGCGGCGCATCACATAGTCGAGGCGGGCGTCGACGGTCCCCGCATCGGTGGCGACGCGATGCGCGGCCTTGAACTGACCGAGCACCTGCGCCTCGCCGATCACCATGCTCTCGAGACCGCTGGCCACTCGGAACATGTGCATCGCGGCCTCGCGGTCCTCGAGCGTGACCATGTGGCGCTCGACCTCGTGTGTGCCGCCTGGGTCGAGGTATCGGGCCAGTCGTGGCGTCACCTCGGCGCTGAGGTTGTCCGGGCACACCACGTAGAAATCGGTGCGGTTGCACGTGGAAAGCACCGCCGCGCCGTGCAGTCCCGCGTGCCCCACCAGGTATCGAAGGGTAGTCGCGGCGCGCGCCGCCGGGATGGCCGCAGCCTCCCGCGCAGCCAGCGGAGCGGTGCGAAAGCTCAGCCCGGCGGCTACCAGTCGCATCACGAGCGAGTATAGGTTGGAGGCGCGTCGCCACCGGTTCTCCCGTGCAGGAGTTCTACGATGTGGGTGTATGGAAACTCGCCGGCGATACGGTCGCCGCCGAGGGAGGGTCCCCACGGGCGACAAATTTCTACCGCGACTCGGTCCGGCGGGCGCTGAGCCCTTTGCCATGCTCGACGATGCAGTCGATTCCTGGACGGCAGAGCGGCCGGCCCTGGAGACGCCGATCGAGGCGCTCCACTTCGTCGCCCTCGATTGCGAGACAACCGGGCAATCGCCCCATCACCTCGTGGAGCTCGGCGCGGTCGCCTTCACGATGCGCGATCACCTCATGAGCTTCGAGACGCTCGTGCACAGCAATGATCGGATCAACCCCTATGCGCGCCGGATTCACGGCATCGACGCCGCAACCCTCAACGGCGCCCCACCGGTGTCGCTGGTGGTCGAACGCTTTCAACGCTTCGCGAAAGGCGCGGTGCTTGTCGAACACAGTGCCGACGCATTCGACACCCGGCTGATCGGCCGCGCCATCGGATCGAGCCTCGATGCGGACAACGTCGACACCACCAGGCTTGCCGCCAAGCTCTTCGACCTCAAGGACACCATCGGACTCGAGCGCCTGTGCCGCCAGCTCGGTGTGGTGCACCGCAAGCCGCACCACGCGCTCGCGGACGCCGAGGCGACTGCCGCCTGTTTCGTCGAGCTGGTTCGGCGCGGAAGTGAACGCTTCAACTGGAGCACGCTGGGTGACCTGCTCGCAGCCGGCAAACCGCCCGCATTGGCCGCGGACGTCGGCATCGCGCCACCCAGCGCAGCGGCAAAACGCGCCGACTCAGGTTCTCGAACGCGCCGGCGCCATTGACAGCACGCCCAGCGCTGCATACCATCCACTCGAACCAACCACACTCATCCGGGTTCGCGCGGCCGCGATCCGGTCCTCACCACAGGTTCATCTCGAGGACACTGCGATGCTCAGCCGCATCAACAGGGCCGAGGCGATCGGTGCCGTATCGGCCGCGCTTGGCCTGCTCGTAGCCTTTCTGCCCTGGTACGCCTACGCTTCGGGCACCTCTCGCGTGACCGTGAATGCATTTCGCGCGTCGCTGCTTGGAGACGTCTTCTTCGTCGCAATTGCCGCCGTGATCCTGTTGCTCCTGATCGGGCACGGATTCGTGGATGACGTGGTCACCCCCTACATTCCCGAGACCACCGCTTATGCCACGGCCTCCGCGCTGGCGATGGGAAGCGTGCTCGTGCAGATCATCCTCGCTAGAGCCACCGGACGATCGCTCGGCGTCGGCATCTTTTTGGCGCTGATTGCGGCGGCCGGTCTGTGCACTGCCGCAGTGCTCAGGCGTCTGCATCCAGATCGCCGTCGAATGGCTCGCGAAAGCCTTTCCCACGAGGGTCTGCTTACCCCATAATCCACCAAACCGCGCTCGGGGGACGTGGCGCCCCGGGTCCACGTCGATGCCACAGCTGCTCATTCGTGCTGGGAGGAACCACCCGAAGCAATGGCCAATATCCTGACCGACCCGCCGTTTGCGGCAGACCCGCCAGTCAAACTCAATGTCCCCGCCAAGACGCTGGGATTGGTGCTGCTCATCCTGGGTGCCATCGGCATCATCCTCGGCATCCTCGGGCTCACGGTGACATTTGGGGCGTGCACCATCAGTGGGATCTCGGTTGGAGGCTGCGGTTTCCCGATCCTCTGGCTCCTTGGAGCGCTGATCGGACTCATCGGCGTGTGCGTCGGCACGCTGGGCGCATATCAGATGTATCAGGTGAACCGCGAGGGCAAGCGTCTCGTCATCTACGGGCTCGCGTTGGGGCTCCTGGGCTCAATCGTCACCCTGATCGGCAACATCGTTTTCTATAGCGGGTTCAACGGCCTCGGCGTGGGCTACGGTGGAGCGATCGTCGGACTCATCATCGATGCGATCGTTTACGGGATCGTCTGGTATCTGGTGATCATCAGCCGCTGGCCAGGCGACGCGCCGCTGGTTGCGACAGGACCGACCGGTGGGTATGGCAATCCTCCTGGTGGATACGGCAATCCTCCGGGTGGTGGCTACGGCAGCCCGCCACCTCCCCCGCCGCCTAGCACCTGACCCTGGTCGAGCCGTCCTCGGGCAACGGCGCCGGTGTCGCGTCGGCGATCTCCGGCGCCGTTGCCCTGGCGCTCTCGTGGATACCGTTCGTCAACTACGTGAGCCTCGTGCTCGGCGCGCTCGCGATCATCTTCGGCGCCCTCGGCATCCGCCGTGCGAACGTCGACCCCGGAGCGCGCAAGGCATGGGCGATCTTCGGGATGGTGTGCGGCATCGCGGGTTTCGCGATCGCTGCGATCGTCCTGCTTCTGATTTACACAGTGATCACGACGATCAACGTCGCCGGCGGGTAGCGCCGATCGTCAGACGCTGAACTCGGCTACCACCGGGTAGTGGTCCGAGGCCACCGCGGCGTCCGGATCGGGCCACGTCCGGCCGCCGACCACGTCCGCGCCGAGCACGCGGGCGGCGAGATCGTCGGTGGCAAAGACGTAATCGACTCGGGCCGAGAGCTGCCAGGTCGCGCAGGTGAGACCGCGGGCGCGCGGATGGACGCGGCGGTAGCAGTCGACGTATCCCTCCTTGAGCAGCCGCTCGACCGTCCAGCGCTCGATGAGGCGTCCGAGAAACCGGTCCATCGCCCGTGACACCGGAAGCCCCACGGTCAGCGGCGACACGACGCGAGGGAGCACCGGGATTCCGCCGAGCAGCCGCGGGTCCACGCCGGCTCGACGCCACCGATCGGCGAGGCCGTCGTCGCTACCGTTGGCGTCGGGCGCCAGCGGGACGAGGATGCCGTTGGGTCCGGCCACGAGCAGCCCGGCCCGGCGCAGATCGTTCATGCGCCGGAAGAACGAGGTCGCGAGGATGTCGTCGCCAGGCGAGAGCGCGTTGAAGTCGCCGATCAGCATGTGCGGGAGTGCCGGCTCGTCGGCGATGTCGGTGAGCACAGCGCCGATCTCGCGGATGCGCCGCGCCTCCCCCTTGTTGCGATCGCCAAAGCGTGCCGCCAGGTGCAGGCAATGCACGCCGATCAGCGGGAGCTCCGTACCGCCGGTCTCGATGTCGCAGTGCAGATGGGAGCGCAACATCCGGCCGTGATGGCGGCGGTTGCGCCACGCGCGCACCGGCAGCCGCGTGAGGATCGCGGTGTGCATCGACGAGGCCGGGTCGCTCGGCTCGCCGAGGAACATCTCCATGTCGAGCTCGCGGGCGAGGTCGCCGGCGCGATCGACCTCGTGAACTTCCTGGAGTGCGATGACATCGGCGTCGACGCGCCGGAGCACGTTGCGCACCAGGTCGCGGCGACGCTCACCGCCAAGCAGGATGTTGTACGTGGCAACGCGAATCCTGCGCGGCGCGGTTTTTCTGGTTCGCGACATCGACCGAACTTACAATGCCACGGTGCAGCCACAGCGCGACGCACATCTCACCGAGCTCGTCTTCCTCGACCGCGGTCCGCTCGCGCTGCGC
>JBAPWO010000209.1:0-18616 GCA_049283735.1 Candidatus Dormiibacterota bacterium
GAGATGGAGCACGCCGCGGAGGCGCACCAGATCAACCAGGCGCTCCGCGCACACGCGTTGTGGCTCCGCGACCGCGACTACATCGTGCGCGACGGCGAGGTGATCATCGTCGACGAGTTCACCGGCCGAACCATGCCGGGACGGCGTTGGTCGGACGGGCTCCATCAGGCGATCGAAGCCAAAGAGGGCGTGACCGTC
This sequence comes from Candidatus Dormiibacterota bacterium, assembly GCA_049283735.1. Taxonomy (GTDB): domain Bacteria; phylum Chloroflexota; class Dormibacteria; order Aeolococcales; family Aeolococcaceae; genus Palsa-851. The sequence continues at coordinate 199 of JBAPWO010000209.1, forward strand.
CAGCAGGAGACGGTCACCCTGGCGACGATCACCTTCCAGAACTTCTTCCGCCTCTACGACAAGCTGGCGGGCATGACCGGCACCGCGCTCACCGAGGCCGAGGAGTTCCACAAGATCTACAAGCTCGAGGTGGTCCCAATCCCGACGCACCGGCCGATGGTGCGTCTGGACGAGCCGGACCTGATCTACAAAGGTGAAGAGGGCAAATACCGGGCGGTGGTCGAGGAGATCGCCGACCGGTACAAGAAGGGACAGCCCATCCTCGTCGGCACGACGAGCATCGAGAAGAGCGAGCGATTGAGCCGCATGCTCGAGAAGGTCGGCGTTCAGCACTCCGTCCTCAACGCCAAGCTGCACGAGAAAGAAGCCGACGTCATCGCCAACGCGGGTCAGCGAAGCAGCGTCACCATCGCGACCAACATGGCCGGGCGTGGCACCGACATCGTGCTCGGTGATGGTGTCGCCGATGCCGGGGGTCTGTACATCATCGGCACCGAGCGGCACGAATCGCGGCGCATCGACAACCAGCTCCGCGGCCGTGCAGGCCGGCAGGGCGACCCCGGCGAGTCACGATTCTTCCTGTCCTTCGAGGACGACCTGATGCGCGTCTTCGGTGGTGAGCGCATGCAGGGCGTCATGGGCAAGCTCGGTGTCGACGAGGACACACCGCTCGAGTCGAAGATGGTGTCCCGGCAGATCGAAGGGGCGCAGGCGCGGGTCGAGGGACAGAACTTCGACAGCCGCCGTCACGTCGTCGAGTACGACGACGTCATGAACAAGCAGCGCGAGATCATCTACGGCGAACGCCGCAAGATCCTCGAGGGCACCGACACGCGTTCGAACTTCATCTCCATGGTGGAGCACGTGGTCGCGACCGAGGTGCCGACATACTGCGAAGGGCGGCATCGCGAGGCGTGGGACTTCGAGGGCCTCTGGACGCAGATGCGCCAGTTCGCCGCGGGGCTGCCGCATCTATCCGAAGTCAGCATGGACAGCCTGGGTGACTCCGTCGAGGAGGTTTCGGAGACACTCAGCGGCGAGCTGATCGGCCTGTACGAGGAGAAGGAGCAGGAGTACGGCGCCGAGTTGCTCCGCGAGGTCGAGCAGAGCGTGATGCTCCAGGTGATCGATTCTCGATGGCTCATGTACCTGACCCAGATGGATCATCTCCGCGAGGGGATGGGCTTCCAGGCGTACGGTCAGATGGACCCGCTCGTGGAGTACAAGGCGGCGGCCTTCACGGCGTTCCAGGACCTGACCGAGGACATCCAGCGCGAGATCGTGCGCGCGCTGCTCAACGTGCAGATCCGTCGCGTCGATCCCAACGAAGCCACTCCCGGCGAGGACGCGGCGGCCCCGGAGGCAGCGGCGGCGATCCCGGCCCCGACCGCCGGTGCGGCTGGGGCGACCGCGCCGCCGTCACCTCGCGCCGACCGACCTGGCGGCGCGACCGATGGAGCTCAGGTGCCGCCGGCGCGGCCCGCGGCCGCGCTCGCAAGCGGTGCGCTCGCGCGGGCGACCGGGCCACGCGTGTCGGCGCCACTCATGGCCAAGCCGATCGTGCGCAACATCGTGGAGTCGTCTGCCTCGGGCACGCGCCGCGCGGACGGCAACGGGAATGGCGCCGGTGCAAGCGCCGGCGCGAACGGGGCGCCGCAGGGCAAGGTCGGGCGCAACCAGGCGTGTCCTTGCGGGTCCGGTAAGAAGTACAAGTTCTGCCACGGGCGCTGACGCGCCGTAAGCGCGGGCAGACGAAGAGGCCGGTGCCGCGGGTGGCACCGGCCGCTTCAGAGTTCCGTCGGCGAGTTAACCCTTCTGACTGTCGTCGTAGAAGAGCGCGGGATCAGCCTGCGTTCCGAGCCAGAACGCGTTCCCGGTATTGGTGTCGTCGGTGGGCAGCGTCAGCGTCTGGCCGGTGAGGCTCACCGACGTGAACGTGACCTTCAGCGCCCCGCTGGAATCGACGGTCACCGTCCCCCATTGCTTCGAGCACTGGCTCACGGGGTTGTCGTGGTTGAAGTTCTCGATGCAGTTCACGAAACCGACCGGTTCCACCACTTCGACGATCGTGTAGGTGGCAGTCCCAGTCGCCGGAACCGGCACCGCGAGGGTGAGGCACGCCGTGGTCAGGGTCGTGCAGCTGCCCTCCTGGGTTGGGCATCCGTTGGGGTCGGCGAAGGTGTGGTTCGTGCCACTCGCGGATGTCGCGGGTCCGCTGATCACATGGCCGTTCGCATCGACAAGCTCGAGCTGCGCGCCCGGGAGGGTGGTACCGCAGGAGCGAAGCTTCTGGACCCACAGCGTGGTCGTGGTCGGAGTAGCCGGGCAGTTGACCCAGAACGTCTTGTGCTTCTGCGGGTCCTGGCTGAACTGGAGCTTGAAGTGGAGGCCCTGCTTGTTGATGGGCGCATCTCCCGCGGCCCTCGCATTCGCGACCAGCGTGGCCACGTTGATGACCTGGATAACCTGGTCGCCACCGGTAGCGGTGTTGTAGGTCCACGCGGCGGCATACGTCTGTTCCTGAGAGCCGCTTGGCGGCCAACCGTCGATCGTGAAGGTGCCGCTGGCGTCCGCGAGACCGTTGCCCCAGAGATTGATGTTCGCGCACGCGAGGTGCGGATCCATCTCGTGGCCCGGCCCAGCAGGCTGGCCGACATTGTCGACCCACACATCGCCGGCGTTCGCATTGCCCCCGGAGGACGCGTACGCCGTCGTGGACTGCATCGCTCCAGCGAGCGGGACGAGCCCTCCGAGCCCGACGGTCAGGACCGCCAGCCCCAACCTGATCGCGCGCGTTCGCGATGCGACTGCGAATCGCGCGCCGATACCGTGTTTGCCTTCAGTCATGCCCCTTCTCCTGTCCACCCCTGGTCGCAATCGTTCGGTAGCTATCGTAAGCAAAACGCATCAGACTGTGCAATGGTCCCAAGGTGACGGCTGGGGTGGCCTCGCCGAAGGCCGGGTCCGGGTGGCGGCGCTCGGCCCAGCACCCGATTTTGTCAGGGGGTCAACGCCGGTGACTCTTCAGGAGCGCGACCTTCATCGTTCCGCAAGGCTGAACCGCTACTCTGCGTCCGATGTCACGGGTCACCCATCGGGACTCGGTGCCAAGCGGAGGGTCTGTAATCCAGTGCTACCGATGGCCATGCGCCGCGAGAGGAGGCGGCGGGTTGCCAGGACGAGCAAGCTACTCGCGCCGCTCGTAATTGGTTGCTTGCTTGCTGCCTGCGGCGGAGCCAGCGCCCCATCCACCAGAGCGACCCCGACGCCCGCGCCGACGACCATCTCGACGTCCACCGTCGCCCCGACACTGTCATCGACGCCAACCTCCACGCCGAGGCCCACGCCCACGCCTCTGACGGCTCGACGCACCCCGCGGCCGACTGCCGCGCCGACTCAGCATAAGCCTCCGGTCTCGGGTCGCCCGCATGTCCTGGTCGTCATGCTCGAAAACAAAGGCTACGGGCCGACGCTGGGAACATGCTCCGCCGACCCGTACTTCTGCTCCCTGGCTGCCAAATACGCGAGCTTCACGAACAGCCACGGCGTGTCGCATCCGAGCCAGCCGAACTACACGGCAATCGCGGCTGGCTCGACGCTTGGTTGCACCGCAGACAACTGCGTCGGCGCGGGGGCATATGGCAACACCAACCTCGGCGGTCAGCTCACGGACTCCGCGACCCCGTGGGTGGGGTGGATGGAGTCGATGCCAAGTCCCTGCTACACCGGGACCGGTTCGGGTGGATACGTACTGAAGCACAACCCGTTCGTCATCTTCAAGGCCGACGTGACCGGGACGTGCCATATTCAGCCCTACCCCGGCGTGGTGGCGGCGGTGTCAACCCTCGATGGCGCGAACCCGCCCGACTTCGCGTGGATCACGCCGAATCTGATCGACGATATGCACGACGGCACGGTCCAGCAGGGCAATGCGTGGCTCATAGCCAACGTCGCGCCGATCCTGGCGTCGCCGTGGTTCACGAAGTTCAAGAGCACCGTGATCGTCACGATGGACGAGGGTGACACCGGGGGCAGCAACCAGGTCCCCACCGTGGTGATCTCCAACGCCGCCAGCGGCACGGGTGCAGTGACCACGTCGATCAACCACTACGCGGTCCTGCGCGCGATCGAGGAATCCTTCGGGCTCAGCCTGATCGGCGGCGCCGCGACCGCGCCCAGCATCGTCAGCCTGTTCGGCTGAGGGGCCTCGCCAGGTAGTTCGGCTGACCTGTCGATCGACGGCGCAGCGTCGCGACGCGCCGGGTGCGCCGATTCGTTGACCCATGCCACGAGCGTGACCAGCGGTTTCAGATGTTTCGCTTCTCGAGGGTGCAGCACCGCGACTTGTCCGAGGTCGAATTCCTCGGCGGGCACTGGTCGACCCATTAGGTACCCCTGCGCGGCGTCGCAGCCCAGGGCGTCCACCAGCGCCAGGGCATCGAGGTTTTCGATCCCCTCGGCGACGATGCGCAGGCCGAGTGAGTGCGCCAGGTCGACCGTGGAGCGGATGACCGACACGGCGCGCTCGTCCTGCGGCGCGCCGCTCAGGAACGTGCGGTCGAGCTTCAGCTCGCTGACCGGAAGCCGGCGCATATACGTCAGCGACGAGAAGCCGGTGCCGAAATCGTCGATCGCGAGATGCGCGCCCAGATCGCGCAGCCGCTCGAGGACGAGCACGGCCTCCTCGGGGTTGGCGATGAAGCAGTCCTCGGTGATCTCCAGCGTGACCCTCGCCGGATCGACGCCGCGGGTCGACATGAGCGTGGCAATTTTTTCGGGCAGCTCTTCGTCGCGCAGACTGGCGGCCGATATGTTGACCGAGACCCCAAGGTCGTATCCCTGCTCGTACCATCTCGCCTGCTGGACGAACGCCTGATCCAACACCGCCATTGTGAAGGGCCCCATCAGACCGGCGTCCGATACCAGGTTCAGGAATGCCGCCGGCGCAAGAATTCCGCGTGACGGGTGCAGCCAGCGGGCCAAGGCTTCGGCACCCATGACGCTGCCCGTGCGCAGGTCGAGGATCGGCTGGTAGAACGGGACAATCTCCCCGTGATGGATGGCGTCGCGCAGGTCCTCCATCAGTTCGAGCCGATCCAGCGCGTTCTGGTCGTGGTCCGATGAATAGATCTGCCAGGGGGCATGCGCGCGTTTGGCGGCGAACATGGCCACATCGGCCTTCTGCAGCACGGACTCGGGAGTCGTGCCGTGGTCCGGCGCGAGCGCAATCCCGATGCTGGCGTCGACTCGAAGGCTCATGCCCTCGAGCTCAAACGGCGCGCGCAAGACCTCACGCACACGTTCCGCCATCTCGGTTGCCTCGCTCATATCGACGAGCGGGGACAGCACCATCCCGAACTCGTCTCCGCCGAGACGCGCGACCGTGCCTGTGCTCCCCGCTGCGGCGACAAGGCGGGGGCCGAGCTCGCGCAAGACGTCATCCCCGACATGGTGTCCAAGGCTGTCGTTGATCTCCTTGAAGCGGTCGAGGTCGATCATGAGCACCGCGAGGCGGTGGGGCGTCGGGATCGGCTCGAAGCACACGAGAAGCCTCTCGAAAAACAGCCTGCGGTTGGGCAAACCCGTGAGCTCGTCCGTACGCGCCTCGCGCTTACTGTCCGCGAGCGCGCGCACCTGTCGAAAGGCATATGCGGAACGAGCGAGCGCGATGACGAGCGTTGTGGTGGCGAGAGCGACTCCCAGGAAGAACTGCCCCGGATGTGCGGCCGCATACACAACGATGCCGAGTGAACTCAAGACGAACAGCGCCGGAACGATGACCGGCGGCTGAATCATCGGGGAATGTTTGGCCTGAACGCTCAGACCCTGCCACGCCGCAACCACGATGAGGAATGCGCCGATCAGCCACAGGCTGTCCAACGGCGTCCCAGTCACGTATTTGCCCGAGGTCACGCGCAGGACGTAGACGCTGTCGGCCGCCGCAAAAATCACGAGACCCATCCCCAAGGTCCACCAGAGTCGGCCGGGCCGCCAGCCCCGAACCGCGAAGACCGCGACGATCATGGTGACCAGGACGAGGTCGCCGATCGGATATGCGATGTTCGTCGCCACGGTTCCGAAGTCCCCTTTGCTCGCCTGCCAGATCGGCCCGATGACGAGCATGGCCTCCACGGCCGCGACGCCGAGTGCGGCGATCAGAGCGTCCACCCAGATGGTCCTCGCGGTCTTCGGGAGCGTCTCGCGCACCAGCAGGCCGATCCCGATGAACGCCATGAAAAAGAACGCCAGGAAACAGACGTCCGCTATCGAGGGATACGGCACGGGGTAGAAGAATTGAACCCAGCTTGTCCAAAGCACGGACCCCGCGGTAAAGAGGAGGAGGCCGGCAGCGAGTGCCCCCCATCCCCAGCGGCCTGGGCGTCGGGCAATCGCCCGCCAGATGCACAGCGTCGTGCAGCCGGCATATCCAAGGTTGGCGACCCAGACGTCATAGAAGGTGCTGTACGACCCGGGCGAACGGAGAATTGTCGATGCCAGATACAGCAGCACGACCGCGCCTGTGACAACCTGTACGACGCGAACGCTTCGGGGCACGCCCGTTCGCTCGATCCGAGTCCGCGTGGCGAGTCGGCGCAAGGCTGAGCCCTCCAGCAGCACGTGCAACCCTGGTGAGCACTGCCTGATGTGATCCTCGCGGTAGCAACAAGCCGCCGCATGGCCGTGGATCCAGCCTACCGGCCACTTCGCCGACAATCCGGCGAGTCGAGTTACGGAATCGAAAGGAAGGGTGCGGATCCCCACAGGCTTGTGGCCGGGATCACGGCGGTTTCAGGTCCGATGCCTCGAGCACGGGTAGTCGCAACGACCCGGCATCTCGGGCGGTACACTTCGAGCGATGAGGGGCTGGAAGGGGACCGGACTCATTGTTATTGCCGTTGGTTCGGTGGGCTGGATCGTCGCACCAACCCAGGCTGTGGCCTCATCGCACGCCGTCACGCCGCGCATTGCCAGCGCGCCGAATCTGGCCAACTATGTTCCTCTCGACCCGTTCCGGATCCTGGACACGAGGGCGGGAACATGCGTCCAGTGCGGCGGTCTCGCGCTCGGACCGGGAATGGTTCGGAAACTACAGCTCAGCGGCGTGACCGGGCTGAAGGTCGGCGATCCGATTCCGCCCGATGCGACCGCCGTGGTGCTCAACGTGACCGAGGTGGCGGGCACGGCGCAAAGCCTGCTGACGGTATTTCCGTACGGCGGCCCGATGCCCCACGTCTCGAACCTGAACTTCGGGCCGGGCACCGTCATCCCCAACCTGGTCACCGCGACCATGGGCACGGGCGGTGCGGTGAACATCTACAACGCGCTGGGAACGGTCAATGTGGTTGCGGACGTGGAGGGGTACTTCGAGCCCGCAGTTCCGACCACAATGGCCGGAGAGTTCCATGCGATCGCGCCGGTTCGAGTCTGCGACACGCGGAGCAACCCCCGATCGCCGGGATGCAATGCGGGCGCAGTGGGTACGACGCCCCTGATTGTCAATGTGACCGGGACCGGGAGTGACGCCATCCCCGTGACCGGGGCGGAGGCGGCGGTTCTGAACCTGACCGGTGTGGCGGGGACCAAGCCGACCTATTTGAGCGTGTTTCCGACCACCTCGAGCGGCACCTGTGCGTACAACGCGACCCACCCGCCGCCCTTTTCGACGCTCAACCTTGGGGCAGGTCAGGTCGAGGCGAACAGAGTGATGGTGCAACTGGGCCCCGCTGTAACGGGCGCTGCGGACACGTCGGTGTGTGTGTACAACGCAGTTGGGACGATCAACGTTGTCCTCGACGCGAACGGGTGGTTCGGGAGTGCGACAGCACCCCAGGGCGCTCAATACCAGGCCATCACGCCCACCAGGATCTGTGACACGAGGACGGGATCGGGACTGCCCTGCGCCGGCCAGACGTTGAACACCCTGGGTGTCGACACGGTCGTTGTGGCCGGCGAGGCAGGACTGCCGGCAACTACCTCGGGCACACCGGCGGTTGCATTCATCGCCAACCTGACGGCGATCGCGCCCACGCAGGCAACGTATCTGACGCTCTACCCGGCAAACCAGACCAGCCATTCGGTTTCGGACATCAACCTCAGCGCCGGCGAAGTCCTGCCCAACCTCGCGGTGGTACAGGTCGACACCACCGGCGACGCCCGCAACGGTGACGTCGACCTGTTCAACGCCGCCGGGGTAGTTAACGCGGCCATCGACATCGAGGGCTGGTTCCAGCTCACCTACACCAGCGGTATCGACGGCACCGTCATGGACAGCCGGACTCCCGCGCAACCAGTCCAGGGGGCAACGGTGGCCTACACAGGCATTCTCGGCACCGGATCAACGACTACTGACAACAATGGGGATTACGCGTTGAACGATGTGCAGCCGGGGACTTATGTGGTCACCGTGAGCGACTACGGTTACACAGCGCCGTCAGCGGAGACGGTAACTGTCGTCGCAGGGAGCGTCGCGTCGGCGTCATTGTTGATCCGCGATCCATTCCTTCAACCGTTCACGAGCGCGTCCATATGGAACACGCCGATTGGCTCCGGCGCCGTGTACGCACCGGCCAATCTGATAGCAGCACAGACGAAGACCCTCGTGAGCGATCAGCACATCATCGTGATGACACCGTCTGCACCGCCCACGAACGTCTACGAGAACACAGCCGGCCCGCACGGAAGCCAGGGTCAGCGGTGCGACGCCACGGGCGCATTTCTGACCACGGTGCCAATCCCAGCAGACTTTGTCGTTCCCTCGACGGGCCAAAATGACCCGCTCACTGCAGTCGCACCTGATGGACAAACCCTGATTCAGGGCGAACCGTTTGCGCGCTGCACAGCGGGTGGTCCGGGCACGCTCGACTTCTTCGACAAGGTGAACAGCGACCTGTTCAGCGACGGCCTGGCGGGCTGGGACGGCGGCAGCCACCTGTCAGCACTCGGAGGCGCGATCCGCCTCGGTGAACTGGTGCCAGGTGGCGTGATCACACACGCGCTGCAGATCGACGTCGATGCGGCCAATCTCTATCCCGGCGACGCATCGACGCTGTGCAACGACTGGCCCGCAACGAAGTGCGACAAGAACTCTTCCACTCTCTATACCGGCACCAACGCGAATCTGCGGATGGGCTCGCTCCTGGCGCTGCCTTCTACTCTGGACCTCAGCACCCTCAACCTGATGACCCCCGCCGGCATGATCCTAGCCAAGGCATTCCAGGACTACGGGGCGTATATCGCCAATACCAACGGGATTCGATCGGTCAACAATATCGTCACCGAACTCAGCCCCAGCGGCAGCATCCTCCCCACTACCAGCAATGGCTTCCCTGACCCCGGCGAGTTCCAAACCGTCTGGGGATTCCCGTTCGAGACCGCTTCGGTCAACGGCACCGACCCGTGGTCGCAGGACATCGCGACGATCTTTGCCCACCTCGACATCGTCACCAACAACGGTCCGACCAGCATCGGTGGCGGCGGCACGCCGCTTGCGCCATTGCTGGCGCAGCTCTAGCCTGACGGGTACACGGTGACGGATCGGCTTGTGGAGGATTTCGAGATGGCGATCGACCCAGCCACGACTGCTGTCGTACTCATCGAGTATCAGAACGACTTCACCTCAGAGGGTGGCGTTCTTCACGGCGCCGTCGAGGCGGTGATGGAGAAGACCGACATGCTCGCGAACACCGAGCGCGTGGTCGAGGCGGCCCGGTCAGCCGGCGCGACCATCATGCACGCGCCGATCATGTTCGCCAAGGGGTACAACGAGATCAGCGCCCACCCTTACGGCATCCTCAAAGGCGTCGTCGACGGCAACGCGTTCGTCAAGGGCACGTGGGGCGCTGCGATCACCGAGGAACTCGATCCGCAGGACGGGGACATCGTCATCGAGGGCAAGCGCGGGCTCGACACATTCGCGAGCACGAACCTGGATTTCATCCTGCGCAGCAAGGGAATCTCGACGATCGTGCTGGGTGGGTTCCTGACCAACTGTTGCGTTGAGTCCACCATGCGCAGCGGCTACGAGAACGGCTACGAGGTCATCACGCTGAGCGATTGCGTCGCCGCAACCTCGGTGGAAGAGCACGAAAACGCCATCAAGTACGACTACCCGATGTTCTCCAAGCCGATGACGTCGGAGGAGTTGATCGCCGAACTGCGCTGACCCAGGACAGGCCCACCGCAGAGCGCTGTTAGCGCATTCGTATGAAGCTCGCGTTGCTCCGGTACTCGTCGAGGGTGCGCGCGTCCATGTACGACATCGAGCTGCGCAGTCCGGCCACGTAACGCTGGATCACATCGGCGACCCTGCCCTTGTACGCCACGATCGACTCGGCTCCCTCGATGTACTCGGGATCCTCGCCGGCGAATTCCTGCTGCACCGAGAACGAGGCGGCGCCGCGCATGATTTTGAACTTCTTGCCGTCGACGACGATCACACGTCCCGGGGCTTCGTAGGTCCCGGCGAGCGCCGAGCCGACCATGACGCAGTCAGCGCCCAGGGCGAGGAGCTTGCACATGTCGGCTGGGCTTCGGATCCCTCCATCGGCGATGATCAGCGCGTGCCGGCGCACATGGGCACATTCGGAGACGCTGTAGGGCGTCGGGGCGTGCACGCCTGTCTCGGTGCGGGTCTCGCACACCGACCCGCCCGCGATCCCCACGCGGATCGCGTCCACCCCCTGGTCCTCGAGCCACCGGAACGTCTCGGCGGTCGCGACGTTGCCGGCGATGAGAAATACCGCGGGATCCTGGTTGCGCACCCAACGCACCGCATGACCGACCTGCTCGTGCGCGCCGTTGGCCGTGTCAAGGCACACGATCCTGCAGCCGGACTCGATGATGCGCGCGAAACGGTCGCGGTAATCGCCGGTGACGCCGAGCGCGGCAGCGACGGGGCCGCCCGCGGCCGCGACCTCGCGAAGCTCGGCGGACTGCTCATCGATCGGCTGGAAGCGAGGCAGGATCCCAAGGGCGCCGTGCTCGCCGAGAGCGCGGCACATGTCGACGCCGCAGACGTCCGGCATCGGCGACCCGATCAACGGGACGGTCAGCCGCACCGGGCCGAAGTCCACAGCCGGGAGAGCTTCGGTGCGATGCGCGAGCGTTGACGGGATGCGCGGCACCAGCGACACGTCGTCGAAATCGAAGGCCCGCGGCATGTCGGGAAACAGGTCGCCGATCGCGTCAGACGAGACGGCCGCGACGGTTTGCATCACTTCATTGTGGAATACTCGCCACATGAGCGAGCTTGCAGAACGCGCCAACGACGTCGCCGCCCGCATTGCCGAGCTCCAGGGGCATCTTTGACCTCGACGGGAAACGAGTCCGGCTGATCGAACTCGACCGGGAGATCGCGGCGCCGGACCTCTGGGATGATCCAAAGCGTGCGGCATCGCTGAACCAGGAAGCGGCGCGTATTCGTGACGACCTGAGCACCTGGGAATCCTTGACGCAGCGCGCCAGCGACGCGCGCGAGCTGGCGTCGATGGTCGACGCGGAGCCGGACGAGGCGGTGACCGCCGATGTCGAGAAGGAACTCCGCTCCCTCGAGAAGGAGGTCGGACGGCGCCAGATCGACCTCCTGTTCACCGACCCCTACACCGACCACGTGGCTCTGATCGGAATCCACGCGGGCGCCGGCGGGACGGATTCCCAGGACTGGGCGCAGATGCTGCTGCGCATGTACCTCCTCTGGGCCGAGCAGCATCGGATGCCCGTCGAGTTCCTCGAGGAATCGGTGGGCGACGAGGCGGGTATCAAGTCGGCGACCATCCGTGTTTCCGGCCCCCGGGCCTACGGCCTGCTCAAGGGCGAGCATGGGGTCCACCGGCTGGTACGGATCAGCCCGTTCGATGCCGCCCATCGCCGCCATACGTCCTTCGTGCTGGTCGAGGTGACCCCGGAGATCGAGGACACCGTCACCGTCGAGATCGACCCGGACGATGTCCGCACCGACGTGTTCCGCTCGAGCGGCGCCGGGGGCCAGCACGTCAACAAAACATCGTCCGCGGTCCGGCTGACCCACATCCCGACCGGCGTCGTGGTCACCTGCCAGAACGAACGATCGCAGCAGCAGAACCGGGACGTCGCCTGGCGCGTGCTCCGCTCCCGGCTGCTCGCGCTGCAGCAGGCCGCCCACGCGCAGAAGGTCGCCGATCTCAAGGGCGAGCTGATCGCGGCGGAGTGGGGCAGCCAGATCCGCTCCTACGTGCTCCAGCCGTACACGATGGTGAAGGACCACCGGACCGGGGTCGAGGTGGGCAATGCCCAGGGCGTCCTCGATGGAGACATCGACCCGTTCATCGAGGGATACCTGCACTGGGCAGCGCGTGAGGGTCCAGAATCGAAGGCGTCCTAAAAGGACGGCCACGGCCAATCCCCATACGGAAGTGACCAATCTGTGAAATATCGCGGGAGTCCGCCGGAACCCCGGTCTATACTGGCCGCCGACTCAGTAGCGATCCCAGAAAGCATCCTATGAAGACATCGCCCCAGGGGGCAGCCTGGTGAGCGTGGCGGTTGCGGAACGGTCTGCGGCCCCCCCTCAGCACGCGCTCCGCCCGGTCATCTCGTTTCACGGCGTGAGCAAGGTCTACCCGAACGGAACGGAGGCCCTGCGCGACGTAGATCTGGCGATCCATCAAGGCGACTTCTGCTTCCTGGTCGGGCCGAGCGGTGCCGGCAAGTCGACGCTCGTGCGCCTGCTCATCCGTGACGAGGCCCCCTCCACGGGGCGGATCTTCATCGACGGGCAGGAGATCAGCCGGATGTCGCATCGCAAGCTTCCCAAGCTGCGCCGCAAGTTCGGCATCGTCTTCCAGGACTACAAGCTGCTCGCGCGGCGCACGGTCGCGCAGAACGTTGCGTTCGCGCTCCAGGTGACCCGCCCGGGTCAGCGTCATCTGCGCGAGAAGGTCGAGGAGGTCCTCTGGATCGTCGGACTCGAGGACAAGCTCGACAAGTTTCCCGACGAGTTGAGCGGTGGTGAGCAGCAGCGCGTGGCGATCGCGCGTGCGCTCGTGCACCGGCCGCGCATCTTCCTTGCCGATGAGCCCACCGGAAACCTCGACCCCGACACGTCGTGGGGCATCGTGCAGTTGCTGTTGCAGATCAACCACCGGGGTACGACCGTCCTGATGGCAACGCACAATCGCGAGGTGGTCGACCTCGTCCGCCGCCGGGTCATCGCCATCGACAACGGCCGCGTGGTCCGAGACGAGGCAGAGGGAAGCTACCTGCGCGAAGGAACCGCAACCCTGTGAGGCCGGTCCTCGCCTCGCTGTGGTTCGCACTCCACAGCGCCGGCCAGAATTTCCGACGCAACCTGGGGGTTTCTTTGGCCGGCGTGTTCACCATGGGGTTGATCATCTTTCTCGTGGGCGGATCCCTGCTCTTCACCCATTCCGTGAACACGGTCCTCCAGGGGCAGGAGCAGAACGCGAGCCATCTGAAGATCTACCTGTCCGACAACGCGTCGCTGCCGGCGATCGCGAATTTCGAGAGCCGGCTCAAGCATGACCCGCGGGTCATCTCGGTCACGTTCGAAACCAAGGATCAAGCGGCGGAGCAGGCCTCGCAGAACCCATCGATCAAGAGCGCCCTCAACGTGCTGGGCAGCAATCCGCTGCCGGCGTCGCTGAACCTCAATGTCCGCAAGCTCGTCGACCTCAGCCAGTTCAACGCCGAGGCGAAGGCCACGCCGATCGTCGACAGCACGACCCCTACCGACTACAACTCCGACGTCATCGGCAAGCTGAACACGGTGATCACGGTCATCCAGTGGGTTGGGGCGATCATCGCGATCATTCTGCTGACCATCAGCATCGTCATCATCATGAATACGATCCGGACGGCCGTGTACTCGCGGCGAACTGAAATCGAGATCATGAAGCTCGTGGGTGCAACCGACTGGTTCGTCCGCTGGCCGTTCATCCTCGAGGGCATGCTCGGGGGATTGCTCGCTGCGATCTTCTCCGGGGCGGTCGTGTTCGGCGCGTACCGGCTGTTCGTCCAGGCGGCGCAGGGGAATCTCCTCAGCGTGCCCTTCGACGCCCGCTACACGATCACCCTGCTCATCGTGCTGCTGATCGGCGGGGTCGCCGTCGGCGCATTGGGCAGCTTCCTCGGGGTTCGCCGCTTCCTTTCGGCCTAAGGTCGACGGGCGCGGGTGCCATCCGGTCGGGGGAACCGAGCCGCATCGGAGTTTGGGTGGGGGACCCCGCCGATATACTCAGGATCCAGTGGCCGAACGATTTGACATCGCCATTCTCGGGGGCGGGATGGGCGGCTACCCGGCGGCGATCCGCGCTGCCCAGCTCGGGCTGAGCGTGGTGCTGGTGGAGGAGGACAAGGTCGGCGGCACGTGCCTGCATCGCGGCTGCATCCCTGCCAAGGCACTGCTTCAGAGTGCGGCGCTGCTCGACGAGCTGCGTCATGCGGACTCGTTCGGGGTCACGACCGGCGACGTGCACTTCGACTACGCGGTCGCCGGGCGGCGTCGCGACCAGGTGGTCAGCCAGCTGCACAAGGGCGTGCAGTTCCTGCTGCGCAAGAACAAGGTGAACGTGATCAGTGGGCGCGGTCGCGTCGACGGTGCCGGTCGCCTCGTCGTCACCCCGCCGGGAGGCGATGCGCTCGAGATCGAGGCCGGCTCGGTGATCATCGCCACGGGGTCGCGTCCCAAGCAGCTCCCCGGCGCTCCCGCCGACGGGAACGTCATCCTCACCAGCGACGAGGCGCTCCGGATGGATCGAGTCCCGGCGTCGGCGATCGTCCTCGGCGCGGGCGCCGTGGGCGTCGAGTTCGCTTCGCTGTATCGCAGTTGCGGCGCCGAGGTGACCGTCGTCGAGATGCTCCCGAACCTGGTCCCCCTCGAGGACGCCGCCGTCGGGACCGAGCTTCGACGCCAGTTCGAGGCACGTGGCATCACATGCCTCACCGGGCACCGTCTCGACCTCGGCTCCATCGAGCGCAACGAGGGTGGCGTCGCCGTGACCGTGGCGGGTGAGGACGGCAAGGAGCAGCGGCTCCAGGCCGAGGTGCTCCTGGTCGCGGTCGGCAGGGCGGCCAATGTCGAGAACATCGGCATCGAGGGGACCGGGGTCGTGGTCGAACGCGGTGTCATCGCGGTCGACGCGATGCTCCGCACCGGTGAGACCGGGATCAGCGCTGTGGGCGACGTGGTCGGAGGCTTCCAGCTCGCGCATAAAGCGCTCCACGAGGGTGTGCTCGCCGTCGAAGCGATCGCCGGGCGCGATCCGCATCCACTCGATCCCCGGCTCGTGACTCGCACCACGTACTGCACTCCGCAGATCGGCTCCATGGGCCTCAGCGAAGCCGAGGCACAGGCCGCCGGGTACGAGGTCGCGATCGGGTTCATGCCCTTCCGTGGCAACGGCCGGGCGGTGATCTGGGGAGAGAGCGATGGATTCTGCAAGGTGGTTGCCGACAAGGCAGACGGCACCGTCCTCGGCGTCCACATCATCGGCCACGAGGTGACCGAGCTCATCTGGGGCCCGGCGCTCGGGGGCCTCCTCGAGACCACCGCTTTCGAGATGGGCCACGCGGTCGCGCCGCACCCTACACTCAGTGAAGTGCTCTCTGAAGCTGCCCTTGCCGTCAGCGGGGAGGCGATCCACATTTGAGCGGCGGTCGAGCGCCGAAGCAACGAGCGTCGGCGTCAGCTTCGTTCGGAGGGTTGAACGGCACATGGCGATGACACGGACCGAGACCAAGGCGCGCGCCGGCCTCGACGCGGAGACGCTCCGGCTCATGTACCGGCACATGCTCCGATCGCGGCTGCTCGACGAGCGGCTCTGGGTGCTGAACCGCCAGGGACGCGCGCCGTTCTGGATCTCCGCAGAGGGCCACGAAGCGGTTCAAGTCGCCTTTGGCATGAACCTGCGTCCCACCTATGACTGGATCGCCCCGTACTATCGCGATCTCGCCTTGACGCTGGTGCTCGGGATGACCCCCAAAGATCACATCCTGTCGGTGCTTCAGCGGGCCGCCGATCCCAACAGCGGCGGCCGGCAGATGCCGGCGCACTACGGCTGCCGGCGCCTGAACATCATCAGCACCGGATCGGCGGTGGGGACGCAACTCCTCCACGCCACGGGTATCGCGCTCGCGTCGCGGATGCGCGGCGAGGATGCGGTGACCTTCACATCCATCGGGGAGGGTGGCACCAGCGAGGGTGACTTTCACGAGGCGCTGAACTTCGCGGCGATTCACAAGCTCGCGGTGATCTTCCTCGTCGAGAACAACGGTTTCGCGATCAGCGTGCCGTGGCAGAAGCAGATGCCCACCGAGGACGTCGCCGATCGCGCGAAGGGATACGGCATTCCCGGCGTCATCGTCGACGGGTGCGACGCCATCGCCTGCTATCGAACCGCGCGCGAGGCGGTGAAGCGCGCGCGTCGTGGCGATGGCCCGACGCTCATCGAGGCGAAGGTGCTGCGCCTGACGTCACACAGCTCGGATGACGATCAGCGTCGCTACCGCACCGCCGCAGATCTCGAGGCGGACAAGGAGCGGGACTCGCTGCACCGCTTCAAGGCGACCCTCGAGGAGATCGGCGTCCTGCACCCGGGCGACGCCGAGGAGATGCGCGCCGAGCTGGTCCTCGAGCTCGACCGCGCCACCGACGAGGCCGAGGTGTCGCCGCTGCCATCGCCCGACACGGCGATGCTGCACGTGTACTCAGAGACACGGGACTGATCGTGCCCCGGAAGACATATATCGAGGCCATCCGCGACGGCATCCGCGAGGAGATGCAGCGAGACGAGCGGGTCATGATCCTCGGCGAGGATGTCGGCGCCAAGGGCGGCGTCTTCGGGGTCACCGAGGGGCTGCAGAAGGAGTTCGGGGAGTGGCGGGTGCTCGACAGCCCGCTCGCCGAATCGCTGATCGTGGGCGTCGCGATCGGTGCGGCGATGAACGGGCTCCGCCCGATCGCCGAGATCCAGTTCCAGGATTTCATCATGCCGGCGGTCGATCAGATCATCAGCGAGGCGGCGAAGATCAGCTACCGGAGCAACGGTGACTGGAACGTGCCGATGGTGGTGCGCTCACCCTTCGGCGGGGGAGTGCACGGCGCGCTGTACCACTCCCAGTCCATCGAAGCGATCTTCGCCCACATCCCGGGACTTCGCGTGGTCGTGCCGTCGACTCCGTACGACGCCAAGGGCATGATCATCTCGGCGCTGCGCGACCCGGATCCGGTGCTCTATTTCGAGCACAAGCGCGCCTACCGTGCGGTCAAGGGCGAGGTGCCGGACGGCGAGTACACCGTGCCACTCGATCGCGCGAAAGTGGTGCGTGAGGGAAGGGACATCGCCGTGTTCAGCTACGGCATGATGGTGCACACCTCGCTCGAAGCGGTCGATCGCCTTGCTGCAGATGGGTTTTCCTGCGAGGTGGTCGACCTCCGGTCGCTGCGTCCCTTCGATCGTGCGGCGATCGTCGCGAGTGCGAGCAAATGCGGCAAGGTGTTGATCGTGCAGGAGGCGAACCTCGCGGTCAGCGTCGCATCGGAGGTTGCGGCGATCATCGCGGAGGACTGTTTCGACAGTCTCGACGCGCCGGTGATGCGGCTCGGCGGTCCCGAGATTCCGGCGATGCCGTTCTCGCCGCCGCTGGAGCAGTTCTATCTGGTCACCCCAAACAAGGTCGAGGCGAAGCTCCGCGAGCTCGCCGCGTACTGAACTCGAACACAAGGAAGCTCGCGAAATGGCACTGACCGTCACGATGCCGCAGCTCGGTGAGAGCGTCACCGAGGGAACCATCGCCAAATGGCTCAAGCATCCCGGCGACGCGATCGCAAAGTACGAGTCGATCGCCGAGGTGATCACCGACAAGGTCAACGCCGAGATCCCCGCGCCGGCCGACGGCGTGATGGCCGAGTTGATCGCCGCGGAAGGCACCGTGGTGCCGGTGGGACAGCCGATCTGCTCCATCGACACCGGTGTCGCGGCTTCGGATGCCGCGGCCGAGCCGGAGGCTAAGGAGGTGGCTGCCGTCGGCGTGCCGGCGGCGCAGAGCGCGCAAGCGGCACCCGCGGAGCCGGTGGCGCCGGCCGAGCCGCAGCCCGCGCCCGCAGAGCAGGCGGTGCCGACTGCGTCACAGGCCCCACCCGCGCAGACACAGGCGGGAGGGGAGACTGCGGTCGGGCCGATTCAGGATGCGTTCAGCGAATCTGTGCCACCGGCGACGGATTCTGATGCGGCAGCCGGTGGGAACGGGCAGGCCGGGGGCTATCACGTGACCCCCGCGGTGCGGATCCTGGTGCGCGAGCACGGGGTTGACCTCTCGCGGATCACCGGCAGCGGGATCGGCGGGCGGATCACCAAGAAGGACGTTCTTGAGTACGTGCAGCTAAGGGACGCCACTGGCACGTCGGTGGCGGAGCGGGCTGAGG
>JBAPWO010000210.1:0-46621 GCA_049283735.1 Candidatus Dormiibacterota bacterium
TCTTCGATGTCGGCATCGCCGAGCAGCACGCGGTGACGTTCGCGGCAGGCCTGGCGATGCGCGGGTTGCGTCCGGTCGTCTGCATCTATTCGACCTTCCTGCAGCGCGCCTTCGATCAGGTCGCGTCCGACGTCGCGCTCCACCGGCTCCCGGTGACGTTCGTGATCGACCGCGCGGGCATCACCGGCGCCGACGGACCCTCCCACCACGGCATGCTCGATCTCGCCTACCTGCGCTGCATCCCGGGCATGACCATTTCGGCGCCGGGCTCACCAGATGAGTTGCGCAGGATGTTCGCCACGGCCCTGGCGTATGAAGGGCCGTTCTCGCTGCGCTTTCCCCGTGGCCCGGCGCCGTCAGCGAGCACCGAGCCGCTCGAGCCGATCCCGGTGCCGAGTGTCGTGATCCACCATCGCGGACGCGACCTCGCGCTGCTCGCCGTCGGCAAGATGGTGCCCATAGCGATGCAGGCGCAGGAGAAGCTCGCCGTCCTCGGCGTCTCGACCACAGTCGTCGATGCCCGCTTCGTCAAACCACTCGCGCCCGAGCTCAGCGCGATCGCCGCGCGCCACCGAGCGGTCATCACCGTCGAGGATGGCGTCGCTGCCGGCGGCTTTGGATCGGCGGTCACCGAGTTGCTCACGTCGGACGGGGTCATGGTGCCGATCGTGAGGATGGGCCTTCCCGACAAGTTCATCGAGCACGGCGCGCAGGCCGCGCTCCTCGGGCAGCTTGGACTCGACGCCGACGGCATCGTGGCCGCCGGGCTCGCATTGCTGCCCGCGACCGAGGTGCTTGCGGGCTGACCGGTCCCACCGGCAGCGCGACATCATGAATGACGACGGTGCGCGTGCGCGCGACGATCCCGGCCTGAGAATCACGCTGCTTCAACACGAGCTCGACGAGGCGCAGCGCGAGAACGTTCGCTTGCGGCAGTCTCTGCTCGAGCCGCCATACTCGCAGCTTCGCTCAGTCATCCGGCAGTACCCGCAGGTCTCGAGGACCGCGATCAAGGCGCTGAACGTCGTCACCGGGACGGGGCGGATCAACTTCCATCGCAGGGCGTTCGCACGATTGCAATTTCCGCGCGACCTGCGCGAGATGCAAGGCTCCGGGCTGTTCGATGCGGCGTGGTACCAGGCGAATTACGCGGAGGTCGCGCGGTCGGGGATGGATCCGCTCCGGCACTACGCGCTCATCGGCTCCGCCCAGGGGTTGGACCCGGGGCCGCTGTTCTCCACTGATTTCTACCTCGAACACAATCCCGATGTGTCACCCGGCACCAATGCGCTCCTGCACTATCTGCGCCACGGGCGGCCGCGCGGCAGCAAGATCGCGCCGTCCACCGTGGAACGGCAGTGGTTGACGCTCACGCTCGACGAACGCTTCCCGAACCTCCGCCCGCTGCACGTGTACGCGAGCGCATCGGCACCGAAGCGGATCTCAATGGTCACCGACAGCATCAACAGCGGCAGCCTCTTCGGAGGCGTCGGAACGGCGCTGATCTTCGCCACGCTCCTGGCCCGGCGCACGCAACGGCCACTGCGCATCATCACCCGCTCGGAGCCACCGACCCCGGCAAACTGCCGAACCGTGCTCGAGGCCAACGGGATTCCATGGCACGGAGATGTCGACTTTGTCTTCTCATCGCGCGACACGTCGAACGGACGGCTCGTCGATGTCGCCGCCGGCGACGTCTTCATCACAACGTCGTGGTGGACGACGTGGGCGACCCGCGCATCGGTCGATCCCGCGAGCATCATCTATCTCGTCCAGGAGGACGAACGGCGCTTCTACCCGGAGGGAGATGACTCGATTCGCTGCGCGGAGATCCTCGACGACCCGCGCATCAGGTGTGTCGTCAACTCCAAGCCCCTCTTCGACTATCTCTTCGGCGGCTCCCATACCCATGCTCGAACGACGTCATGGTTCGAGCCGGCGTTCCCGGCGTTTCTGACGGCACGCGAGGAGTCCGCATCGGGCAAGCGCAACTTCCTCTTCTACGCCCGACCGAAGAATCTCCGCAACCTGTACTACCGGGGGCTCGAGGCGATCTCCGGCGCCATCGACAGCGGGCACCTCGACCCCGCGGCGTGGGACTTCTTCTTCATCGGCAGGGATCTGGAACCCGTCGTCCTGGCCGGAGGCGTCCGCCCGACGCTCATCGAGAATCTCGGCTGGCACGACTATCAGCGATTGCTCCGGCGTATGGATCTCGGACTGTCGCTGATGGCATCCCCGCATTCGAGCTACCCGCCGCTCGACCTGGCCGCGGCGGGAGCGGTGGTGGTCACGAACACGTTTGGCTCCGACAAGCAGTCGCTCGACCAGTACTCGGCGAACATCATCTGCAGCGATCCGAACCTGCCCACCCTGGTGGCCGGCATCGGCCAGGGCGTCACCCTCGCGAGCGACTCGGACCGCCGGACCGCCAACCATCGCAGCAGCAGGTTCCTGACTGACTGGAGCGCGGTGTTCGCGCCGATCTGCGATCAACTCGCGGGTGCGCTGTCCGCCACCGAAGGCTAGGGGTGCGCACCAAGGCCGCACCACCGGCGTTCCCGGATCCGTGGGCCCCGACGCTCGATGAACGCGTCCGCACGGTGACGGCAGACGGTGCTCACACGGTTGCCTATGTCTACGAGGTGCCGGACACGAGCACCTTTCGATATCGCGTGTTCAACATGGTCGAGGCGCTCGGACTCGATGAGCCCGATCAGCGCATCTCGGCGACGTGGTTCACGCGAGCCGAGCTGCCGATACTCGAGCGGCTGATCGGCAACGTCAACACGCTGATCATATGCCGGACGCGCTACACCGCGAGGCTGGACAGCCTGGTCACCCGGGCGCGAGCCGGCGGCTGCCGGGTGCTGTTCGACGTCGACGACCTGGTCTTCGACACCAGGTACGTGAGCCTCGTGCTCGAGACCCTGGATCGAAGTCCAGGCGAGGCGATGCTCGACGAATGGTTCGCCGCCATGTCGCGCGTCGGTGCGATGCTCCGCCTCTGCGACGGGGCAATATCGACCAACCACTTTCTCTCGGCGCGGATCGAGGAATTTGCGCAGCTGCCGACGTGGGTCGTGCCGAACTTTCTCAACAGCCTCCAACTCGAGCGCTCCGCGGAGGTACGGCGCACCCGCCACGCGTCCGAGCCCTCGGACCGCGTCGTCAGCATCGGCTACTTCAGCGGGACGCCGACCCACAACCGCGACTTCGAGCTCGTGTCGACCGCGCTTGCCAAGGTCATGACCCGCCACTCCGATGTGAGGCTGCTGATCGTGGGATTCCTCGATGTCGGACCTGCGCTGCGCGGCTTCGGCGATCGCATCGACATCCTCCCTCTCACCGACTTCCTGACGCTGCAGACGCTCATCGGTTCCACCGGTCTCAACATCGTGCCGCTGCAGACCAACGTGTTCAGCAACTCGAAATCCGAGTTGAAGTATTTCGAGGCGGCGATCGTCGAGACCCCGACGCTTGCGACCCCGACGTACAGCTTTCGAATCGCCGTCCAGGACGGCGTCAACGGATATCTCGTCGACGCCTACGACTGGGAGGACCGCATCGAACAGGCGGTTCGTGGCGACCTCGACCTCGCAGGTGTCTCGGCGCGCGGGCTCGAGCACGTGTTGCGCTGGTACACGCCGGCCGCGCAGGTTGGGGCAATCCGTGACGCGGTGCTCGGCACCCGGGTCCGCGGCTAGACTGACGGTCATGTCGCTTCGCTGGCAGAACATCGTCATCGACTGCACCGACCCGCTCCTGGTCGCCTCGTTCTGGAGCGAGGCACTGGGCCTCGAGCTGCACGGCCCGGAAGAAGGTGAGTGGTGGATCGAGCCTGGCGGGGAGAGTCCGGACATCCTCTTCCTCCATGTTCCGGAAGGGAAGTCGGTCAAGGATCGCATCCATCTCGACGTGCGCCCGGACGACCAGGCTGCGGAGGTCGAGCGTCTCGTGTCGCTCGGCGCTCGGCGCATCGACATCGGTCAGGGTGACGTCAGCTGGGTGGTGATGGCCGACCCGGAGGCCAACGAGTTCTGCGTCCTCCGCGAACGGGAGACCGCGAAGGCCTGATCCCCGGAGAACCCTGATCCGGAAATAAAGGAGGGGCCGGGTCGAGGTAACCCGGCCCCCCTGTCCAGGAAGGAGTGTGCTGTGGAGTCCCCTGAGCCGATCGCTCAGGCGTCGTAGTACAGGGCGAACTCGTAGGGATGCGGCCGCAGCGCCACCGGGTCCACTTCGTTCTCGCGCTTGTACGAGATGTACATGTCGATCAGGTCCTGGGTGAACACACCACCCTCGGTGAGGAAGCCGTTGTCGAGCTCGAGCGCGCTCAGCACTTCGCTGAGCGAGCCGGGGAGGTCTTTGACCAGCGCCTTCTCCTCTCCCTCGAGCTCGTAGAGGTCGGCCTCGATCGGCTTCGGGGGCTCGATCCGGCGCTTGACCCCGTCAAGACCGGCCATCAAGCAGGCCGCGAAGGAGAGGTACGGATTGCACATCGGGTCGGGCGAGCGGAACTCGAGTCGCCGCGCTGCCGGGGCTGGGCTGTAGGTCGGAATGCGCACGCATGCGCTCCGATTCCGGGCGCTGTACGCGAGCTTGATCGGAGCCTCGTAACCGGGCACGAGCCGCCGGTAGCTGTTCGTGGTCGGAGCCGCAAAGGCGAGGATGGCCGGCGCGTGGGCGAGCAGTCCGCCGATGTACCAGCGTGCCATGTCGCTGAGCAGCGCATAGCCATCCTTGTCGTAGAACAGCGGCACGCCGTCCTTCCACAGCGACTGGTGGGTGTGCATGCCGCTGCCGTTGTCACCGAAGAGCGGCTTGGGCATGAACGTTGCCGTGTACCCGTTCTGGTAGCAGACGTTCTTGACTATGTGCTTGTAGATGAGCACCTTGTCGGCCATCTTCACGAGCGAGTCGAAGCGCATGTCGATCTCGGTCTGCCCGGCGGTGCCGACCTCGTGGTGATGGACCTCGATGGCGACGCCCGCGTCGATCAGCGCGAGCACGATCTTGCTGCGCAGATCCTGGAGCTTGTCGACCGGCGGCGTCGGGAAGTAGCCCGACTTCAACTTCGGCCGGTAGCCGAGGTTCGCGGTGCCGTTCTTCCCGGTGTTCCAGATGCCTTCATCGGAATCGATGTGGTAGTACCCCTCGTGGGTGTTCTGGTCGTAGCGCACCGAGTTGAAGATGTAGAACTCGCACTCGGGACCCCAGAACGACGTGTCGGCGATGCCGGTGCTGAGCAGGTACTCCTCGGCTTTGCGCGCGACATAGCGCGGATCGCGGCTGTAGTTGGCGAGCGTCAGCGGGTCCTTGATGTCACAGACGATTGCCAGCGTCGGGATCTCGAGCGTGCTGTCAACGAACGTGCGATCCGGGTCGGGGAACAGGAGCATGTCGCTCTCGAAGATCTTCTGGAAGCCGCGGATGCTCGATCCGTCGAAACCGATGCCTTCCGAGAACAACGTCTCGGTCAGCTCGCCGACCGGGATGCTGAAGTGCTGCCAGCTGCCGAGGAGATCCGTGAACCGGAGGTCCACGATCTTGATGCCGTTCTCGCGCGCGTCGCGGATGACGTCCTTGGGCTTGGTTTCGGTGTTGCTCGTCGGAGACATCGTCGGTGACCCCTCCAGTACTCGCACGGCTAGCGACTCGTCGATTGCCATGGGACTCCTTCCGCGACGGGTGGCTTTCTTCGCCGCCGCCACCGAGTGGACCCCTCGGCTGCCGCGGCCCTACACGATGCAGAGTAGGGCTCTGACGAGCCGCGGACTATGGACTCCCAGACCGACGATCTCGGGGACATGGTTGTGCGTGATGCACAAACCAAGCGGCTGCCGGTCGGGCTCAGGTCGCGTCGGGCGGTTTGATCTCCGCGAGCTGGGACCGGGCGAGCGCCTTGTCCTTGAAGTAGACCTTGTTGATGTCGACAAAAAGGACCTGGGTTTCGGGCACGTCCTCCTCGGCGTAGATGGCGTCGACCGGGCAGGGATCCACGCAGGCTCCACAGTCGATGCACTCGTCGGGGTCGATGTAGACCATCCGGTCCTCGGTTGCCTCGTGGATGCAGTCCACTGGGCAGACCTCGATGCAGGACTTGTCCTTCAGGTCGACGCAGGTCTCGGTGACGATGTAGGTCATTGCTGTTGGTCGACTCTAGCAAGGGGGCCTCGCGGCGCTGAACGTAACCGGCTGCCGTACTTGCTGTGCGGCGCTGTCCAAGCTCCGGCAACCGTCCGCGCCGCGACCAAGGGCGCTCAGCTACCCGGGACTCCCTCCGGCTCTGGCTGAGCGCCCCGAGCGGCCCCTGCCTGGAGCACGTCGCGGATGCGCAGACAGAGATGCAGGTTGAGCCGGGTCGCCGGGTCGTCGAGACGAAGCCGGCCGACCTCCTCGATGCGACGCAGGCGGTACAGAACGGTGTTGCGATGCAGCTTCAGACGTTGTGCCGTCTCGGTCGGTGACCCGTTGGCCTCGAAGTAGGCGTCGAGCGTCGCCATCAGCTCGGCGCTCGAGCGCTCGTCGTACGCGACCAGCTCTCCGACTGTGCCCCGGTAGTAGTCGCTGAGCTCAGGGTGCTGCGCCATCGCGAACAGGAGCCGGTGGAGTCCGAGGTCGGCGAAGCTCGCCTGCCGTCCGGGACCGAGCAGGCGGCGGCTCATCTCGAGCGCGTGCTCGGCCTCGCGGAACGACAGGCGCACCCCCGACGCGCCCTCGTGGGTGCGGCCGAGCCCGAGCGAGGTGGTCGCGTCGTCGGTGGCGCGGGCGCACTCCCCGCGCACCAGCTCGGCGAACCGGTACAGGGCGTCGACAGGTCCGTCGGCCTCGGGCATGACCACCAGGCAGACGGCGTCCTCGTGGGCGGCGACCAGGGCCCGGACCTCGCGCCTCGCGACGACGTTTTGCGCGGCGCGGAGCGCTCGGATCTCCCACGACGCGGAGGAGACGGTCCCGCGGAGCGCGATCACCGCGACTCTCTGGGTGAGGTCGGCACCGAGCCGTCGCGCCCGCTCGAGCGCCACCCGCTCCGACGAGTACGACCCGGTGAGCAGCGAGGCAATGAAGTCGCCCTCGAGCTTGTCGCGCGTCTCGGTGACAGCACGCTCGCGGTCGAACTCGATGGCGCAGGCCGAGGCGGCTCTCGCGACCGCCAGACGGGCGATCTGGTCCAGGCGCTGCTCCTCCCCGATCACGCATACAAAGCCGCCGACGCCATTGCGCATCGGGACGGGACTCACCAGCGTGGCGAGCCCGTTACGCCCGACCGTGAACTCGCGGACCGGCGGGTCGGCTCCGACCACGGCGATGGTCGCGCCCCATCGGCGGAGCGCGTCGGCCCCCGATTCGACGTCGGCGAGCAAGGCGTCATCGGTGACGGTGAGGTGGCGCACCTCGCCGGCCTCGTCGAGCCATGCGGACGCGAGGCCGGTCACCTCGGCGAGCCGCTCGATGATCTTGTCCGGCCCCGCCCCACCCAGGGCAAGGTTCATCAGGGACAACTGCAGCTCCTGGGCACGCTCGTGGAGGAGCGCTCGCTGGTCGAGGATGAAGCGCACGCAGGTGTGATGGGCGTCGGTCGCGTGGATCCCGTCCGGCAAGCGGAGCAGGGGCATCATCAGGCGGTCGGCCGCGGCGATGCTCTCCACTGAGACGTCGCCGACCACCGCCACCGCGACCCCGCCCTTCTCGGCAAAGCTGACCATGACCTGGGGCAGATCGAGTCGCTCGTCGAGGAGGCGGATGCTCTTGACGGGCACGAACGCGATCTCGCCGCCCTTGACCGCCTCGAATGCGGGCGGACGTGTGCGCAGCGCGCACGCCCATTCAACCCTTCGTTCGAGCCCGCCGCCGCCGCCGAGCAGGTCCGTGCCGGGCGGCAGGATGCCCCGCCACACGTCCTTGACGGTGATCGTCGGCGAGCTCATGTCGCGAGCATCCGGTCAGCAGCGCTCGAGGTACTGGTCGAGCTCCCAGGGCGTGACCTGCCCGCGGTAGGCCTGCCATTCGAGGCGTTTGGCGGCGATGAACCGCTCCGCCAGGTGGTCGCCGAGCGCGTCGATCACGACCTCGTCGGCTTCGAGCGCGTCGATGGCGTCCTTGAGGTTGTCGGGGAGCACACCGACGTTGCGCCGCTCGAGCTCGATCTCGTCGAACCCGTACAGCGACTCCTCGACGGGCGACGGCAGTGGGAGCCGGCGCTCGATGCCGTCAAGCCCGCAGCGGAGCATGACGGCGAAGGCGAGATACGGGTTGCACGACGGGTCCGGACTGCGCAGTTCCACTCGGGTCGCCTCGGCGCGGCCGACGTGGGGCACGCGGATGAGCGCACCACGATTGGTGCGCGCCCAGGAGATGAAGATCGGGGCCTCGAAGCCGCGCACGAGGCGCTTGTAGGAGTTCACCAGGGGCGCGAGCACGGCGCTGATCCCTGCCGCGTGATGGAGCTGCCCGGCGATGAAATGCTGCGCGACCTCGCTGAGCCCATAGGCGTCGTCGCCGGCAAAGGCGTTCGCCGAGTCGCGCAATCGGACGAGGCTCTGATGGACGTGCATACCGCTGCCCGGCTTGCCATCGAACGGCTTGGGCATGAATGTCGCGATCACCCCGGATTGCTGCGCCACCGCCTTGATCGCGTAGCGGAAGGTGATCAGGTCGTCGGCCGCCTTGAGCGCCGGCGCTGCGTCGATGTCGATCTCGTGCTGTCCTCCCGCAATCTCGTGATGCGAGGTGTTGACCGCGATCCCCATGCTGATCAACGCGCTGACCAGCCGCTGGCGGAGGTCCCGGTTGCCATCGCTCGAGAAGTCGAAGTACGAGCTGCGGTCGTTGCGGGTGGGGACGAGCGATCCGTCGGCGGTGCGCTCGAGGAGGAAGAACTCCACCTCCGGTCCGACGTGATACTCGAAGCCGAGGCGCTCGGCATCCTCCACGGCGCGCCGGAGCACGCCCCGCGGGTCGCCCTGGTACGCCTCGCCGTCGGGGGTGGTCGCCCAGCAGATGAGCCGCGCGGTGCGCTCATCACCCCAGGGGAGGAGCTGAAACGTCGACGGATCGGGGACCAGGTACATGTCGGATTCCGCCGTTCGTGCGAAGGAATCCACCGATGAACCGTCGAACCAGGTCCCGTGAGAGATCGCCTCACGGAGCTGCGAGGCCGGGATGGTGACCGTCTTCACCCCACCGACGACATCGGTGAACTGGAGGTCGATGTGGCGGACCTGCGCCTCCTCCACCCGGGCGAGGAGGTCAGGGGGCGCTTCCTTTTGAGTGAGCGGTGGCAATTGAGAGCCTCCAACTAGGCGGAGCGCACAAGCGCGACTGGCTCAGCCGATTCTAGCGCACCTCTCGGCCTGATCCGGTGTCAAGAACCGGCTCGATCGTCGTGCGCGGCGCACAGCCAGTTGCTGGCGTGACGGCCTCCCACCCGAGCACACTGGCAGCAGAGCATCTGCTCCGGCGCGCGCAGAGTGGCTCGACCCGACTTCGAAAGGCCGCGTACGATCTGGTCCCCCGTGCGCCTACGAATTCGCCGCTTCGCTGTGCCGGCCGTCGCCGTCGCCGTCGCCACATCCTGCTCGCCGACGCCGATGCCGACGCCTCGCACGCCGGCACCGACGGCCCTGATATGTCAGGCGCCGGCTCCGACCGGACCCGGCTCGGTGGTCGGCGGTCTGAACCTCGCCGTCAACGGCAGTTTCGCCGCGCCAAAGATCAAGGGCCGGCGCAGTGTCTCGACGCTCCCGGGGTGGTCGGTCAACGGCGCCGTCAAACTCGTCGCGTCGACCTCGTGCCTGCCTGTGCCCCCCGACGACCAATACCTTGCCCTCGGTTACGGCGGAGCGGTCTCACAGCCGGTTCCTACCGTCAAAGGCCATGCGTATGCGATCCAGTTCTACGATTCGATGGAGGGCATCTGCAACACCGCGGGCACTGTGCTCAATGCGTACTGGAACTCGGTTCTGGTCGGCGCGTCCATCACAAGCGCGACCAGCACGACCCCCGACTCGGGTGACGCCGCGTGGGGGTCATACGTGTCCTTCGCTGCGACCGTGATCGCGACTGGGACGACCGGCGTCCTTCGCATCGTCGCCAAAACCGAGTCGTTCTCGTGCGCCCTCGACATCAGCCATTTGTCGGTTGTGCCCAAGCCGCTGCCGTAGTGGCGACCGTTAGTCACCGAGCCGACGATACGGCGATGCCCATACCGCCGAACGTGCTCAGCGCCGCCGCGAACGCCTGCGTGCTCATGGTGCGCTCCACCCCGTAGAGGACGTCGACGAAGCTGATCGTGCTCTTGACGGGGTCGTAGCCGATGACCGGCACCGCGTGCTCGCCGATCGCCCACGGGACACGGGTCCCGTCCCATGCGGTCCAGTAGCGAGGGATGTGCGCTTTGAAATCCGAGGTCAGCCAGACCACCACGGAGTTTCCGAGGCGCAGCTGGGCGACGATCGCCGCAACGGTCCAGCCGGTGTGGCCGTCCGCCAGCGCGCCGTACCGTTCGGCGGCCGCCACGATCGGCGGGTAGTAGACACCATACCCGGTGAAGTCGGGCTCATAGCCGTTGACGTCACCGACGAACGCCGTGAACGGATCACCCCAGCGGACCGGATAGCCGTCGGCGCCGAGGACGGGTGATCGCGGATCCTGGGGCAGGCTCGCGTAAATCCCATCCTGCGGCACCTCGATGTTGCGCACCGCAAGCGCGACCTCGAGGGCGGCCGATTCGCAGTCGAGCGCGAGATCCTGCTTGATGATCGGGCCGGGGAGATAGACCGCGCCGGCGTCCGTGCTCACCGGCGACGCCGTCGCCACCGAGGCGGTCGGTGTCGCCCCGAGCGTCGATCCGCCGGGGACCTGCACCGTCCCTCCGGTCGTGGTGGCGTTCGCGATGGTCCACAGCGGCAGCGCGATCGCGGCGGCGAAGGTCAGCACTCCAACCGCGGCGAGTGCCGGCCGCCGCAGACGGATCATCGGTATGGCCTCGTGTCCACGGTCATACCACTCTAACCAGTGCCCCGCGCCGTGGTTACATCGAAGCGCTACTGCGGAACGTTGATCCGGCCGCCGAGCTCGCGGAACTCGAGTGCCTTCTCCTCCATGCCGAGACGCACCGCCTGGTCCTCACCGACGCCGTGGTCGCGAGCGTAGTCGCGAATGTCCTGGGTGATGCGCATGCTGCAGAACTTCGGACCGCACATCGAGCAGAAGTGCGCGACCTTGGCACCGGCAGCGGGCAACGTCTCGTCGTGCATCGACCTGGCTGTCTCGGGATCCAGGCTGAGGTTGAACTGATCCTCCCAGCGGAAGTCGAAACGCGCCTGCGAAAGCGCGTCGTCCCACCGCTGCGCGCCGGGATGTCCCTTGGCGAGATCGGCGGCGTGCGCGGCGATCTTGTACGCGATCACCCCGTCCTTGACATCCTGGCGATCCGGAAGACCGAGATGCTCCTTGGGCGTGACGTAGCAGAGCATCGCCGTGCCATACCAGCCGATCATGGCCGCGCCGATCGCCGATGTGATGTGGTCGTAGCCGGGCGCGATGTCGGTGGTGAGCGGACCGAGTGTGTAGAAGGGCGCCTCGTGGCACACCTCCATCTGCAGGTCGACGTTCTCCTTGATCTTGTGCATCGGGACATGCCCAGGGCCTTCGATCATCACCTGGACGTCGTGCTTCCACGCGATCTGGGTCAGCTCCCCGAGGGTGCGCAGCTCGCCGAACTGGGCCTCGTCGTTGGCATCGGCGATCGACCCGGGGCGGAGTCCGTCGCCGAGCGAGAACGAAACGTCATAGGCACGCAGGATCTCGCAGAGGTCCTCGAAGTGGGTGTAGAGGAAGTTCTCCTGGTGGTGCGCGAGGCACCACGCCGCCATGATCGAGCCACCCCGCGACACGATCCCGGTGACACGCTCGGCTGTGAGGGGGATGTAGCGCAGCAGCACGCCGGCATGGATGGTGAAGTAATCGACGCCCTGCTCCGCCTGCTCGATGATCGTCTCGCGATAGGCGTCCCAGGAGAGCTGCTCCGCGTCGCCCCCAACCTTCTCCAGCGCCTGATAGATGGGGACAGTCCCGACAGGAACTGGTGAGTTGCGGATGATCCACTCGCGGGTGGCGTGGATGTCCTTGCCGGTCGAGAGGTCCATGATCGTGTCGGCGCCCCATCGCGTCGCCCAACGCATCTTCTCGACCTCGGCATCGATGCTCGACACCACCGCCGAGTTGCCGATGTTGGCGTTCACCTTGACGAGGAACCTGGTGCCGATGATCATCGGCTCCGCCTCGGGATGGTTGATGTTCGCGGGGATGATCGCTCGCCCGCGAGCGACCTCCTCGCGGACCATCTCCGCAGCCAGGCCTTCGCGGATCGCGATGAACTCCATCTCCGGGGTGACCACGCCGCGGCGCGCGTAATGGAGTTGGGTCACCGCTGTGCCGGGTCGGGCGCGCATCGCCGTCCGGCCCGCGCCCGGCACCGCCTCGACGTCGCCACGCTCGGCGATCCAGTGGGCGCGCAGCGGCGGCAGACCGGTGTCGGGCGCCACGGTCACCTCGGGGTCCCCGTGCGCTCCGCTGGTGTCGTAGAGGCGCAGTGGATCGTTCGGGACGTCGCCGCGCACTCCACGGGTCGCGACCTGCGTGACCTCGCGGAAGGGCACGCGGAGATCGGGCCGGGAGCCCTCGACGTACACCCGCCTGCTGGCATTCTCAACGCTGCGAGCGGGCGCTGCCACCCCCTCGCGATCGATCACCTCGGTCATGTCCGCCTCCATGTGAGACGACGCCCGGAGAGCCGTCTCGAGCCGGAGACGGTCCGCTCCCTGCGCCGGCATTACCCGGATCAGGTTCTTCGGTCGACCGCCCGCAGCGGCCCTCTCAGCCCGGTCCCGCCGAGCTCCCGTCCCCGCATGGTACGCCGCTCGTCACAAACCACCACTCCGGCTTGCAGAGATATCTATCGAGAGATATACTTCGATACATGGATGTCGAAACAAATCTCTCAACACCCCGGGACGACGCCCAGGTCGCCAATCTCCCGATCGCCGAGCCGCGCAGGCTCACCGATCCCCGGGCGATGCGCGCAGTCGCTCACCCGGTCCGCATCGCCCTGCTGGAGGTCCTGACCGTCGAGGGCCCACTGACCGCCACCCAGGCGGGTGAGATCATCGGTGAGAGCCCGACCACGTGCTCGTTCCACCTGCGGCAGCTTGCCAAGTACGGGTTCATCGAGGAGGTGACCGGCGTCCCGGGACGGAAGCGGCCGTGGCGCCTCGTCCACACCGGGATGAGCTTCTCGGACGTCAGCGATGATCTCGAGACCAGGCTCGCGGGAGCGGCGCTGTCGCGAGTGCTCCACGACTTCTACCTCGACCGGCTCAAGGAAGGTCTGGAGCTGCGCCGCGACAGCCCGACGGCGGTTCAGAAGGCGACCGGAGCAAGCGAGTTCCTCCTCTACGTGACCGTCGAGGAACTCCACGCGATCGACGAGCAGGTGACCAACCTGATCAAGCCGTACGTCGAACGCATCGGCAACCCCAAGAAGCGTCCGAAGGGATCGCTTCCGATCGAATTGCTCTTCTTCGCATATCCACGTCCATCGCACCGGACTCACGTCCCGGCACACGACGAATAAAAGGAGGTAGACGACATGACCAACTTGCAGAACATCGAGCTGGCTCGCTCCATCGAGCGCCGGCGCGTCTTCTGTGCCGAGCACGGATGCTCGAATCGCACAGTCCTGCAGCGAGTCGCGACCGCGGTCAACACATGGTCCGATCGCCGCGACCGCAGCTGATGCGGCCGTCCAGCGTGTGGAGGCACGCGTGAGCGTGCCTCCAATGCACGCCCGGGCCTGGTCCGTGCGCGCCCTGCCGGCTGCCGGTCATCCAGTCGACGCGGCTGCGGGCACCGCACGAGTCCTGCAGATCTCCGCGAACACTGCAGCGCTCGGCTTGGCAATCCGTTCCAGGGTCTCGCGGTCGACAGCGAAGAGTCCAAAGCGCTGGGTGTATCCCTCTGCCCACTCGAAGTTGTCCCACGCCGTCCAGTACAGATAGCCTCGAACGTCGACGCCGGCGTCGATCGCATCGGCCACGGCGCCGAGATGATCACGAAGAAACGCCGGGCGCAACTCATCGTGGTCGTCGGCGACGCCGTTCTCGGTGATCAGGATCGGCAACCCGAACTCACGCGAAAGATTGATGAGCGCCCGTCGAAGCGCGCCCGCGTCGATTGCCCAGCCCGCGCTCGAGAGCGGCAGGTCCGGCATCGCCTCATGCCTGGCGAAGAGCATCCCGGGCGCTCCCAGATCGAACGACACCGCCTCGCTCGTGTAGTGGTTCAGGGCCAGATACGTGAGCGAACCCGCGAGGCCCGGCACCACCTCACCGTGGCCGACCGGAGCGAGCATGCGGCCCGCGACGCAGCTGCGCAGAAACCAGCGGTTGAAAAGGTAGTCGGGCACTTTCGCGATCGCTCGATCCATCGGCGATGACGCATCGCGCGGCACGAGGGGGCGCTCGTGATGGGCGATCGAGACCTGCGCGGGCCGTCCGTGACGCCTCGAGACGGTTGTGATCGCGTGAGCCGCCGCGGCGTGCATGCGCAGGAGACCGCGCATCGCGGCGATGGTGCGGCGCAGTGAGCGTTCGCCAGGCGGCCACTGCCCTTCGAGATGTCCGAGAACCGCGACCACGGTGGGCTCGTTGACCGTCACCCACCACGTCACCATATCGCCCAGGGCTTCCACGCACGCGGCGGCGTACCGGGCAAAACGAATCGGCGCCTCGCGAGCCGCGAAACCACCGGACTCCGCGAGCCATACCGGGAGCGTGAAGTGGTGCAACGTGACCACCGGCTCCATGCCGTGCCGCCGGCAGGTGCGTACAACGTCGGCGTAGTGCGCGAGCGCGTCCGGGTCGAACCTCCCGGGCTCCGGTTCGACGCGAGCCCACTCCACAGAAAAGCGATGCGCGTTGTGGTGCATCGACCCGAGCTGTTCGAGATCCTCACGGTAGCGCCGGTACTGATCGATCGCGATCTCGGCGTCGCCTCCCCCGGTGACCGCCTCGGGATGATCCGCCACCCACCGCGACCAGTCGTTGTCGATGCCGCCCTCGACCTGATGCGCCGCGGTGGCGCACCCCAGGAGAAATCCCTCGGGGAGATGCCTCGGCGTCACCCGGTCGCCGCTGGTGCCTCGAGGACGAGATGACGGAATCCCTCCGATGTCTCGTCCACTATCAGCTTCACACCGTTCCTGCGGCTCCACTGGCGCACTGCGAAGGCGTGCTCGGCGACCGGAGAACGGACGTCGAGGCGACCGCCGGGCTCGAGTCGCGCGTACGCCCTGCGCACTCGCTCCAGCGCACCCGGCTCGGTGCACAACTCCTCCGAGCCGCTGAGATCGAGCATGGTGGTTTCAGTCACGACGCCTTGGCGACCGTTGCGAACGACGAGCGGTTCCGATCACCGCACCAGAATAGGTGCGCTTCGTGCCGTCGGGTTCGCCGCAATCTCGCCCGGTCCCGGGCCCAGGTCGCGTCACGCGCTCGGTTCCACCGCTGCGAGGGCGCTCCGGTGAGCATGGTGAAGCGGCCCATAATGCGCGGATGCCCACTCCAGAGCCGGCTCGCCACGACGACAGCGTCGAGGGTGAGGAGGAAAGCCCGCGCCGAGTCGCCGGCACCGTCCGACTGATGACCGAGGATCCGTTCGAGATCGACGACGATGCCGAGGCCGGGATCGGTCAACGGCTCTCCTCGATCGCGGCCAAGAGCCCGTGGATCATCCCCGCCGCGCTGGTGGGGATCGGCGTGGCTTTCCTCGTGCTGCGCCGCCGGCGCTGACCTCGAGCCCACCCCGAGGAGCGAGCTCCACGAGCGGCGGGCTGTTGGAGCCGGCGAAGATCCCGAGCATGAGTGCCTCAAAAGCGAGGCGGGGCTGTGCGTACATGGCGACCGATTCGGCGGTCTCGAGGATGCGCGCCAGGATTTCGACGATCCGGGTGAGGTCGAGGTCTTGCGCCCATGCCTCGAGCGCCGGGCGGTAGGCCGTCCAGACGGCGAGTTCGGGAGCGCCCGAGGCGAAGCAGGCCGCGTCGCGCACGAATGACGCCCACGCACCCAGCGTGACCAGCGCCTGTTCACGGACCTCGGCGCTCCGCTCGGTCCCCGCTGCGGCGGCCACGGTGACCAGGGCCGCGGCACGAAGCGCCCCCTCGGCGCCCCCACCACCCGCGCCGATGAATCGATCGAGCGCGTCGAGCTCGCCCTCGAGCGCACCCGGCTCGGTGGCGAGGCGCAGCGCCCGCCCCGGGCGGCCCGCCGCGAGCGACGCGGCGGTGGACGCATCGCGCTCGCTCACCCCGTGGACGCTCTGGAGCCAGACCTCGATCGCCGCTCGCGACACCGGGCCGAGCACGACCGTCTCGCACCGGGACCGCACCGTCTGGGGAAGCTGTTCCGGATGCGCCGAGGTGAGCAGCAGGTGGGCGCGCGGCGGCGGCTCCTCGAGGGTCTTGAGCAGGTTGTCGGCGGCTTGCTCGGTGAGCCGGTCGGCGCGCGCGATCACGGCGACGCGCCGACCACCGGCGTACGCGGACAGCGAGAGGAACTGCTGGAGCGACGGTCCCGCCTCCTCGTCACCGGGTTTGCGCTTCGGCGACGGCCGCATCCGGTCGATGCCGACGTTCTCGGCTGCCGAGTCCTCGAGCCAGAAGTCAGGATAGGCTTCGAGCCCTCCCGGCCAATTCGACGGGTCGAGCAACTCGCCGGCGAGCGCGAGCGCGGCCGTGGTCTTGCCGACGCCCTCCGGCCCGATCAGCAACAGCGCGTGGGTGAGCTCCTCATCGACCCCGCTTGCCACCAGACGCTGGAGGACGGGGCCGTGGCCGATCACCGAGTCCAGCGTGGTCACGGGATGGATTGTGCAGAATTGCCCGCGGTGACTCAGTCCCAGACGCCAGCGCAGGCAGCCGTGCCACCGCACCAGGCCGACAGTGGACGCCATTACGCCGCGCGGGTCATCCTCTACATGGAAGCAGCCTTTCTGGTGCTCATCTCGTTCGGCTTCTTCAGTGGCGCCGAAGGGACTGACCTGCTCACCGTGGCCGGCGGCGGGGGCCTGTGCATCGTCGGAGTCGTGATCCTCGGCGTCGGCGCCACCCGGATGCGACACGACATGCCCGTCATCCGCGACCCGACCGACCCGAACCCGAAGGTGCCGTGGGACTGGACGGACTTCGTCATGTTCTGGCCGGGATGGTTCAGCGCTTTTCAGCTCCTCGGTTCGGTGGCGGTGATCCTCACCAACCTGATAGCCAGCAACTCCGATTCCACGGTGCGCAACGCAATCGAGTCGTCGGTGCTCGCGGTGTGCCAGTACGGCGGCATGCTCTTCAACATCTTCGTGCTCGCGTTCATGCGCCGGGGCGGGACGCTGCGCGATCTCGGGTGGCGCGGATTCAAATGGTGGTGGCTCCCGCTCGCGCCCGTCGCCACCTACGTCGCGCTTGTTGGAGCGAGCTACCTGCAGATCATCAACCAGAATCTGTTCCCGGGGGTGAGCAACGGACAATGCCATGAGGTCCAGCACGACTACAGCCACTACTACGCGCTCGCGATCATCGTGGTCTGTGTGATCGCGCCGATCTCCGAGGAAACCATCTTTCGCGGCTTCATCTACGGGTGGCTCCATCGCTGGGGGCCGGCTGTGTTCGCGATACCGCTCAGTGCCGCGATCTTCTCGGCGGTCCACCAGCAACTGGTGCTGTTCCTGCCGCTCTTCTTCGTCGGCCTGGTGCTCGCGTCGCTGTATCAGGGATCGCGGAGCATCGTTCCCGGGATCCTCACGCATGCGCTCTTCAACTTACCCAACATCCTGGCCATCCTGAGCACGACGACGACCTGTTGACTCGCGCGCCTCGGGTCAGACGACCGACTGGATCTGGCCGCCGTCGACGGCGAGCGACACGCCGGTAACGAATGATGCTGCTGGAGAGCAGAGGAACACGGCGACGCGAGCGATCTCGTCGGGTTCACCGACTCGGCCGAGGGGGTTGATCGCGCCGGCGCGTGCGAAGAACGCGTCGAGGTCGGTCACCCCGGAGGCACGCGCCAGCTCGATCTGCCGATCGGTCCTGATCGAGCCCGGAAGCAGCGAGTTGACGCGGATGTGCGGCGCAAGCTCGTTGGAAAGCGTCTTGGCAAGGCCGCTCACGGCGCCGCGAATGCTGTTGCTCAGGGTCAACCCGTTGATGGGCTGTTTGACGCTGGTCGAGGTGATGAAGAGGATGGCCGCCGAGTCCGACTGACTCAGTGCCGGCAGCGCGGCCTGGACCAGGTGGACGGCACTCATGAAGGTGAGTCGATGCGCAGCCTCCCACGCCTGGTCGTCGAGGTCTGCGAAGGAGGCTCGCGGTGGACCGCCGGCGTTGACGACCAGCGCGTCGAGCCTCCCGAATTCGGTCACGCTGCGCTCGACGGCGATCCTGGTCTCCTCGGGGTCGGCGACATCCGCGGTGGTGGCCACCACGCGAACGCCGTGCGTGCGCGCCGCGTCGGCGGCTTTCTGCAATGTCGCGTCCGAGCGGGCGCACATGCCCACGTCAGCGCCCTCAGCGGCGAACTGTTCTGCGATGGCACGCCCCATGCCCTTGCTCGACGCTGCCACGAACGCGGCGCGTCCGCGAAGTCCCAGATTCATGGCTGGGACCCTAGCAGTTTGCTTCCGCGCGTTGGAACGACGTCCGCCATATGTCCGCCTCGGACCGGGCGGATGCGGCCTCAGGAGCCGCATACTGGATCGTGATGATTGGCGAGTTGGGAAGGGATTGGTCGCTGCCGCTTCTTCCGGCGGGCGCGACGATGTTCGACGCCCTGCCGATCGGTGCACTGGTGCTCGATGCACTGGCGCCTGCGGTCGGGAATGGCGTGATCACGGTGCGCGATGCTGGGCGGGAGGGCGTTCTCGTCGTCCGCGATGGTGTCGTATCCGAGACGGTGTGGGTCGCCGACGGAGTCCGAAGCAACGGTGACCAGGCGCTCACGCTGATCCGCGGCGCCCATTCCGCGACGGTGTCGGCGTGCCGCCTCTCCGACGAGGCGATGGATCTGGTTGGGCCGCTCATCCGAGGTGCTCCCTGCTACGCCGACCTCCGCCTCGAGTGGGTGTTCTGGCCACAGTTGCTCAAGGATTTTCGCGAGCGCGGCGGAACGTTCGTAGTCGAGCTGGAGGTGGCGACCGGCCGAGGAGTCACTGTCATTCAAAACGGGCGGCAGATTGCGACCTTTGCCGAGTCCCACCCGACCCTGGGCACCCCGGATCTCCTCGATGACCTCGCGGCGAGCGGCGTCGGGACGATTCGAATCCTCATCGACCCAGTGGTGGGTTCGGCCTTGCAATCTGCGCCGCCAGCTCGTGCAGCGGCGAAGCTGGAAGCGCAGCGGCCCGCCATCGTTGTGCAGCCTCCGGCAAATCCGATGGCGGAACAGGCCGACGATCCGAACGCAACCCTGTCGGCACTTTTCGGTCTGCACCGCGACGGTTCGGATCAATTTGAGCCAACTCGCGACGACCGTTCAGGCCACCAAGAGCCAACCCAGGTCGAAGCGGTGCTACCTCAGCTGAAGCTGCTTGTGCGCAATCGTCTGCAACGGTCCTCGGGGTCCGTCGAGGAGATCGTGGACAGTGCCGCACATGATCGTCACAGCGTCGAGTGGCTCGCCGACCGAGTGCGCGTGATGATAATGCGCGGTTTCCTGCCTTCGACATTCGATCAACTCGCGGACGACATGCTGGCGCTCGCGGCTCGCGAACCGGACTGAGGCGACTTTCGGTCTCCAGGGCTACTGTCCTGTGAGCGTCCGGCGTCAGGACGGATCGTGCAGATGACTGATGGCTGCAGCTCCCCGGCGTCGCTCCCATGCGTGGCGCGACATCGGTACGAGCGCTGGGCTCATCTTGCTCTGGATCCTTCCGTGGCTCATCCTCACGGCGGCCACATGGATCGCCGGAGGTCATCCGAGCCTGTCACCGGTGGCGTTTATCAACCCCGGCGACATGGTTCGTCGATTTTGGTCGGGGAGCGGACCGTTTCAGTGGTGGGTGCTGGTCGTACCGACATCGACCGTTGTGGCGTGGCAATTCTGGGCGAGTCTTGTGATCATGGTCGCCACCGTCACGTTGGTCGGCGTCGGCGCCAGACTCCAGGTGATTCAGATATCACGCGGCAGATTCAGGCGGTTTCTGCCTGCCGACCGCAGGGTCGTCCGCACGGCCCATTGGGCTCGCGCTGTGGACCTCCGATCCTTGCGCGGACGCCCCGGCCACGGCGGGGTCTTTCTGCTCGGTCGGCACGGGGGCCGGCGACTCGTGACTCAGCTGGAGACGAGCGTGCTGGTCATCGGCCCAACCAGGTCGGGAAAAACCGCCGGCTTGGTAATACCGAATCTGCTCGACTGGGATGGGCCGGCAATCGCGACCAGCACCAAGAGCGAACTGGTGGAGCTCACTGCAGGGCGTCGCCAGTCACTTGGCCCGGTGCATGTATATGACCCGACCGGGGAGATCGGCGATCGATTCCGCACCGTCACCTGGTCTCCAATCGCTGGATGCGAAGATCTTGATCGCGCCTGGATGGTGGCATCGTGGCTCTGCGCGTCATTGCAGCAGGGAGGCGGGCGCGGGGACAACGATTGGTCACACTGGGCTGAATCAGGGAAGCTGCTGATAGCGCCCCTGCTCTACGTCGCCGCGATCACGGGTCGCACGATCGTCGATGTGCGGACGTGGATTCATGGATTCGATATCGGGACGCCGATCAGCCTGCTCGAGGAAATGCTGCTCGATCCTACGGCTCTTGCGGATGCTGACCCCATTCGCGCCATGTCGATGCTCGCCTCGGTTGATCAGCGCCCGGAACGCGAACGCGGCACCGTCTTCTCAACAGTGATGCGTATCTTCAATGTCTTCACTGAACGTGCGGTCGCCGAATCGGCTTCGTCGAGCCGCTTCGATGCGGATGAATTTCTCCGTGGCCGCGGAACCCTCTACCTCTGCACACCGAGGCAGACACCGGAGCGAGTGGCGAGTCTCTTCGTCGGCATTCTCATGACGGTGGTCACGTCCGCATATGCCCGGTCGGAGAGGGACGGTGGCCGTCATCAAACCGCAACCCTCGGCCTGTTTCTTGACGAACTGGCCAATGTTGTCCCGATCGAAGATCTTCCGGCGCTCGCCTCTCAGGGCGCCGGGCGCGGCGTGATGTTGATGTCAATCGTTCAGGATTTGAGTCAGCTCCGGGCGCGCTATGGCGTGGACAGAGCCAACACCATTCTGAACAATCATGGCTGCAAAGTCATTCTTCCAGGAATCAGCGATCCCGAGACTGCGGATGTGCTCGGCAAGCTGGTCGGCCGGACAGCGTATACAGAGCAGCAGGTGAGCGTGGGCGCGGATGGACGGGTTAGCCGTTCGTATTCGATTCGACACGACACGATGGCGACCCCTGACGCGTTGCGACAGCTGACCGCCGGCAGCGCCATCGTGATCCACAGAGATAGTCCGCCTGCCTTTGTGAGCCTACCCTATTGGTTCCAAAGAGCCCGCTACCGAAGGCTCACGAGAGTTCCGTACTTCCGCGCTGCGGAGCACGTCCCGCGCTGAGCATCCTCGACCCTCGCGGAGCCGTCGATCAGCGCCCCAGCGGGAACGGGATCGGGATCACTTCGCTGCCTGTGGGGACCGCTATGGTGATCTCGACGCCGTCGCTATAGCGTCGATCCCAGGTTCTCGTCGCGGTGGTAAAGATGTCTGTGGACGTCAATCGCGCTGTACCAATCGCGTACTCGCACATCTCGCTGGCCACCGCAGCGCCCTCAGTGAGCACGCAGCGCCCCGTCGTAGGGACGCCGTTCCAGGTCGTCACCGCACCAGCTCTTTCGCTGTGCGGCGAGGGGGCGACGATCACCAGTGTCGCGGCGCCCGTGAAGACCGTGGTCCCGGACTCCGGCCGCGCAATGGGCGTGAGCGTCATGTCGTCGATCTGCACCCGGGAACCATCTTCGCCGGCGTCGAAGGAACGCGAATTGGTTGAGAGCCACACGCCGCAGCCGGAGGCCGCGAATGCGAGTGCCATCAGCGGCACAGAGCGGTGCCGGCGCAAGCTGCGCCTCATCGCTGTCGAGTGTCGGTGCACGGGAGCCAACCCGCCGAGAGGAACGGGCAACGTCTGGTTGGATCGCTCCGCGAAATCGGTGGTGCCCGCGGCGGGGTCGATCGCCCGGTCAGCCAAGTCGATCTGGAACCTCGGAGACTGCGCAGTCGATGATGCGAGCCGGTTCGACGGTAATGTGCATGGTGAGCCGCAAACGCCGTCCGCGGCTCGGGATCACTCGCCCGTGCACGGTCTCCCGAGCACAGCGTTCATCGAATTCCAACGTCGCCAGTACCGGCATAGACACCTGAAGCAACTCCCCTTCGATGCGTAAGTCCCCGAAGGCACCGAAGTCCGGACGCATCGCATCGCCAGCGTCGAGGAAGGGCCGGAGCTCGCGCTGGAGCTGACCGGCCATACTTTCGTCAGCCGAATCCTCGGGGTCGTGACCGGCGATCAGCAACCCCAGCGTATACGTGAATCGCTCGACGGCATCGCGGATGTGGTCGAGCCGCTGCTCTCGAACTGCATGTTCGCTCAGTCGATCCGGCGACGTGCCGCGGCGCATCACGACGCCGATCCACCGGCTCAACGCGCGACCGCCTGCGGCGCGAGCGCTATCGCTTCAGCCAGCTCTCGATACGCCGCTCGAAGTGGAGCTGACACGACTTCGACCGGGACACCCTGCATGCCTGCATACCGGACCCGTTCCGCATCATCTGGAATATCCACGACTCGGTAGACTCGATGCGCGATCGCGGTCATGTAGCGTTTGGCCAACGGATGCTCGCGATTGCGCCGTGTCCGCGCAACGAGCGACGCGACAATAACGGGCGGCAGGTCACGCACGTCGAGGTAGTCGAGCACGCCGTTGAAGTCCTGCTTTGACGCGGCGCTCGGGAGCACCAGGACGTCGGCGTGCTCCAGCCAGTAGGCGGCTGCGGCAGCCGCGGGACCAGCTGTAGGATCCGGCAGCCGGTTGCTCATATCCACGATGACCAGCGGATAGCGCGAGCGGAGGTGAGCGGCCATTAATCCGATCTCGGTTCGCGAGTATTCGGAGGTTTCGCGAGCCTCCGGGTAGCACGCCAACGCCGGGGTCGACGCGTGCACAGGTCGAGGAAGTTCCCGGTCAGCGGCCAGCGCGACGATCATGTCGCGCACCGTCGCGGCGCCGTGCGGGAGGTTGAGTTGTCCCCACGCATCGGGATTGGCGACGTTCGCATCTACGATGGCAGCGCAGCGGCCTACGGCATCCAGCGCGGTTCCCGCCACGATGGCAACGCCTGCCGCGTGACTTGTCTTGCCCACGCCGCCTTTGCGAGATCCGACGGCAACGATGGTCGACCCTCGCATGACGAGCAAATTGGCCAAATTCGTGTTCGATATATCGTTCGGCGTTCGCCGGGGCCCGACTCGGCGCGTCCAACCTGGTAGACGAAATCCACGATTCGCTGACGCCTGTAGCTCACTCCTCGGTGCGGGCACGTGTCTCATGGCTGCGGCAGCCGCGTCTGCCTGGCCAAGGCTCATTGCGATGAGCAGGTCGAACGGATCCGGGCCCGGTTCGTTCTCTCCGTCGCCGGCTGCGCCCGCAGAGATCGAGACCGATTCCCGGGTGAAGGCTGCAGCCAGCGAGCGCATCCGGCTTGCTTCCACCTCACCGTACGTTCCCTCATCCACAAGGTCGCTCATGACGGCGGCGACGTAGTCCAGTGGAGATCGAGCCATGAGAACGCGCACACCAGTTCTGTGGTCATAGGCGGAGAGGCGCGGCGTCGACGTAACCCCGACATAACATGACCCATCGATTCCGGTCAGCCACTCCGCCAGCCCGTCCCGGTCCTCGAGGACGAAGCTGACATGCGCCTCGCGCGGAATCTGCGCATCCCACCACGCGTCGAGTTGTCGTTGCTCGGTGCCGTCCGCGAAGAACCCGATGCCGCGCGTGGGCGGCAGCAAGGTGATCACGCGGCCGCCATCGGACGACAGATCATCAAGCGTCCGCGCGACTGCATCGGCAGTCTCGTCATCTTCCAGAAGCACGACAATCGCGCGCGAAACAGTCTGATCAGTGCGCAAGTTGTATCGCCTCGCGCATGTTCGCCGGCCCCGACCCGCAGCACATCGATGCCGCGGGCAGCTCTCGCTCGACCGCACCAACCGCGAGAAGCAGCAGCCCGACGACCAGAAACAGGGACGCATACGAGGTGGAATGTGCGCGAACCCGCGACGCCCGGACCCCTCGGAAGACGCCCAAGAACGTTGCGCCCGCAGCGACCACAACAACCAGCCAGGCAAGCAACGTCATCACCGCTTCCCCCGCGGCGAGGCTAGGTATTCCCATCGTGAAGAAGACGTATGCCTGGGCGACATCGGGCGCGCGCAGCACAAACCACGCCACGGCGAGCATGGTCACGATCAGGATGAGGGCGGGGGTGGCTCTCCGCACGATGTCCGCTAGCCTCCCAACCCCGCGGATATTGCGTGGAATGTTGGGGCTCCGATCAGGAGCAGCAGGGGGATGAGCATTCCGGCTATAGGCAGTGTGATCAGAATTTTCGCCCGCGCCGCCTGCACACGGGCGTCCGCGAGACGCTCCTGATACACCGTCAGAGCGAGGCGTGTGTAGGCAACCCGATCCGGGACTCCAACATTGGTGGTCGCCGCGGCGTCGGCAACGTCGACGAATTCTTGAATCCGATACGCCCCTCCGATGAGCCGATACTTCTCCGCCGTCGAGCGATATGAGCTCCCCACCAGCCTCTTGAATCCGCCTCGATCCAGGAGATTTTGCAGAGCGGCATCCCGCGCGCAGCGCGACATGACCTTTACCGCGTCATCGAGTTGCAGTCCGCGACTGTCAGTCATGACAGCGACCGCCATGAGCATGTCCCCGAGCGTTCGGGCCGACGACTCGCGTGCTCCGCTTGCGCGCCGACGAAGATCGACGAGCGCAAGCGGGAGAATCAGAATCGCGATCAGCAGGGCCGCCCACGGCGCAACTGGCCAATCGCCCTCCAATGCTCTGACGCCAGCCGTGATGCCGAGTAGAAGCGCAAAGGTGATCAACGCGATCGCACCAGTTCGCGCGAGGAAGCTCGCCGGCGTATCGACGCTGTTCGCCTGACCGAGGAGGCGCTCGAGGTTGAGTTCAGCCTGCAGACGCTGCAGCATCGGGGCTCGACGAGCAACTCGTTCGAACGCCGACCCGCGGGTTGCGAATCCCCGGAGGTGGGTCATGCGTCGCCAGGCGCGTGCGTCAGCGGCGGTAAACACGTCCAGGAGAGCGACGCCGGCGACCCATGCTCCAATCGCGAGCATCGCAACGGCGCCGTAGGGTATGGCATCAGCCATGGGGATGCAACTCCTGGTCCTGGACCTGATGGAGATCCCAGCGAGTCCAGCGCGCCGTTCGGGCGATGCGCCCAAGCATTGCGATCAAGGCGAAGAACATCGCGATGGCGACGAGGAGGACGACGGTGCCCGCGAACGTGGCGTAGTACGCCCGAAAGCTGGCCACGCGCACGAGACTCACGAACATGACGGTCATGAGTGCCGACATGGCGAACGTGACCGCTCGCTGCTGGGTCAGGGTGACCAGCGACTCCTCCTCAACCTGAAGTTGCGCCTCGCCAACGGGGAGCAGCACATCATCGATCGCGGATATGAGGCCGTCGAGGCTGCGCGTTCTCGCCCAGATCAGGACAGCGCAGGCATGCTCCACGAGAGGCGAACGGGAGCGTAGACCGCTCCGGACGATATTCCCCGTGACCGAACCGCCCTGTGCCCATGGTTCCAGCACGTAGGTCAGCTCACGACCGGGATTGCGCCCAATTTCCTGGAGGGCGGAGTCCAATGACTGATTGCCGACCGCCATACGATCGCGCAGGGCTCGAAGCTGGACGAGAAAGGCGCGCTCCATGCTCAGCCGCCTCCGCGCAACACGACCAGCGACGAGGAATCGCACACCAAAGAACCCGATAGCGCCAAGGAGGAAGGTCAGGAACCAGATCTGCGTTGTAAATCCGACGGCAACCCCCGCAAGCGTCACGCCGGCACGCAGCGCGACCCAGCGGCGCCAAGGCCATCCCAGCGCTGCGGCCACGTCCTTTTCGTGTTCGAGCAGAGGAATCGTGCGGTGTCGCGAGCTCCTCGCAAGGGGCTGAACCCCGAGAATTGCGGCGATCCCGGCACACCCGCAGGCGACGATCCCCGCGACCCCGGCAACGAGGATCACCGGCTCGGGAAGCTGGGCGCCGAGCGTCATGGCTCGGGGACCTCGTCGCTGGGGAGGAAGGCGCGGATTCGGGGTGCAAGGCGCCCCAGGTTGCCGATAAGGTCCGTTCCCCGAACCAGCCCTCCGCTATCCGCTTGGCGGTACACCCACTTGTGATTCCCTCCGCGCTCGACT
The DNA here is from genome assembly GCA_049283735.1 of Candidatus Dormiibacterota bacterium. Taxonomy (GTDB): domain Bacteria; phylum Chloroflexota; class Dormibacteria; order Aeolococcales; family Aeolococcaceae; genus Palsa-851. The sequence continues at coordinate 26,577 of JBAPWO010000210.1, forward strand.
GCAACCACCCCGGTGATGCGTCGGCGTCCGTCCTGGTTGGCGATGTGCACGACCACGTGGACGGCCTGTTCCACGATCCGCCGCGCCAGTCTCTCGTTTCCCGCGAAACGGGCGTTCTCCATAACGTACTGCATTGCTTGTTCGATGGCGAGCTCGGCATCCTCGGCATGGATCGTCGTCATCGATCCGTCGTGGCCTGTCATCAGTGCTTTGCACACCGCGGCCATCTCCTCACCTCGGGATTCACCGAGGATGAGTCGGTCGGGTTGAAACCGGAGCGCGTGGCGTACGAGATCGAACATGGTGAGATGCTGTGCGCCGGCGTCTGCTCGAATCGACGGGATGGTCGACACAGCAGTGGTAAGCGCGTGCCACTGCCGGCCATCGCCGCGGTCCTGGTCGAGGTGTAGTTCGGCTCCGTCCTCAACCACCACGATGTGCTCATCCTCGGGGACCATCCCCGCGAGAACACGCAGTAGAGTCGTCTTTCCCGTGGACGTGCCCCCGGCGATCATCAAATTGGCGCGGCCGCGTACGCACGCTTCCACGAATGTTGCAACCCCGCGTGGGATGATCATCTGCGACACGTAGTCGCCAAGATCTCGCACCTTCGAACGTGCAGGCACCCTGATGGCGGCTTTTACATCGGAACGCCCGGATACCGCAGGTCGCTTCGCGACGCAGAGTCGAATCACACTGCCGACGTTCGCCTCTGCGATCGGAGACGCGTCCGTGATCGACTGATCACCGGTCACCCCGCGCATGCGCACGACGCCCCGAAAGAACTCCAGGACATCTTCATCGCTCGAGAATGGGCTGTCACCTATGAGTGAGAGCTTCCGGCCGACCGTGCTCACCAGCCAGTGGTCGTGGCCGAGGCAGGTGATGTTCTCGAGCTCCGCTCCGTAGATCAGCAGCGACAGCGGATGGAGATGCGATCCGAGAATGATCGCGTTTCGCTGGGTGGTCGCCCGGTAACGGGGATTGCGAGCAAGCTCTGCGACCACCGAGAGCGGCAGCCCGCTGGTCTGCGGCGACTCGATAGCCTGGTCAATGACGCTAGCAACGTCCTCACCCAAGCGCTCTTCGTGCAGGACGCAAGCCGGTTCCCCCTTTCTCGATCGTTGCACCGAGGCGGCAATGATCTCCGCTACCTCGCGCTCCTCAGTCGGAATGTGAGGCCACCGGCTGACCTGTACGGGAGAGCCGTGACCGCCGGATATGGCTGGCACGCCAACGGCAATGGAGGTCACAGATGCAACTCCGCTTCGACGCCGGATAGGATCGTCGGACGCCCCGTATCGGCGACCCGAGCGGCGCGTCGTTCGTCCCAGACCCACCCTCGCCGGATTGGGAGATCAGGAAGTTCGCGTTCAAGGCTCTCGACCATGACCCGTCGGTGGGTGGCTCCTCGCTGCTCACACACCACCAATTCGCCGTGCGGAGGGCGCGCGGTGCGGAGGACGTCGATGCTTCTCGAAAGCAACGCCGGGTCGTCGCGTATCACGATGAAGACGCGATCAAAGACTGCACAGACCGCGTCTGCTGCTGCCCGCGGGGAGCGGAGGCTTGTGTGCGCCCATGGATGCCCGAGATCGACGACGACGGTGTCACACGCAAGAGCGTCGAGTGCCGGCGCAATCGAACGAAGACAATCGCCGATCTCCAGGCCATAGCTGCTGCGCAGCCCCGGGATCACTCGCAATCCCGGCCGGTCTGGCACGGGGATTGACTGGGCAGCCAGCACGGCCGCCGTCACCGCTCTATCGCCGAAACAGTTGGCAAGTCCCCGGTCATCCAGTCGGAGATAGAGCAGATCCGCGATGGTGCCGCCCTCCATATCGCAATCGATGAGCATCACGGAGCGGCGTGCCGCGAGCGACCAGGCCAAGCTGGTTGCCCACGACGTGGAGGTCTGCCCGGAGCGGGTGGTACAGACACCCAGGAGCAACGTCACGGTGTTGTCGCGCTTCCCGAGAGCCCCCCGCACGCACTCCCACAAAGGATATGTATCGCGGCATCGGCGCTGAGCGGTGATGCCGCTATCTGTGCGCCAGGCACGGTGAGTGCCGCATGCAGCGCAACGTTTGATGCTCCGACCGTGATCCACGATGCTTCATCGGCCACTGGAACAAGCACCGTTACGGATCCCCCGGATACGGTGTTGACGATCAGGTCACGCCCGATGAGAACCTGCTGACTACCCGAGAGAGCTGCGAACACGTCGATGTTCTCGCCCGCGGTCAAGGGCGGGGCGGCTTCGAGGGTGATCGCAACTTCTGATTCGGCCGTCACGGGGACAAGATCGTCGCTCCGCAAGATGTCATTGACCAGAAGCTTTCGAGCGAAGAGCGCGTGAAACGTCGCTGGGCCGGCCACCTCGTAGTTGAAGTCACCAGATCCCGCACGAATCTGAACGAGCTGGACATCGTCGGCGCTGAAGGCTGCCCCCGCGGCGACATCATGCGTAACGATCCACACCGCCGTGGTCTGAGTCGCGTTCGTCTGCTCTGTATATACGATCAGCCCGAGTACGACGACGATAACCGCGCTGAAGAACATGGCAGCAGCCAGCCTTCTACGACTCATGCGATACACCCCTCCCTGAGAATCGCCCCGCCGCCAGGCAGGGATGAGCATAGGACAATCGGGGATGGGTGGGTGAACGCACGATCACGGCGAGGCGGAGCCCCAGCACCGCAACCCGGTGGGATCGTGTGGATCGGGGTATCCGGCTGGCAGGACCAGGCATGGGTCGACCGGCCGGCCACGCTCGAGAACTTCGAAGTGAAGGTGATCGCCGGTTGCGCATCCGGTGGCCCCCTCGAAGCCGATTGGCTGCCCGATGATCACATGCGCTCCGTCGGGCGCGGCGAACGCCTCGAGATGGCCGTAGAGGTATGTCCTGCCGCCGGCGTCGAGGACGCCGTACGTGCCGAGGCCGCCGGTCCGCCCGGGGGGGTACCGGCAGGTGATGGGCGGCCCCAGAGCTTGATGAAAGACTCCATCCGCGACCGCGACCACCATGGTTGCAGGCGGGCACACGATGTCGATACCGCTATGTGGGTGCTCCCACGGAGTGTCCCCGAATCCCTGGCTGACGTACAGGTTCGGACAGTTCATCGGGGCACCGACGACAAACCCGCGTAGCGCCGCACAGGGACTCACCGTCTCTGCCTGGCAGGACGGGCCACTCCCGACACCAATCAGCGACGCCGTGGCGGCGACAAGCCCGCTCCCGATGGACAGAGCGACGATACCCGCGACCGCGGAACATGCGCCGCAACCGAGGCAGGGCACGAGGCAGTACGACCCGAAACGCCGTCCTGTGCGCCGCGAGGACCCACCGCCGACAGCCGAAGTCAGCGCCGCTACGGACCGAACCCTCGAAAGTGCGGCGCCGATTGCGGCAGGGAGCGCCACCGCTTCAGCCCGCGAACGCGGCGACGGGTAGAGATCTCGGCTCGGGCGACGATTGCGCAAGCGCAAGCAAGGCCGGTCCAGGCACGATCGCCACAACGGTTCGCTCGCCGCCGGACAGCAGCACCGCCCGTCCTTGAACCGGTGGATTGATTGCCGCAATCTCATCGTCGCCCAGGCCAAAGACGTCGCGAACGTCGGCAAGCGCGGCCTCTTCGACCCCGAGGATCACCTTTGTTGCCGCGGTTGCAACGAGAGTTCTGCCCAGTTCGGTGCCGACGAAGTCGTGAACCTGCTGCGAACACATCCAGACGCCCGCGCCGTGCTTGCGAGCCTGCCGGACGAGCTGACCGAGCACCTCACCGGCGTCCGGATCGATCGTGACGCGGTGGGCTTCGTCCACGACAACGATCAGTCGTCCTTGATCTCGGCCGAGAGCGGCAAGAACGGCAGTCAACACGACCGCGAGAGCAGGCGTCAGATCGGCCGCGTAGGTCAACGCGAAGTTCCGAAGGCCGATTGAGACCGGTCGGTCGCCGACGCGAAATGTGGATGGCCGATCGAAAATCTGGGCTCGATCACCTTGAGTGAACCGTCGAAGACGCGCCGTGATGATCCGGCACCGATCCTTTTCACGCCGCGTCAGCGCTTGCGCCGCGGAGGTTGACTCGATGAAGGCAACGAGGTCGCGGATGACCGGTTCGGCACCGGGTCGCTCTCGAGTCCGCTTGCGAAAGAAGGAGGCGATCTCGCCATGGATCCACCCTTGATCCTCGTCGGGCAACCGCCGGATCGGCCGACCGTCCTTGACTCCCTTCTCGTCACCAGCCATGACGCTGAGCACCGGGAGCAGGAGGCTCGCCGCCAAGTCGGGCGGCGCATCGCAGCCAGGGGCCAGCGGGTTGAGCGCGTCCTCACCGAGCTCGAAATGGAGTCCTCCGATCGCCTTCATGACCCGTCGGTACTCCGAGTCAGGATCGATGACCACAGCAGAGGCACCCTCCATCACATGCCGAACAAGCATTGTTTTCGCAGCCACGCTCTTGCCCGATCCGGAGCTTCCGACGACCACCGCGTTGTGGTTTGGCCTACTCCAGATTGAGAGGTATGCCGGCGCTCCGGTGAGCTGGTTGATACCTATGAGCGGTTGTCGCTGATCCGAGAATGGCGTCCCCAGAGCTGGGATCAGGCATGCGGCAACCGCGTCGGACGTCAGCTGAAGACTGCGCCCGAGCGGTGAACCTCCCGGTGTGACGGCCAAGGACGGCAGCAGGCCTGGCGACGTCGGCTGAACGATGTCAAATCCCTGGCCTCGGAGAAGGCCGTCGAGCCGTTCTGCCGTTTCTGCTGCTTTGGACAGGACCGAGTCTCGCACCGCAAAGCCCAACGCAATCCGGCATGGAATGAGTTGACGCTGAGCGATCGCCGCGAGAGCCGCCGTCGTGTCGGCGAGAGCGACCTGATTGTCGATGCCATCGTTCCCTTCGCGGGCGGTGTACCGCTGCATCGCCGCGCGGCGATCGAGCACGGTGCGTGCAACCTTCGCATCCACCGGAAGCACATGAAGGCTCGCGTAGCCTTTTGCGCGGCTGCGGACGAGGGCGTCAACAACGGAACCGGAATGAACCGTGGGAGGCAGGCGCGTCACGGTGAGGGCGATCTGGAATTCGTCCCCGATCCGCACAACTCCCGCGCCGCTGACCGCAGCACTCCTCGCACCGACAGCGGTATCCACGAAGAGATCGGCGATGTCATCACGATCCGCGATCGTTGCTGCCAACCCCAGGCCTGGCGCCGTCCGCAACGCTGAGAGGAGGGCTCGTGTCGCGTCGTCATCGCTGGCCTCAAAAGCTCGCGGCAGGCGCGTCGCGCGGCTGAGCCATGGGATTCCGTCGGCGGCTGCGAGTCCTGGCGAGAGCACCACGAAATGGCGGAGTCCGAGGCTCTGCTCGGCAACCTTGCCGGCCAGATCGCGCTCGAGCTCCGCGAGTCGAGTAGCCGGCCAACCCTTGACCCGCTCATCGAAGGCGCCTTGAGCACGGTGGCTGTCGAAATTGCTGACGACGCTGACCAGCTGCGCTGGACAATCCAGGGCCAGGAGCCACTGCATCACGGTCGAGCACCAACGGGCGTGTCCCTCACTCGCCGGGGATCCCCCAGGGCCCTCGAGCATGAGGATCCCGCGAGCACCTCCGGGGTTCAGGCGAACGACTCCTGCATCCGCACCGCTCAACGTTGGCAAGCCGGTCAAATGGAGGAGCGCTCGCACCGGTGGCCGCCAGGCGATCTCACGTCGAATTCTCGACACCTGTATCGCGCCTCCCGCAGACTGAACGCGCGCACGGTGCCGCTCACCGTCGAGCACAGCCGTGGTCAAGAGACGACGACTCACGCGATAGAGACACCATGTTCCGATCCAGATGCCTTCACGCATAGGCGCCGCGACCGTGAACCCGAGCATCATCACCGCGATTGCGAGCCCGAGGCGCGAACCGACAGACAGCGCGCCGAGACTCAGGCATGCCAGAGCGATCGGTGCGGCCGCTGTCAAGAGCACAAGTGCGCGAAGCGGCACCATGATAGGGCCGAATGGCACACGCACCTGGGCGTCGACCGCCAGGGGGACTCGCACGCCGCTCACGCGATTCCTGCTTCGAGCGCCGGCATGCCACTGCTGAGACTGGGCTCGCGGTCATGGTCAGGACCGGCGCCGAGCCACTCGGACAAGAAGTCATTGGCAAATGCAGCCTGATTGCGCGGCGACGCCCGGTTCCACGCGAGTTTGGCCCGATCGCCGGACGACAGCGAGCCATACGGCTGATCACGGGTCGACGCGCCGATCAATTTGGCGTGCGCGGCGCCGAAGGCGTTGAATGCGTGCTGCGAGAACATCTTCTCTACTCCCGCAACGGCCGCCTGCCCGTCCGATCCGAGCGCTCCGGCCATGTTTGGCGGCCCATCCGAGGCTACGAGGTCCACGCCATGGCTCACGGGGGCGAAGTTCCCAGCGGCAAGCGCGCCCGGAGCCACTCCGGAGGGACTCAAGCCCTGAGCCGCGAGCCCGAGTCGCTTCATTAAGTTCACTGCAGAGTTCCCGCCATCGCGATTCGCTCCGAGCGCCTCCGCCATGAAGCCTGCGGACGACAAGCGATGCACCGGCGCCGTCATGGTGGCGATCCCCGCGGCGAACCCGGCGAGCGCGCTGCCGTGACTGAAGCCGCGCCAGGTTAACTGATGCACCATCTTGCCCGCGAACCAGAGTCCGCCGCACATTATGACGACGGCGAGCAGCGGGCCAACTGTGAAGGCGCTGACGACATGAGACGCAAGCGTCAAACTCAGCGCGATCGCCATGCCGAGCACCAGCGGAGTCAGCAGGACGCTGCCCAGCAGGTCGAGCCACCAATGGAAGAATTTGTTGTTCGCATCAAATACGACGGTGGCGAGGCACAGTGGCGCTGCTACGACACAGAAACCAAGCATCACGGTGCGAACGACCATCAGAAAGGCGGTGTACAGCACGAGGATCAGAAGAGGAATCCCGCCGACGACGACCGCGACCATGTCGTGGCTCGTAGCGGCGAGTACCCCAAAGACATGACTGAACCATCCTTGACCCGGTTGGAATCCGCTGAGAAGTGACGCATGCACGATGAGTGCCACAATGGCTCCCGAGACCGCGATCGACGCGTCAATGGACCATACGATTGCCGTATAGCCAATGCTGACCTGGGTACCCGGTACACCGATGACTGCAACCGCGAGAAGAAACCTCGGCAGGACTGAAAGGATGGTCTCAATGGACCCGGTCCGATGGTCGACGAGCGCCCGGATGATGCGGCCGGCGGCTGCAACGCCGGCAATCATCAACGCCGGCGGAATCATTCCTCGGTACAAGGATTCGTAGATCTGCGCTGAATTCCACGGCTGCCCCGGCTGGCCGATGGTGCCGAGGAACCAGGTCTGCAGTTCCGGTGGGAAGAGCGCGCCGGTGATCCAGTTGACGGCATCGGCGATGAAATGACCGGTATCGAAGAAGAACCGAAAAAATTGCGTGAGAATCGTCAGCGCACCGCCCAGCACGTTCAGCACTGCGCCTCCAGCGTCGTATGCGCCGTGGAAGAAACCGGCTACGTTCTGTAGCCAGCTGATCGGATTCCACCAGTTGGCTGCGATGACCACGGCCGGCGTGCCTGGTGAGATCAGCCGGGATCGATGCGCTGCATCGTGCCCGCATGCCTCGGGGCAACAAGCGTGTCGGTCACACCATGCCTTGGGTGTTCGGGCTCTTGCACTCCGGACCCGGGGGGCAGCGAATAGCTGCGGCGAGGTCGCGGGACAATGTTTCGATGCCGCGCGAGCGGTATGGAAAGCAGATATATCTCGGGGCTCATCAGCCGACTCCGGAGATCGACTTCACGAGCTGCAACACAAGGATCGCTCCACCGCCCTTCGTGACCATATCGACCATGAAGCTACCGCCACTTTCCCGGTGCTCCATCATTTTGTGAATTCCACTGATCGCGACGGCAGCGGGAATCAGGAATTGCGCCGATGTCAGGAGTGGGTTGGCGACTCGAGCGAGCACCTGCTGCGAGAGGGGATCGTTCGGCGATACTTGGCTCACGAGGGTAAGCCAGTGAATCGTTGCGTTGACGGCAAGTACCAGCATGGCGGACGCTCCTCAACCCTCGGTCCGACTGGCCCGCTCGGGGCCGGAAGCTGAACTCTAGGAGTGGCTCGCGGACGGTTCCCGGACAGTCCGCTCTCACACGCGGGCGGGCGCTCCCCGCTAATGCCTCAGAATCTGCAGGACCGCGAACCCAGACCAATGGAGATTGATCATGTTCACAAGCGTTCTCGTCGGCGTCGATCGATCGCAGCACGCGCAGGTCGCGCTCACCCAGGCGGTGGACATCGCGCGTACACAGAAGGCGTCACTGACCGTCCTCGTCGCCTACAGCACGCTGATGCCTTGGGGCCCCGTCGCCCCGCTGCCGCAAAGCGCCATCGACGAATTCGTCGCGGGCGTCCGCATTGACGCGCAGGCGATCGCGGACGAGGCGAAGAGCGCGATTCCCGCGGAGGTAAGCGCCGAAGTTCTTGTCGTCGAGGCGGCTCCGGCCCAGGCGCTGCTCGAGCGGGCAGCGGCAAGCAACCATGATCTGATCGTCGTCGGCTCGCGAGGGCGAGGCGACGCCGGCTCCCTTTTGCTGGGCAGCGTGAGTCACGCCGTGTTGAGCCGCAGTCGCGTGCCGGTACTGATCGTGCATGTGCCGTCGGTGGAGAACGTCGCCCAGATCCCTTAGCCCGCTCGACTGGTTGCTCTCGGATCGAAACACCAGCGAAATGTTCGTGCCCAACCCTGGTGCCGGTGTCCACAGATGGCTCGCCCCGAGCCACGCACCAGGAGGCGCGGATCAAATGGCAGACCTTTCCCTCAAGAATCTCGGCATCGGACTGGCTAGCACCCTGCTTGCCGGCGCGATCTCCGTCGCCGCGGCGACCGGAGTCGGTGCAAGCACCGCCGGGCACGACCACCCTGCAGGCTCGTATGTCTATACCGAGAGCAACCAGACGTCGGCTGGCGGCGGCAACGCGGTGCTGGCGTTCTGGGTCGCAAGCGGCGGCAGCCTGACGTCGATTGGTACTTTCGCCACTGGGGGTGACGGCACCGGGGCCGGGCTCGGCTCGCAGGGGGCGGTCACGCTCGCCGGCGGCGGGCACGCCCTGCTCGTCGTCAATGCAGGATCGAACACCGTCTCGTACTTCCGGATCCTCTCCAACGGAAGCCTTCGGCTTGTCGACATCGCACCCTCCGGTGGCATCGATCCCGTGAGCGTCACCGCCAGCGGTCGCCGGGTTGCGGTCCTCAACCAGGGAAGCAAGACCGTCGCCAGTCTCGTGCTCACCAGCCATGCCCTCGCACCCTCGTCCCACGCGGCGGTCTCCCTCTCGCCGGCAGCGGCGACGCCTGAGCAGGTCGGGTTCACGCCGTCGGGAGATCAGGTCATCGTCACCGAGAAGGTGAGCAGCAGCATCGACACCTTCAAAGTGACCGCGGACGGCCAGCTCACAGGTTTGCACGACACCGCGTCAACAGGAGCGGCCCCGTATGGCTTCGGCTTCAGCGCCGGTGGTGAGGCGATCGTCTCCGATGCGGGTGGCGGTGCAGGTGGGGTCAGCGCAGCGACGTCCTACCGCGTTGGTGAGGCCGGCGCCTTGCATCCCATCAGCGAGGTCGGTGAGTCACAGGCAGCTGCGTGCTGGCTGGTGGTGAACGCTACCGGCAACCGCGCATACCTCGCGAACGCCGGTTCCGGCACCGTCTCCTCGTACAACATCGGTCCCGGCGCCGGGCTGACCCTGCGGTCGGCTGTGGCGGCCACCGTCGGCGTCCATCCCATCGACGAGGTCACCGGGGCCGGTTGGTTCTTCGTCCTGACCTCGACCGAGATCGCCTCGGCACCGGTGAGCACCTCGGGCGATCTTGGGGCAGTGAACCAATCTGCAGCCAGCGGACTGCCCGCGGCGACCTCGGGTCTCGCGTTGGTCACGGTCTCTGCATAGATCCAAGGCGGGCATCCGAATCGCTTGAACTTGCAGCCGGGTGGCGGTGCGCCGCCCGGCTGCTCGGCGACTTTCGCAAAATGGTGAGTCGTGACCATCCAGAGGCCGGTGTCAGACGGCAGATCTACCCACGCCGACGAAGCTCCGATCAGACCAGAGCAGGCGTCGCTCGGAGCTCCGATCCTGGTCGTTGAAGACGACCAGACCACCGGCGAGGTTGTCCGCGCGTATCTCGAGAGTGCGGGACATCGTGTGGTCATCTGCCGTACTGGAAACGAAGCCCTCGGCTACGTCCGTCAAACCGAGCCGCGCTGCTTGATCCTTGATGTCATGCTGCCCGGCAAGGACGGCTTCGAGATCTGCGACGAGATCCGGCGGGGCGGATCGATCGTGCCCATCCTGTTCCTGAGCGCGCGGGCCGACGAGCCTGACCGAGTCGCTGGGCTGCGCGCCGGCGCCGATGACTACCTGGTGAAGCCGTTCAGCCCTCGCGAGCTCCTGGCGCGCGTCGATGCGCTCCTTCGCCGCTCTGAGATCGGCCCGCGACCGCCGACGGTGCTCCGGCTGGGGAATCTCGAGCTTTCACCCACCCGTCACGAGGTCGCGGTGGACGGGTTGCGGGTCGCGCTGACGCACGTGGAGTTCGGACTGCTTGCGGCGATGCTGGAGCGGCCCGGATGGGTGCTCACCCGCGGCCAGTTGATCGACCGGCTGTACACCGACGATCGCCTTCCGGCATTGGAACGGACCGTCGACGTTCATGTGTTTCGACTGCGCGAGAAGCTGCAGGCCGCACACGCGAATGCCGCGGTTGTCACCATCCGCGGGGTGGGATACAAGATCACTGCGCAGGGGATCTGAGCATGGTGCCCGCTTCATCGCAACGCTTGTTGACGGTGCTCAGACGTCAATGGAGCGCCTTGGGCCTTCGGTGGCAGCTCGTTGTCCTCAACCTCATCGTCATCGCGGCGACGGTCCTGACGATCATCGTCCTGATGCACAACATCGCGCAGCAGCAGTTCATGGTCATCATGCACGCGGCCGGGCAGCCGGTCGATCCCGCCGCAGGACAGCGCGCCTACGATGCCGCGTTCGAGGCCCAGATCTATCCGACGATCGCGATTGCAGCCGTCGTCGCAGCCGGACTCAGCTTCGCGGCGGTGACACTCGCGTTGAGGCCGTTGACGGCTGTTCGCGAGGCAACACGGCGGATGGCCCGTGGAGCCGCGCCGGCACTGGTCGAGACCAGTCGCCGCGACGAGATCGGCGGCGTTGCCGAGTCCGTCAACGAGCTGGCGCAGTCATTGCAGCGTCTCGAGGAGCTGCGTCGTCAGGTGACCAATGACGCGGCCCACGAGCTGCGTACCCCACTCCATAACCTCCTGGGGCTCATCGAGGGCATGCGCGACGGCGTCATCGCCGCCTCACCCGAACGGCTGCAGCAGGCGCATTCGGAGCTCGGACGGCTCATCGCGCTGGTCGAGGACTTACGCGGTCTGGCGGATGCCCAGCTGGCGCGCGACCGGATGGCGCGAGACTGGGTGCATCTCGAGACCGTGGTGCGCGAGGTCGTCCTTGGCTTCGATGCCAAGATGGAGCGGCACCACCTCACCTGGCAGATCAGCGCACCGGAGAGCAGTCTCGTGGTGGTCGGCGACGCCGGACGGCTCGGTCAGGTTGTCGGCAACATTGTCGATAACGCCATCCGGTGCGCGCGGGCCGGAACCGCGATCGATGTGAGTCTTGCTCAACGCGGCCCGTCGGTGCGTGTCTCGGTCCACGATATCGGCGAAACCATTGACGATCGCTCGCTCCCGCATATATTCGAGCGCTTCTTCCGTGCTGATCCCAGCCGGGCGCGTGGGAGTGGTGGTGCCGGCATCGGCCTCGCGATCGTCAAGGAGCTCGTCGCCGCGCATGGAGGCGATGTCGGTGCGGAGAGCGACGCCGACGGCGTCACCGTCTGGTTCGAAGTGCCACTTCGAGCCCCCGAGCATGATCCGACCACCTTCCCGGATTCGGCACGGTCCATGCCGTCGTTCGACACCGCAACTCGGGCATAGGAATAGCCGCCCTGTCCCCGGCGGATGGCGGGGCTAGCTGACCGGCGGGCTCAGTGCCTCCGTCCGAACAGCCACGCGCGGCGCCGCCGCCGGCCGCGCCGGACTTGCGCCCCGCAGCCAGGAGGCCGTGGCCCCGACCAGCATCATGACCACGGAGAATGCGAACGTGATGTGCATGCCCACGATGAACGGGTTGCTGATCAGGTTCGGGAAGAACGTCTGGCCGGAAAGGTACGCGGCCTGACTCGCGCTCAGCGTATGCAGCGACGGTCCGAGCAGCGTGGTCATGGGGTTGTAGCCCAGAAAGGCCGCGAAGAGTGATCCCACCGGCGGCAGGTTCGCCACGTGATGCGCAATCGTCGCCGACACGCCGTGGGCGGTGAGGCCGGCGAACATCGTCGACGGCAACGTCGAGCTGAGTCCCGCAATCATCAAGGAGAAGAAGATGCCGATCGACAGCGTCATGCCGCTGTTCTGGAACGTCGCCAGCATGCCCGACGCCACCCCGCGGCGATCGGCAGGCACCGAGTTCATCACGCCGGCGGTGTTGGGCGCAACGAACATCCCCATCGACACGCCGACGAGGAACAGCAGCAACCCGAAGGGCAGGTACGAGAAGTTGGCGGGCAGGAACATCAGCATGCCAAAGCCGAACGCCGAGAAGATCATGCCCGCGGTCGCGAACCCGCGCGCGCCAAGCCGGTCAGACAGAAACCCCGAGGTCGGCCCTCCAATGAGGAAGCCCGCGGTCAGCGGCAGCATGAAGATCGCCGCCCAGAACGGTGTCGATTGATAGCTGTACCCGTGCAACGGCAACCAGATCCCCTGCAGCCAGATGATCACCATGAACATCAGCCCGCCGCGGCCGATGGAGCTGAGCAGCGCGGCGACGGTGCCGAAGGTGAAGCCGCGAAGACGGAAGAGGTTCACGCGGAACATCGGCTCCTCGACCCGGGTCTCGACGATCACGAACACGACCAGCAGCGCGACGCCACCGATGATCGCCGCGAGCACTGACGGATTGGTCCACCCCATCGAGTGCGTTCCGTACGGCTGGATCCCGTAGGTGATGCCCACGAGCACCGAGATCAGCCCGACCGCGAACAGGACGTTGCCCCACCAGTCGACGCGCGACCGTTTCACGATGCCGGTCTCGCGCAACTTCAGGTAGGCCCACGCCGTGCCGAACAACCCGACCGGCACGGAGACGAGAAACACGAGATGCCAGTCAGTCGTGCTCAGCAGTCCGCCGACGATGAGTCCGATGAAGGATCCCGAGACCGCGGCGACCGCGTTGATCCCAAGCGCCATGCCGCGATCGCGCTGCGGAAACGCGTCGGTGAGGATCGCGGTGGAACAGGCGAAGATCATCGCGCCGCCGACGCCCTGGATCAGCCGGAACAGGATCAGCTCCAGCGCGGCGCTCGGGCCGGTGGTGAACACCACCGAGAGCAGGATCGACCCGACCGTGAAGACCAGAAAACCCAGGTTGTACAACCGGACTCGCCCGAACATGTCGCCGACGCGCCCCAGGCTCACCACCAGGACGGCGGTGACGACCATGTAGCCCATGATCATCCAGAGCAGATAGCTGACATTGCTCGGGACGAGCGGGTTCAGCTTGATGCCGCGGAAGATGGCAGGCAGCGAGATGAGCACGATCGACGAGTTGACCGTCGCCATGAGCATGCCGATCGTCGTGTTGGAGAGTGCGACCCACTTGTAGTGGGGACCGACCTCGCCGTGCTTGCGCGAGGTCTTGGGGGCGGGGGCGATGGCTCCCGTTGTGGTCACGCCGCCGACTGCGCCTGCTTTTCCCGTTCCCGCTCGCGCCGCCAAAGCCGGATGCTCTCGAGGTCGAGCGGAAGGCGGTCTCGCTTGATCTCGGCGACATTGGGATTGCGCGCCATCCAGACGAAGTGGCGCCACAGGTCGACTGCACCCTCATCGTCCGGAATGTCGCTGATGATGGGGCCGAACATGTGCGGCCCGTCCCCACCGTCGAGGACGATCGTGGGCACACCGAAGGCCTTGTGCACCGAGACCGCCTCATCGTGCTCGCGTTGCACGGCCTCCCACGTCGATGGATCCGCCAGCGCCTGCTCCAGCAGGCCCGGCTCGACGCCCGCCTCGCGAAGCGATGCCTCGATCACCGCGTGGTCGTCGAGTGCCAGACCGCGCTGATGACGCGCATCGCTCAGCGCCTTGTAGAACGCCCCCACGGCGTCGTTACCGTGCGCGTTGCGCACCGCGATGGCGGTCCGGAGCGACGGCGCGGACCCGGAGTCCGCGGCCGCACGCCCCTCGTCGCCACCGTTGACGATTCCGAGCGAGAACACCCGCCATTCGATATCAACTACGCCGAGTTCATCGAGCCGTCGCGCCCAGCGAGACGTCTGATAGCACCACGGGCAGAGTGGGTCGAAGTAGAAGCGAATGCTCTCAGCCATCGTCATGAACCTCTGTGTTAATGCTACGCGGTCGCGCCGGCTGCGGCCTCTGCCGCGGCAGGCTCGGTTGCAGCAGGCTTGTCCTCTGAGAGCTCGCCGTCGATCTCGAGCTTCACCTTCTCACCGACAAGCCAGCCGCCACCACCGAGCGGGACATTCCAGACGAGGCCCCAGTCGGTGCGGTTGATGGTCCCGGTGAGCGTGCCACCCACCCTGTTGTTGCCGTAGGGATCGACGACCGAGCCGCCATGCTCGTAATCGAGGGTGATCTCCTTGGTTACCCCTCTGATCGTCAGGTCGCCGGTCACCTTGAAGTTGTCGCCGTCGGGCTTGATCGACTTCAGCTTGAAGACAATCTCCGGGTATTTCTCGACGTCGAGGAAGTCGGCGCTCTTGAGATGACCGTCGCGCTGCTCCTGGCCGGTCGTGATGCTCGCGGTGTTGACGGTGACGGTGCCGCTCCCGGTCGTCGGGTCATTCGGATCGTCCAGTTCCAGGTCAGCCGTGACCTGGCCGAAGCTGCCGCGCACGGTGGCGACGCCGAGGTGCTTCGCGCTGAAGGCGACCGATGTGTGATGCGGATCCAGACTCCACGTCATGGCGTGTACTCCTTGGGAATGCCGGGAAAGCTCCGGGCGGCCTCGAACATGATTGCGTCCGATAGGGTACATCATGAAGTAAAGTGCTATAGTTTGTCAAGTGAACCTCAATGCGCAACGTTCACCCGAGCCTCAGGTTAAGATCTTGACCGGGATGGAGAATCAACGACATGGATGCTGAACGCGAGTATTGCCCGGTCCACGAGGCCATACAGGTGCTGCAGGAGAAGTGGACGATGCACATCGTCCGTGCCCTGCTCGAGGGGCCGCTCGGCTTCAACGAGCTCGGCCGCACGGTCGGCGGGTGCAACCCGGCGACCCTCAAGGTCCGCCTCGATCATCTCGAGGACCTCGGCCTCCTCCGCCGGACGGTGCACTCACAGATGCCGCCACGCACCTCGTACGAGCTCGCCCCGGCGGGTGTCGACCTCCAACGGGTGATCGATGCGATCGATGCGTGGGCACGCGAACACCTCAGCGCCGTCATCGCGGCCGACGAGGAGCCGACCGCCGCTGTCGGCTGACCGGTCGACGAGGATCCGTCGCCGGCTCGCGCTCGCCGGAGTGGCGGTGCTCGCGGCGGCCTGTGGATCGACGCCCCGACCGTCCGCCAGCGTGACGCCGGTGGCGACACCGACATTGGTGCCGCCCACCCTGACACCCTCGGCCACGGCCAATGCGTGTGTCGCGCCGTCGAGCGAGCCCGTGCCGCGCGTCACGTTCCCGGCCAATTTCGCGACCGCCTTGGCGTTCGCACCCGACGGAAGACTCTTCTGGGCCGAGCGCTCTGGGACGGTGAGGGTCTGGCAGAACGGGGCGTCAAAGGTCTTCGCGAGGGTACGAACTGTCACCACCGAGTCCAACGGCAGCTACAGCGAACGCGGCCTTCTCGGCCTGGCGATCAGCCCGACATTCACGGCCGACCGTTTCGTCTACGCCTTCTACTCGGACGCGAGCTACAGGACCCAGCACATCATCCGGTGGTACGACTGCGACGGCACCGGGACGCATCTCACGATCATCGAAACCTTCCCGGCCGGAAACGACTGCTGCCACAAGGGCGGACGCATCGCCTTCGGTCCGGACGGCAAGCTCTACGTGACCCTTGGCGACGAGCATGATGCCCCAAGCGCGCAGAACGTCAACGACGTTCGCGGCAAGGTGCTCCGCTACAACCCGGACGGCTCCATCCCGTCGAACAATCCCTTCGGGGCCAAGAATCCGGTGTGGGCGTATGGATTTCGCAACCCGTTCGGCATCGCCTTCTCGGCCACGGGACAGCTCGCGATCACGATGAACGGCCCCTCAGGTGATGCCGGGAGTCCCGGCACCGGCTACGACACGCTGTATCTGAACGTGACTCGCGGCGCTCACTATCAGTGGCCCGACTGCTATGGCTACAGCCATCGACTCGCGGCGTCCACCTGCGGTGGGGGCATCGCGCCGAACTGGAGCAGCGAGGCGAGCACGTATGTCCCAACCGGTGCGACCTTCGTCGACGCGGCCGGGCCGGCAGGCTACGCCGGCCACCTCGTGTTCTGCACGTACGACAAGGGCATGGCCATCGCGACTGCGGGCAGTCCGCACGCCTCGGTTCGTCTCGGACCCTCGGGCTGCCGTCTCGACGTCGTCGAGGGTCCGAACCATGGGCTGTATTACTCCGACGAGACCCACATCTACGAACTCGCGTAACCCGCGAGTGTTCGGCGAACGGTCGTTCAGTTCCGTTCTGCACGAATGCAGCAACTGACGCGTTGTTGGCGCTTTCGGTGCGCAGCGCACACGCATCCGGGGCCGCGTCACCGACTCGAAAGGTTGCCCCCTCTAACCTCCGGGTGGACGCACCCCAGGAGGTTCGCGATGGATCAGGACAACTTCACCGACACCGTAGGGTCCGACGACCAGCCGCATCGTCGGAGCTTCGGTGGTCTCGGCCGCGGGCCGGCTGCGCTGCTGCTCGCAGCAGGGTTGCTCATCGGCGGCGGCATCGGCGGTTTCGTCGTCGCGAACGCATCCTCCCCGATTTCAACCTTGGCGTCGAGCACGCCAGGTGCTTCGCATGCGTGTCCCACCGCGGGCGGAACGACGGCGAACTGAACCCGCGGTCACAGCGGGTGCATTCCCGCGGGTGATCTCCCAATCCAGCCTCCCTCCCAAGACGGCTCGCCCCCAGGGCGAGCCGTCGCTATATCTGGCGCGTCTACGATCCGCGGGTGGCCCCACGCGTGCTTCCTGCGGTCGTCTTCACAGCCGGAGCCTCCTCCCTGGCGACGGAGATCTGCGCGACACGGTTGCTCGCCCCGTACTTCGGCCAGTCGACCGTGGTCTGGGCGAACGTCATCGGCCTCATCCTCATCTATCTGTCGCTCGGCTACTGGCTCGGCGGGCGTGTTGCCGACAGGTATCCGACGCAGCGCGTCCTCGGCCTGATCCTCGTCATCGCCGCGCTGTGCACGGCGGTGCTCCCGTTCATCGCACGGCCCTTCCTCAACCTGGCGCTGCAGGGCTTCAACGCGGTGAGCGTCGGCACGGTGGTCGGGTCATTCCTCTCGACGCTCTTGCTCTTCTCCGTTCCGGTGACCTTGCTCGGTATGGCCTCGCCGTTTGCGCTGCGCCTGGCATTGACCGACATCGACAGAGCCGGGCGCACCAGCGGACGCCTCTCGTCGCTCGCCACTGTTGGCGCCATCATTGGCACATTCGGATCGGCGCTCGTGCTCATCCCGGGGATCGGCACGCAGCGCACGCTGCTCAGCGCGGCGCTGCTGGTGGCACTCGTGTCCATCCCGCTCCTGCTGCGTCCAGCGCTGATCGCGAGCGCGGTGATCGTGGTCTTGCTCATCCTCCCGCCGGGTCTGGTTAAGGAGACGACCGGGACACTTGCCGAGCGCGAAACCGCGTACCAGTTCATCCAGGTGGCGCGCGAGTCGGGGGGCAGGATCGTGATGCGGTTCGACGACGGCATCGCGGACCAATCCGTGTACCGGGTCGATACCGCGCTGACCGGCGGTGAGTGGGACATGCCGCTCGTGGTGCCGCCGATGCTTGCCCGGACACTGCATCACGTGCTCGTCATCGGCAACGCAGGCGGGACCACGGCGCGCGCCCTGGCGTCGGAGTATCCGGGCATCGACATCGACGCGGTGGAGCTCGACCCGGTCGTGACCCAGCTCGCCCGCCAGTACATGGGCCTCGATGCGATCCCCAACCTGCACGTGACCACCGCCGACGGGCGCGAGTACCTGGCGACCACCTCGCGGCGCTACGACCTCATCGTCGTCGACGCGTACAGGACGGAGTACATCCCGTTCTACCTCGCGACCCAGGAGTTCTTCGCGCTGGTCCGCGCGCACCTCAATGCCGGTGGCGGCGTCGCGCTCAACGTCGAGCGCGTTCCCGGTAACGACCAGCTGGTCCAGGCGGTCGCGGGGACGGTGGCGACCGAGTTCCCACAGGTGTTGGTGTGGCCGGCGCTGCATTTCAATGAGCTCGTCGTCGGGTTGTCCAAGGCGATCCCCACCGCGTCGCTGGCTCAGCACCTGACGACCCTGCCGGAGAACGTCAGGGTGCTCGCCGCGCTCGTGGTCGCACACGCGTATGTCGTGCCGGCCGCCTCCGATCCGCTCACCGACGACCGAGCCGCGGTCGAGTGGCTGACAGATCGCGCCATCCTTGCCTATATCGCCGGAGGCGGAACGCTGACCGAGCAACTCCTGCCCACCGCGCCCTGAGTTCCGCGATGTCTTATCCGCCACCCCGAATGTTGCGCTCCGGTAACTCGTTCGCTCAGTGCTTGCGCTGGGCTGACGTGTTTGATAGTCTTACGACGTTCGGTACCTTTGCACCGATCCGCCGGGGGAGACGGCCTTGAGGGATGGGGGGACTGCGAGCGCTCCTGGGTTCACGCTGAACCCGGGAGCGCTTTGCGAAATCGCGCAAGCCGCCCGATGTCATCCATCCCGAGCCGCGAATAGAGCCGCTGCGGCCAGTCGTCCGGATCCATGCCGAGGAACACCAGGCGGCACTCCGTGGTCAACTCCAGGGCTCGCGTGACCACGGCGCGCGCGTAGCCGCGCCGGCGATGATCCGGGACGGTCGCGACGCTCTCGACCTGCGCGATGTCGTCGATCCTGTAGACCTCGCAATACGAGACCACCATTTGGTCGACGATGACGGCGAGATGCGTGGTGGGCACGCCACGCGCCACGCGTTCCTGCTTCTCGCGAACCTGGACAACCGCATCCGGCGTGGCCCACGGCTCGTCGGCTAGCGACGCCGCGCGCGCCGGGCGCATCGAGATCGGATCGACGACCCGCACCTGCGCGGTGTCGACATGGCGATCGGGCTCGCGATGGCGAACCATCATGCCGAGCGGCTCGTCGAGCCATCCCGCGGCGCGGAATGCCGCCGCAAGGGCATCCGACTCGGCACAGATGACGAACTCGACGATGCGATTGGGCAGCTCGGCCTGGATCTCGTCGGCGGCAGCGCTCACCTCCTCCATCGACATCCCGAATCCTTCCTCGAGCACGATGAGATGGTTGACGTCGTAGACCTGTGGCAGCGAGCGAGCGCGCAACCACACGCCACCGGACCAGGTGCCTTGGTCGTCGCTTCCGAGTGCTTCGATCCGCCGGGCATAGCGGATCGCTTCGGCGAGTTCGGCGGAGATCACCCGCGTACCCTACCGGCCGGCGGATACGCGCGGGTTTTGCCCGCCACGGCGGATGAGGCGTTCCCGGTGACTGTCGTCACAATTCACCAGCCGTTGTTGCGATCGACGCGACTTCCACGAATTTCAGTTGCGTAGCCAGCGACGCTTTGCTAGGCTTGCTGACAGGAGAAGCGTTCGGGAGTAATGCTCCGATCGACGCTTTTCCCGTAACCACGCGATTCGGATCGCGGAAGGCCAAGAGGTGCCGGTTCGGCCGGCGCCGCAACGG
>JBAPWO010000211.1:0-1595 GCA_049283735.1 Candidatus Dormiibacterota bacterium
CGTCTCACCTTCGAGCGCGACAATTTCCGTTTTGTAATGCAGCTCAATCGCGGGATTATCGGTAATCCGCTGAATCAGGTAGCGTGACATCGTCTCCGACAATCCGTCCCGCCGCACCAGCATGTGAACCTTGCGTTGTCCACCCTGCGCCAAAAACACAGCGGCTTGCCCCGCGGAGTTTCCTCCGCCAACCACAATTACGTCATCGTTGCCGCACAACTGTGACTCGATATAAGTCGCGCCGTAATAAATTCCCTGACCTTCGAACCGGTGCAGATTAGCAATGGGCGGCTTGTTGTACTGCGCCCCAGTCGAAATAAGCACGGCATGCGCCGCAAACTTATCGCCGTTATCTAAAACTAAGTGATAGGGACGTTGCTTGCAGTCCAATTGCACAACATCATGTCCCACCATCATTTTTGCGCCGAACTTCTGCGCTTGCGTAATCGACCGTGCAGCCAGCTCCTGGCCAGAAATTCCGGTAGGAAACCCCAGATAATTTTCTATCTTCGAGCTCGAACCCGCCTGCCCGCCTGGCGCTTCTTTCTCAATCACCAAAGTGTCCAGGCCCTCCGATGCTCCATAAACCGCAGCCGCGAGCCCTGCAGGCCCAGCCCCCACAATGACCAGATCACGCATCTGCCCCGCATCAATGTCGGCGTTGAAACCCAGGCAGTCAGCCAATTCTTGAACCGACGGATTGCGCAAGACTTTGTTCCCGTGACAAATCACCACCGGCACTTCCTGCGTTTTCACATGAAACCGGTCAAGCAGTTCCTGCGAAGCTTTGTCAGAATCGAGATCCACGTAAGTAAAAGGGTATGCATTACGCGCCAGAAACTCGCGGATCCGCAAAGTATTCGCGCAGTGCCGCGATCCCATCAATATGACGTTTCCCTGCCCACTGCTAATGAGAGCCAGACGCCGCAAAATAAACGCCCGCATGAAAATCTCGCTCAGTTCGGCATCTTTGGCAATAATTGTCCGCAGCGCATCCGCGCTGATCTCGAGAAATTCGCCAGCCTCGGTAACCCGGCCGAGTACCAGATTGCGCTGCCCCGAAATCATCGTGATCTCGCCCGTAAACTCGCCGGGACCGTGCACCGCTACAGGACGCTCGCCCGAAAGATCAGGCTGCACAATTTCCATCCGGCCAGAGAGCACAACGAAAAATGGACTTCCCATGTCATCAGGCCGAAACAGAATTTCGCCCTGCTCAACTTTCCGCACTTTTCCTAAGGGGCGAAGGCGATTAATTTGCGCCTGAGTTAAGGTGGGAAAAGATTGAGTGCGGGCATCAAGGGCACTGGGCACAGGCCAAGGCAGTGTAGTAGACATGAGTTTCGACCCCTCGATCGGTCGTCAGTAGTAGATGACGCGCGCAACCGTCCGGTTTCAGCAGGCTTTCACCACAGAGGCACAGACAAGATGCCAGTAGAAAATAATATCCTCGAAGTTTTCTGTGCCTCTGTGGTGAATGAAGGAGTACCCTAGCTGCGCCGCTTATAGTAGATCGCAAACTCGAATCCCGGGTTGGCTGGAAAAAGTTCGGCCACCTTGCGCAGCCGCTCCGCCATCTGCGCCGGGGCCAGCAG
>JBAPWO010000212.1:0-7624 GCA_049283735.1 Candidatus Dormiibacterota bacterium
ATCGCAGCCGGATCGCGCCCACGGCCAACATATTGGCGAGACGCACCTCGAAGAACAGCGTCGAGCCGACGCGCGCCGTCGTCTACGGTGCGGGCGAGCTGGGGCAACTCCTGGTCCGCCGGCTCAGAACCCACGCGGACGGCCGCGGCTACAGAATCGTCGGCTTCCTCGATGACGATCCACGCAAACACGGGCTGACGGTACACGGGATCAAGGTGGTGGGCGGCCGCGATGTTCTTCGGTACTTCGTCGCCAAAGAGAATGTCGACGTCATCGTCCTCGCGATGGGCATTACTACTGGGAGCGACATGCGCGACATCCTCGCTCTAGCACAGGGCACCGCCGCGCAGATCAAGGTGGCACACGACGTCGTCAACTGGATGGGCGATCGCTACTCGGCTGCGCTCTTGCGCGACATGCGTGCCGAGGATCTCATCGGCCGTCAGCCAACCGGCCTCGACCACGAACGGTGCCACGAACTCGTCGGCGGCAGGACCGTCCTCGTTACTGGTGCGTGCGGATCGATCGGCTCCGAGCTGATCCGGCAAATCCTCGGGCTGGAGCCGGCCCGCATCGTCGCCGTTGACATGAACGAGAGCGGCCTCTATGACCTTGCCGTTGAGGCCAAGGCGTTGAAGGCCGAGGTGGAGATGTGGGTCGTCGTCGGCGATGTCACCAATCGCGAGCGAATGCTCGATCTCGTTCGTACGGAACGTCCCGAAGTCATCTTCCACGTGGCGGCCTACAAGCATGTGCCGCTCATGGAGCTATACCCGCACGAAGCCGCGTGGACGAACGTCTGGGGCACCTGGGTGATGGCCGACGCGGCGGCGCATAGCCGCGCCGGTCATTTCGTGCTCGTGTCGACGGACAAGGCTGTGAATCCTTCGTCGGTCATGGGCGCCACCAAGCGGATGGCCGAGATCCTCGTGCACGGTGCGGGCGAGGATGAGAGCACCGGTCACGCGGCGTCAAAGGTTCAGATGACGGTTGTGCGGTTCGGCAACGTGCTCGGTAGCAGAGGCAGCGTGGTCCCAACATTCGAGCGCCAAATCGAACTGGGTGGACCGGTAACGGTCACGCATTCCGACATGACCCGATACTTCATGCACCCTGAGGAGGCGGCTGCGCTCATTGTGGAGGCGGCAAGTCTGAGCACTGGTGATGACGTCTTCATGCTAGACATGGGAGACCGCATCCGAATCGAGGACCTCGCGTACAGGATGATCCGCCTGCGGGGCCTGCGCCCGAATGTCGACATACAGCTCGAACACACCGGGCTGCGTCCCGGCGAGAAGCTCCATGAAGAGCTCATCTACGGACATGAGCTTCGCCTTGACACCGCGCACCCACGCGTGTTTCAGATCGACTCGCAGGCGGCCCCATCGTTTCTTTGGGCGCGCCTCGAGCGGTTGATCCGCGAATTCGCGACCGGGGTCATTGACCGGCATGATTTCACGACGCAACTCGTGGATATCGCCTCGGACCTCGTGGAGAATCCTCGCGCAGCAGCGGCGCAGAGCGGTCCGGACAGCGGAGCCCTGGTGGGACGTCGCCATACCGCTGTCAGCGGAGCCACGGTCTCTGGTTAACCTTCGCTCAAAGTCCACCGCCGGTCGATGCTCAGGTCACTCAGAAACTGCGAGCGATGACCGTTGGGCAGTTGCACCGCGACACTGATCGGCCAAGTGAGCGCGTTGATCTGCCGCCCCCATTCGAGCTGATAACTCACCGTTCCATTCGGCCCCAGATGGCCAAATGGGCCGTCGTAAAGAAAGGTCACCGAGGTCGTCCCGTTCACGTCGAGGATGAGGCGATAAGCCACCCACTGGCGGTTGTCCTCCACCCCGATATCCTCGGGACTCATCGACTGTGCAGCGCCTCCGTTCTCACTCACCCGCAGGTCGTCGAAATTCGCCGAGGGCGGGAGGTACACCCGAATGTAATCCTCATAGAGCCCGCCGGAATTGACCAGCAGCGCAGCGTTGGCCGGGGCGGTTTCCATGGGGTCGTGATAGGTCAGCGTCAGCCGGTCCTGCACATGGCCGTGCGCATCGACTGTCGCACTGAGAGCGTAGCTGCGGGTGACGAAGAGATCGCCCTTGGTCCCGGAGAGATTTGAATCCGCGACGAGCAGGGCATCGCCGGTGGGTTTCTGCGGCACGATGCCGCCCAGCCCGGCGTTGACGACCAACGTCTCCAATTGGGGATCGTTGAAGTCGAGCACGATGTGCTTCTCGGCGGCGCCTCGCTCGAGGGCCGTAGTGAGCGCCACCCAATTACCTCTCGACGTCCCAAGGGCCGCGGCGATCACAGCGTGGCCAAAGGGCGCAAGGTAGACCTTGCCGGGGTCCCCTGGACGAGCGCTGTTGATGATGTAGTTGAGTTGGAGGAGCGAATTGGCTGCGCTCACCACCTGGGGATAGGGCGGAACCTGCACGCTGCCGACCACCTGGAGCACATACGACAGCGCGATCGGATCCACGTTGATCACACCGTCAACCGGCAGCGCGGTGGCGCGCGTGTAGAACTCGGAAGCGAGTGCAGCCGACGTCGGGAAGTTGGGCGACCAGTCGGAGTCTGCGAGCACGAGGTTTGTGCCCGTGATCTCGGCGATCGGCGCCGGCGCCGGGATGTTGGTCACGAGCGTGTCCGAGAAACTCGACGCCATGAAATTGGAACTGAGCAGCCCGCCGTTCTGGAAGACGACGACACCCACTGCGCCGATGAAACCGCCACCGCCGCGCTCCTCGCCTGGATTCGTCAGCAGGATCAGGTAGCGATGCGTCCCGGTTCCCGCGATGCGGGGGAGCGTTTGCAGGATCGTGAGGCCGGTTCGTGTCGGGCTGTCGAGGCGAAGCCGGGCCGCCTGAGCGCTGGAGCGCAGGTGGTCGATCGGGCCAAAAAGCGAGCCATTAGGGATGGAGGCGACGGCCGCGTCCATCGAACCGAGGTCTGCGAGGGCTCGGTGAATCGCCTCGCGCTCGGTGTCGCCCAGCAACGCCAGCGTCTTGATGACGCCGGATCCGGCACCTCCTGCCCCGCTGTGCAAATCCTTGAGCACTGGGAGGAGGTCGAGTGCAAGGCTGGTGCCGTCCTCGCCTGCGTGTCGAAGAGCACGGACGGCGGCCACCTGCCGATCGACCCACGGAAGGTGGGCCAGCACACCGGCAATCCAGCCGTCGTCGACCACCGACGAGCGCTGACCGAAATCCTGCTGAGCCGCTTCGAGCATTGCTGTGGCCTTCGACAGCTGGTCAGATGATGGATCCAGCCCGGCGACACGGAGGATGGCCTCGGCACCGAACACGTCTGTACGGCCCTCCTCCAGCGCGCTGTAGGCGGGAAGGTATCGGACCAGCGCGACGATGACCACGACGATGAGAACCGCGACGATCCCGAGGCCGCCGCCGATCGTCCATCGGCGTGGAATCGGCCAGCGACTCCGCCTCCTCCGGGGGGCTAAGAAGAGCCCAGGCCCAGATTGAACTCCCCCGCTACCCGACGTCACTCACGCAGACTGGCCGGCCGCGAGCCTCCAACGCCGACTCCGCACGGCATATCCCGTCATCAGCGCAACGCCCACGCCCAGGGCGCCGAATAGCCACCCATCGGTTGCCGGTGGCTGTGGGCTTCCTGCCGGGAGGAACGCCGCCGCCGTGGTTGCGTCGTGCTTGTCGCAGCCGACGGTGACCGTGGTGTGGTGGCTCGTCTTCTCCTTCCCTTCGGTGGCCGTGATGACCGCCCTGCCGCAGAAGGTGCCGCTGGCGGTGAAGGTTCCGACGGCGCTGTGATTGCTGCCGACAGTCGTGCAACTGCCGGAGCCAGTTGTGACGCTGCCCGCGCCGTTGGGGCTCACGGTGAAGCAGACTGTCTGGCCGACCGAGTTGGGCTCACCCTTGGTCTTCGGGTCGCTGAACACAACCCGGCAATCACCCTTGTTTTTGGCAACATGCCCAGGGTCGCAATCGACGTACTCGTGCTTGTGCGGCCTCGACGAAGACTCAGGCGTTTTCGCGGTCGCGCTGACGTGCGTGCTTGAGGAAGATGCAGCGAATGCATTGGTCGATCCCATGGTCAGGGCGAAGACCCCTCCGGCCACCATGAGCGGGCCCAAAAGCGCTGTGCGTGTCGCTTTGCGCATGTTCATCGCCGACCCTCCTGGGCACAAGGCATCGCTGAGCCCGCAGGATACCACTTGGGGATCCAGCCCGCAATTCAAATTCAGGGTTCCCGGAGCCCCCAGTTCAGCCCGGGCCGGCCCCCACCGCCTCCTCCGCACGAGGCATCTCGAACCGGAACAGCGAGGCGCCGGTGAGGTGGTACCGGCGGCGGGCCAACAGGTGGCAGATCCATCCGATCACCGTATTCAGCCCCTTGTCCGCGAGACGCTGCATCACGCTGATCGCGGTTGCGAGGTCGAAGCTCACGCCGAGCAGGACCAGCAGCCCCGCGGTGCTGGCCTCGCCCGCGCCAAGGCCGCCCGGCGAGAAGCTCAACCAGGCGGGCCCCCTGGGTCACCGCGTAGACGAAGCCGGCGCTCGTCCAGCTCAGCTTGCCGGGATCGATCGCCTGAGCGACGGCCCACAGCAGGGTCACCGCCATGATCGCCTGAGCGACGCTCAACGGCAGGTATCGATACGTGTCCACATGCCGGAAGAGCGCGCAGGTGTCGCGGTGCAGGACGTCGATCGCAGGGGGGATGCGCTTGAGCACCGGCACCCGTCCGATGATGCGACGTACCCGCGCGTACAGCCTTTCAACAGTCAGCATCGCGACGATCGCGACCACGAACAGCATCGGCACCACCACCGCGATGGCGACGAGGTGCAAACCGAGCGCCTTGGGCAGTGCGAGCGCGAAGAGCGCATGAGATCCTCATCCCAGCCCGCGACGGGTGGCGCTCCCCGGCGCTGAATCCGGCGCGCAGTAGGAGTAGACTGCGAGGTCGATTGGCCCCGGCCGGGGTGGGTATCGGCTGGGTGCCAAGGAGGATGGCGGATGAGACTCAGGCGACGTGCCGGCTATGCGACGCGTGCTGCTGCTGCTTTCGTGCTGACCGCAGGCGCAGCGCTGCTGGTTGAGACCAGCGTTCCCGGGCAGTTCCCCGCGCTCACCAGCGCGTCGATCAGCGAGTCGCAGGCGTTCGGCGCGTTCAACGCGACGGCCGGCACCTCGCTCTCCGCGTCACCCACATCCGCCACCACCGCCGGCGACACCCTGGTGGCCACGATCCGGGCGCGCAACACCAGTGTCAAGCCGGCGGTCACCGGCGTGACCGACTCCCACGGCGATGTGTGGATGAAGGCGGCCGCCGTGACCTCGGGCAGCCAGGCCGACGGGGAGATCTGGTACTTCGCCAACGCCGCGTCGATCGCGACGACGGGGAGCGTGACCGTGACAGTGAATGCGTCATCGGCGATCGCCTTCACGGTGCTCGACCTGTCGGGCGCGTCTGTTACGCCCCTGGACAAGACTGCGACCAGCTCGGGGACGAGCACCACGGCATCGACCGGAACCACGGCCACCACCAGCCAGGCGGGCGAGATCGCGGTCGGCGACATCGGGTGGAACGGCACCCCCAGCCCAAGTGGACAGACCGTCGGCTACTCCACCACGGCCGTCGAGCAGGCAACGGTGAGCGGCAGCGCGGCCGGCGAACAGGCGGCCTGGAAGTTGCTCAGCACCGCCGGACCGCAGAGTTACGCGGCGACGCTCAGCGCGTCGGTGGCGTGGACCGGAGCCATCGCCACCTTCGAGACCAGCACAGCGCCGACACCGACTCCAACGGTGACGGCAAGTCCCACGCCGACGACGAGCCCGACAGGGACGCCGACGCCGACACCGACTCCGACGCCGACACCGACACCCACGCCGACCTCGACGCCGCCGCCGAATGCTCCGCACATCATGGTGATCGTCGAAGAGAACACGGCATACAGCAAGGCTCAGGGCACCCCGTACATCATCGGGAATACCAGTGCCCCATACATCAACGGCCTCGCCGGCAAGTACGCCTCAGCGACGCACTGGTTCGCCAACCAGCACATCAGCGCGGGCGATTATCTCGACCTGATCTCCGGGTCGAACCAGGGTCTGGGCCAGGGCACCACCCCGCCTTACAGCAGCACCACACTTGTGGACGAGCTGAACGCGAACAGCATCAGCTGGAAGGCGTACATGGAGGGCATGCCATCCTCCTGCTACACGGGAGGCACCACTGGGTTGTACGCATCCGACCACAACCCCTTTGTGTACTTCAGCGACTACAAGTCGCTCTGCGCGGGCGGCAACGGGGTGTTCTCGTACTCGAAGACCGCGTTGTCGACGGGGCTGAACAGCACGAACCCTCCCGATTTCGTCTGGATCAGCCCCAACATCTGCCATGACATGCACACCAGCGGTGGATCCTGCGGAAGCAACAGCGTCGCCAATGGCGACAAGTGGTTGAGCGCGAACCTTCCGACCGTGCTGTCGTCGAAGTGGTACGCCAGCGGCGGCATCATCATCGTCACCTGGGACGAAAGCGATACCCCGGACACGTCCGGCGGTTCGTACGGTAACGGCGGCCAGGTCGCCACCCTGGTCATCGCCGCCAATGCTCACGGCGCTTTCACGGCGTCAGGCGATCACTACGCCACCCTGCGCGGCATCGAGCAGGCATACGGGGTTGCACTGCTGGGCAACTCAGCAAACAGCTCGTACGGAGACCTCGGGCCTGCGTTCTAGCCGTACGTATTAGCTCGGCCCGGCTCCCATCGTCTCCTCCGCGCGAGGCATCTCGAATCGGAACAGCGACGCCCCGGTCAGGTGGTACCGGCGCCGGGCGAACAGGTAGCAGATCCAGCCGATCACCGTGTTCAGGCCCTTGTCCGCCAAGCGCTGCATGACTGAAATCGCGGTTGCGAGGTCGAAGCTCACGCCGAGCAGGACCAGCAGCCCCGCGGTGCTCGCCTCGACCGCGCCGAGTCCACCCGGCGAGAAGCTCAACCACGCAGCCCCCTGGGTCACCGCGTAGACGAAGCCGGCGCTCGTCCAGCTCAACTTGCCGGGGTCGACCGCCTGAGCGACGGCCCAGAGCAGGGTCACGGCCATCGCCGCCTGTGCGGCGCTGAGCGGCAGGTATCGATACGTGTCCACATGCCGGAAGAGCGCGCGTGTGTCGCGCTGCAGCACGTCGACCGCGGGGCGGATGCGCTTGAGCACCGGCACCCGTCCGATGATGCGACGCACCCGCGCGTACAGCCTTTCGACGGTCAGCATCGCGACGATCGCGACCACGAACAGCATCGGCACCACCACCGCGATCGCGATGAGGTGCAGACCGAGCGCCTTGGGCAGTGCGAGCGCGAAGAGCATGAACACGAACAGCAATTCCTGCACGGTCTCGCTCGCGACCACGGCGCCGAGCTGCACACCTGCGGCCTTCGAAACGAGCAGCGCCCGGGTCAATTCCCCGAGCGGGAGGAGCGCCGTCGCCTGTCCGGTCTCGGTGAGAAACACCGTGTCCAGCAATGGAAATTTGATGCCGAGCGCACGGTTCAGCGTCCACCAGCGCACCCCCTGGACGGCATAGAAGCCGACTGCGAGCACGACGACGAGCGGTATGTAGATGAGGTTGAAC
>JBAPWO010000213.1:0-17307 GCA_049283735.1 Candidatus Dormiibacterota bacterium
CGTTTCAGAAGCTGCTCGAGGAGATCAAGCAGAACGTCGTCAACACGTACTTCAAGCAGATGGCCGAGCAGATGGGTCAGATGTCGAAGCAGGACATCACCGCGCTGCGCGAGATGGCGCGCGACCTCAACTCGCTGGTGCGCCAGAAGCTCGAAGGCGTCCCCGACACACAGCTGCAGCACAACTACGAGGACTTCCTGAAGAAGTGGGGCTCGATGTTCCCCGAGGCGCCGGCGACCTTCGACGAGTTCCTCGCCCAGCTCGCCGCGCAGATGGCGCGCATGGACTCGCTCCTGCAGTCGCTGTCACCCGAGATGCGTCACCAGCTCGAGGAGATGGTCTCGGCGACGTTCGGCGACCCGGACCTGCAGGCGCAGCTCGCCGAGCTGATGGGCGGGCTCGAGTTGCTCTCCGATCGCCGTCATCTCGGCCAGCGGTACTCGTTCTTCGGCAACGAGCAACTCCCGTTCGACGAGGCGATGGGCGTCATGGATCGCCTTCAATCCATCGAGGAGCTTGAACGCGGGTTGCGCGGCATGTATCGCGGCGACCCGCTCGACAACGCGACCGAGGAGGCATTGCGCGACGTCCTCGGCGACAACGCCGCGCGTGACCTCTCCCGGCTCCAGCGTATGACCGATCAGCTCGAGCAGCGCGGGCTCATCGAACGCGACGACGAAGGCATGCGGCTCACCGCACGCGGGCTCAGGCGCATTGGACAGAAGGCGCTCGGTGATCTCTTCGCCCGTTTGCGACGCGATCGCTTTGGCGATCATCCGGTGTCACGGCACGGGCAGGGCGGCGAACGCGAGGAGGACACGAAGTCTTACGAATTCGGGGACGTGTTCGACCTCGACGTGCGCGAGACGCTCATGAACGCGGTACGACGCGACGCCGACTCGGGCGCGAGTGACTTGCGGCCGGGGGAGACCCCGGCTCCGGCGACTCTGACGTTCGATATGCCGCCTCCGCCGGGGTCTCCCCCTCCCCAGGCTGATCGTAGTAAGCGGCGCTCTGTTCCTCGACTCTCGCCGGAAGATTTCGTGGTGCATCGGTCCGATACGCTGACGCGGTCGGCTACGGTTTTGATGCTCGATATGAGTCGGTCGATGCCGTTGCGCGGGTACTTCTACGCGGCGAAGAAAGTGGCTTTGGCGCTTGACTCCTTGATTCGGAGCGCTTATCCGCGGGATACGCTGCACATCATTGGGTTCAGTGACCTGGCTCGGGAGATCAAGCCGGCGGCGTTGCCGCATCTGTCCGTGAATGAGTATGTCTATGGGACGAACATGCAGCATGGGTTGATGCTGGCGCGGCGGTTGCTGGCGCGGGATCCGGGCGAGAACAAACAGATCATCATCGTCAGCGACGGCGAGCCGACAGCGCATATCGAGAATGGGCGGCCGGTGTTCTTCTATCCGCCGCTGCCCGAGACGTTTCACAAGACGTTGCTCGAGGTGAAGCGGTGCACCCGGGAGAACATCGTCATCAACACATTCATGCTGGAGTCCAATCACCACCTCGTGCAGTTCGTCAATCAGATGACGCGGCTGAACCGCGGTCGCGCATTCTTCATCAGCCCCGATCGGCTTGGGGATTATGTCCTGGTCGATTACGTGAGCTCGAAGCGAGGAGCGGCATAGGCGGGTGGAGTTCAGGGGGTACCTCGATCACATTCGCAACGACGGGGATCTGATCGCTGCGATGGCGCCGCGCGGACTGGCTCTGCCGGTGCCGGTGTGTCCGCCCTGGGATGTTCGCGAGGTCGTCGCACATATGGCGACGGTGTACGACCACAAGGTGATGGCCATGCGTCTCGGGCGCCGGCCGGAGCAGGGCGAGTGGACCACTGATGAGCCTTACGGAAAGGACACCGTCGAGTGGTTCTCCGACGAGCACGCGAAGCTGCTTGCCGAGCTGGTGTCGCATGCGCCGAAGGACTTTGCCTGGTCGTGGTGGGAGCCCGATCAGACCGTCGGATTCTGGTACCGCCGGATGGCCCTGGAAACCGTCGTGCATCGCGTCGATGTCGAGACCCAGTTCGGTGCACCGAGCGCGATCGACCCTGCGCTCGCGGTGGACGGCATCGACGAGGTGCTGACCATCATGCTGGCCGGAGACGAGGAGGCCTCGGCTTCCGTTCCCGGCACCGGGACGGTCGAGCTGCTCGCCGGCGACGACGCCTGGTCTGTGGTGCTCGAGAACTCACGCACCATGGTCGCGCCCGGCCGGAGAACGTCGCCCAACGCGGTGCTTTCCGGCGATCCAGTGGCGCTGTTCCTGTACCTGTGGGGCCGGGTGCCGATCGACGCGGTCACGCGTCGCGGCGACGAATCACGGATCGCGTTGCTGCGATCGCGCCTCGCCGCCGCAACCCAGTAAACGGATGGAACGGGGCGCGTTCGCCGAGCGAATCCGGCTGCAATTGATCGCGCGATACCGAAGCGCGAACGTCGAGGTGGACGCGGCGCGCTTCGCGTTGCACGTCACCGGCTCCGGGCTCGACCTGATGCTGCCGCTCGCACCGCTCCACCACGCGTGTGAACGCCAGCCGGAAAGGGTGCCGGCGCTGATCGGCGAGTACGTCGCGTCGGTCGACCATCAGCTCACGCCTCAGCCGGCGGTGGCGCTGTCGACATCCCGGCTGCTCTGGTGTGTGCGCAACGAACGCTTTCTTGCCGGCCACGGGCGCGTCGGCGACCTGCTGCGCGCCCCGATCGGCGCCGACATGGCCGCGTTCGTGGCCGAAGAGCTGCCGGGGTCGATCATGCGCGGCGTCCCCCGCGACGAATGGACGTCGGTTGGGCTGAGCGATGAGGACGTGCAACGCGCGGCGACGCTCAACACCGCGGACCGCTTCGAGCCGCTGGTGGAGCGCATCAGACGGACGGATCGAATCCCCGCCGACGGATGGAGGGTCGCGTCGGATCCGCTGTTCCAGGGCAGCCTGCTGATGGCGCCCCTCGTGCTCGCCGCGTTCGCCGAGCGCGCCGGCGGCGATGTCCTGCTCGGAGTGCCCGATCGAGGCGCCGTGCTCGCGCTGGCGGCATCGCTGCCGTCGTCGGATCGATTTCAACGCCGGGTGCTCAGGGAGTGGCGCGAGGCGATGAACCCGTGCTCGCGCGAGCTGTTGATCACGGACGGGCAGCGACTGCGCGCACTCTCGCGCCGGTCGCGAACCTCAGGGCCGGTGGTTCTGCCCTGGCTCGCGGAGTAGCAGCCGGGAGCCGGCTCCGAGCCGCGTCGCCTCCTGGCGCTGGACGAAGGCGGTCGCCGCGCCGATCGCAACCGCGGCGGCCACGCCCGCCAGCGTGCGGACGGCCACCCGGGTCGCGCGGCCACGAACCGAGATCCCGGAGAGGCCGGGGCCCTCGCCGAACCACATGGTCAGGGCTGTCTGGTCGGCGACCACCCCGCCGTCGCCATGCACACGGCTCCGCTCGATGCGAACCGCGGCCGGTCGTGGGCCCCGCCAGCGCCGCTGGTCGAGGAGCCCGGGGGCCGCGCGGAGCACGCCACTGCTGGCGATCGCACGGACGGCGGCCACGGCACGTTCCGACGTCGGCATCGTTCGACAGGATAGCGTTCTCCAGGTGACGCTGATCGACGACCTCCCCGGCCGGATCGAGGCGAGCTTCATCGGGGCGCTCGCCGGTGAGGACGCCGCCGGCACCGCGGCGGGCACTGCCGACCTGGTCGGCGTCGCCGAGTCGGCGGCAGCGTGCGGCTGCTTCGACGACGCCGATCTCCGTCAGCGTGGGCTCGAGCGCCCGTCGCGCGCCGGCGCGGCCGGCCTCCTCCTCCGGGCGCTGCCGTTTGGATTGCTCAGCCCGCTCGACCGCCCGAGGCTGCGCCGCGATGCCTATCGATGCGTCGCCATGGCCGGCGCCGACGAGGGCACCGCGGTCACCGCCGTGGCGGCGGCGCTGCTGATCGCCGACCTGCTCCGCTTCGACCTGCAGACCGCCCTCGTGCGGGTGCGTCAGTCGCTGCTCGAGGACGCGCCGATGGCGCTGCTCGAACGCCTCCGTGTTGTCGACGCCGGCCCCCCGATGGACGTCTCCGACCCGGACCCCGGACTGACCCTGCAGCGCGCGATCTGCGCCCTCGCCACCGAGAACCCCTTCGATGACGTGCTCGCCGCCGCGGCAGGAGGGACAGCGGTTGCGGCCAGCCTTGCCGGGGCGCTGGTCGGGGCTCGTGACGGGGGTCGTGCGGTCGCCGGCGTCGACCGCGACCATCTCCCCCACGCCGATCGTGCGCTCAGCGTGGCTCGCCGGCTCGCCGAGGCGGCAGTCGCGGCGCTGCCACATGACGAGGCAATCAGCGGGGCTCGTTGAGGGCAGCCTGTTTGGCGTTCCCACCAGGAAACCCTGCGACGAATAGCGCGATCAGGCCGAGCAGTGCGCATATCAACCACGGCGTCCAGCCCAGCGGCGGCTGCCACAGAGTATGTCCGATGAAGAACAACGACCCGCCGTTGACCGAGTAGCGAAACGCATTGAGCCACCAGTAGATCGCCAGGAACACGCACACGCCGGCAATCACCGCACTCGTCACGAGCCTCGAGGTACGCTCGAAACCCGCTGCAGGCCGTGAAGCAGCCATCCAGCCCGCCAGGATAGGGATGCCAGCGAGCGGAGCGATGAGCCAGCGGCCCTGCACCAGCCCGGTCTGGCTTCCGAATGCAAGGAGACCGGCGATGATCGCGACGCCACCGACACCAACCGCAAGCAGCGCGAAAATCTCGCGTCTGGCTCCACGTGCGAGTGCCGAACTTACTCCGAGGATCGCAACGGCGAACACGAGCGCTCCCCACAGTTGAGCGATCACCACGGGCGGGACCGCCTCACCCCAGCCAAAGGTGGCAATTGCGCGTGAAAGGATCGTTCCAATCATCGAGGGGGTGGCATCCTGCAGCGTTGACACGGCCTTTTCAAGAGAGGCCGGCTGAACGCCAATCTGCCACCCGATGGTCACGGCAGAGGCGATCACTGCCACAGTGATCGCGGCGGTGGCAAGGTTGCCACCCGCCCTCGCCGCCCGCCAGGAGGCGCCCACCCCTCTGAACAGCGCGATGCCGACCGTGATGAACACGATCCAAAGGGGCCCGGTCGTTCGCGCTAATCCGAGGACGAGCCCCGCCGCCAGTGCAAGCCACCAGGCGCCACGGCGAGGGGTGGGTTCGCTCGCAGCAAGAAGCGCGACCCACAGGCGATGCCCGCTGCGGACTCCGGTCCGCTTGTGCTGATGCCGGACATGACGAGGACGGACGTCGGGATGATGCAGAGAGCAATCGCAGCCACCAACATCGGACCAGGACGGGCGCGCAGGGCGACGAGAAGCGCTCCTAGCAGAAGACACGCGGCGATCAGAGCGAAGGCGATGCGTCCGAGCAGCAAAGCTTGGGTGGTGTCACTTGCGAAACGCATCATCAACCCGGCTGGGATGAAGATGAACGGCTGGCGCGTGCCGAGCGAGCTGATGAATGTCTCGGTTAAACCGGTTGCAGCCGGCGGTCGCCGATCGAGGCAGGCCGCGAGCCTGTATTCGACTGTGCGGCCGAGGTATCTCGGGTCCAGAGACGAGGGAATCGAAAACCCGCGCGCGAGCTGACCGTAAACGGGATAGCTCGTGAGGACTCGATTGATGGACGGCAGCCAGTTGTCCATCGCACGAGCCTGTTGGTCGGTCACTCTCGAGCCAAGGAGATCGAGGTGCCCAGCGGCGATTGCCTTGATGTACTGATCGGTCTCGTCCGAGACTGCTCCCCCTGGATTCGCGCCCGCGAATGAGAAAAGGAACAGGGTGAGTCCGGGCGCGGCAAGGACCGCGCGACGCATCCCGGTTGGACGCGGAGCCCGGCGTCCGGGAACCCCGCGATTGCCCGGGTGATGCACTCGCAGCAGTCTAAGCGAGGGTCAAGCTCTAACATCAAGTCGTCATGGACGCCATCGCCGCGCCGGCAACCGGGCGCAAGATCAGGATCCTGACCGCCAAGGTCGGCCTCGACGGGCACGACCGTGGGGTCAAGGTGATCTCCCGGGCGCTTCGTGATGCGGGTGTCGAGGTGATCTACACCGGGCTGCATCAGACGCCCGCGATGGTCGTCGAAGCCGCAATCCAGGAGGACGTCGACGGGATCGGCATCAGCCTCCTGAGCGGCGCCCACATGACCCTCTTTCCCGAGATCATTCGTCTGCTCAAGGAGCGCGACGCCTCGGACATCGTGGTCTTCGGCGGCGGGATCATCCCCGACTCCGACGTCACCGCCCTCGAGAAGCTCGGGGTCGACAAGGTGTTCACCCCCGGGACCTCGCTCGACGAGGCGGTGTCCTACGTCAAGGAGCGATTCGGCGCAGGAGCGACGGCCTGACCCCGGCGCTGCTCTGCCTCGCGGTGGCGGCCGCGCGCGCGGGACGGTTCGTCAACGACCCGGGGGACACCAGCGCCGGCGCCGCTCCCCGGCATCCTGCGTTCGCGACCTTCCGCAAGATGTCCTATGTCTGGGTCGACGGGCAGGCCTTCGAACCGATCGGCGACAGCCTCGACCTCTGGCTGTCGTTCCTGCGCGGCAACGGTGCTCGTCAGGCGTGGTTGGACGTCAGTGGCGGCGACGAGGTCTGCCGGGTCATCCGCGGCGACGGCGCGGAGACCTGGAGGACCGTCTGGAACGGCGGCATCTTCATGCTCCACGGCGCCGAGGAGACGGGGCCACCCCGCCACCGCGAAATCGATGTATCGGGCACCGCGCAGCGGCTCCACGACGCCGTGCACGCCGAGATCGAGGCGGGAGCGAGCGATATCCGCCGCGCCACGCTCGAGCGGGCGCTCGAGATCCTCGCATCGCCGGGCGACGGGGAGGAGGTCTCCGACGTCGCCTGGCCGTATTTCGTGCTCCCCGACGGGAGCCCGACGGCCACCAGACGGCTGATCGCGGCGGCGTGCGCGGCCTGGCCGGAGACCCCGGCGGCGGCTGATCCCGATGCGAGACCGGCCCGCGGGCAGGGATGCGTCGACGCGGCCCTGGACGCGATCGCCGCAGCGGTGAACTCGGCAGCAGCCGCGGAGCCGGTAGAGTAGCCGGGCAGAGATGGCAACCTCCCTCGAGCTCAGCGCATCGCTCCGGTCGGAGACCGGGCGTCACGTCCACGCCGTCAGGCGTCGCGGCGACGTGCCCGCCGTCCTCTACGGACACAACGTCGAACCCCAGGCGCTCTCGATCGACGCGCGCGCACTGCGCCGGGTCTGGCACGGCGCGGGCCACAGCCATCTCGTCGACCTTGCGCTCGACGGCGGACGGGCTCGCAAGGTGCTGATCCGCGAGTTGCAGGTGAACCCCCGCACCACCCAGCTGATGCACGTCGACCTCTTCGCGGTCAACCTTCGCGAGAAGTTGACCGTCGAGATCCCGCTCATCCCGGTCGGCGAATCGCCCGCGGTCACCGAGCTCAAGCTCGGCGTGCTCCAGCAGATCATCACGGCGGTCAAGGTCGAGTGCATGCCGGGAGACATCCCCGCGCAGCTCGACGTCGACATCTCCGGGCTGGTCGAGATCGACCAGGGCATCCGTCTGAGCGAGGTGCCCCTCCCCGAGCGGGTGGCGCTCGCAACCGGTGTCGACCCCGACGAACTCGTCCTCAAGGTCGCCCAGGTGCGTGTCGCCGCCGAGCCCGAGGAGGAGGCGGAGGCCGCGCCCGCCGAGGGCGAGGGCGAGGAAGCCGAGAGCGGCGACGACGACGCCGGGTCGTCCTAGCGGCTTCGACCCGGATCCCGATCGCGTTGCCGTCTGCTCGATGTACGGCGCGACGATGATCGCGACGGTCGCGGCGGCGTTGGTGACGCACAGGCGGAGCGCGCGATGCTGACCGCCGCCGTGTCGACGTGCGACTCGAGCAACTGGTTCGACTTCGTTTGCACGTCCATCCAGTCGCGGGACCAGAGCGGACTCGCCGGCCCGCTCGTCGAGCACCTGATCAGCGCGATCGCCATCTTCATCATTCTCTATCTCGTCGGCCGGTTGATCCGCGCGCTCGCGCTCTGGACGATGCGCAGGAGCAAGGCCGACCGCCAGGTCTGCACCCTCGTCCGCAACCTGATCACAGTCACGACCTACGTGGTCGCGGTGATCAGCGCGCTGGTCGTCTACGGTGTCAACGTCGCGGTGATCCTCACCGCCGCCGGCGTCGGGACGGTCGCGATCGGCCTGGCGTTTCAGGATCTCCTGCGCAACGTGCTCGCCGGGATCTGGCTTCTCCTCGAACAGCCCTTCCGGCTCGGCGACACGATCACCGTCATGGATCAGACCGGCGCCGTGCAGAACATCACATTGCGCACGACCACACTCCGCACCGGCGTCGGCGAGCTGGCGATCCTCCCGAACCTCACGGTGTTCACGGGGATCGTGATCAACACGACGCACTACGACACCCGCCGTCTCACCGTCGGGGTGCGGATTCCCACCGAGACCGATCTTGCTGACCTGATGCGGCGTGCGCGGGCCGCCGTCGAGAAGATTCCGGGCATCGAGGCCAAACCCGCACTCGCGTTCGAGCCGACGCTCGACCGAGAGGTGCCCCTGCTCCACTGCCACTTCTGGGTGGATCAGCGCGAGCACGACCCCGATGCCGTGACCGCCGCGGTCGCCGAACGCCTGTGGGATGTCGTCGGGGAGAGGCCGGAGGCTGACCCCGCCACCACCGCATCCGCGCGGTAGAGTCGCGCCCCGTGGAGCTTCCTCCTCGCAACACGTCGCAGCAGGTCGTGGTGGTGCGTCACGGCGAAACCGCGTGGAGCCGCGAGAAGCGCCACACCGGCCGCACCGACATCCCGCTCAGTCCGGAAGGTCGCCAGCAGGCACTGACCCTGGTCGCACCGCTCGGCGGCCTCACCTTCGCGGCGGTGTTCGTGAGCCCATTGCAGCGTGCGCGAGAGACGTGCGACATCGCCGGCTTCGCGGATCGCGCGGTGGTCGACCCGGATCTCGTCGAGTGGGACTACGGCGAATACGACGGATTGACGGGCAACGAGATCCGCGAACGGCGGCCCGGATGGACGCTGTTCCGCGACGGTGTCGTCGGCGGCGAGACGATCGCCGAGGTGGCGGCGCGTGCGCAACGCGTGATCGCGCGGGTGCGTCCAATCGATGGAGATGTGCTGCTCTTCGGGCACGGCCATCAATTGCGCATCCTCACCGCTCTGTGGCTCGAGTTTCCCGCTGCCGCGGCCCAGCACCTGCAGCTCGCGACCGCAGCCCCGTCGACGCTCGGATTCGAGCACGACTGGACGGCGCTGCTCAGCTGGAACGGGCTGCAGAAGGGCTGAGACCGAGCGCTGTTCAGCCGGCGCCGCCGGCACGGTCCTGCAGCGCGGTCATCCGGCCTCGCCAGTACACGAGGCGCCGCTCGAAGCGCAGCGCTTCGGCATGGAGCGCCTTGAGATCGGTCTTTTGCACCTCGGCGCTGGCATCCGCTTCCATGGTTCCGACGTGCTCTTCGGTCGTGGCGAGCACCGAGCGCTTGAACTCGAGCAGTTCCCGATAGACCTTGACCCAGTGTTCCGCATCGTCGAGGTGCTGCGAGTCTTCATCCTCGCCCTCCAGAAGGCGATCGGGCTCCACCTGCTCGAGCGCCGCCTGCTCGTTTTCCGCCTTGGTGTGCTCGGACACGTCATCGGGTGGCGGCGCTGTCATTCCCGTGGGGCGCCGACGGTGGCCCAGTGCGCCAGCCTGGTCTTGAACGCCTCGATCTCCTGCTCCAGGATGGCGATGTTCTCGCGGCTGAGGTAGTGCTGCACCGCCTCCGGGGCTCTGCTCGCGAACGCGCGAGTCTCTTCCAGGTGGCGCTCCATCATGGCGATGAGGCTCCTGTACAACTCCGTCCACGTGGCCACGTCGGGTGCGGCCGGATCACTCGGTTCGGAGCCGAAGAGCTCCTGGAACGGTTGTGGGTCAAGGTCTTGCATCAATGATTTCCCCGGTGTCCCTGGCTGGGGCGCTCGCCGTTCCGACCATAGTACTACTTGGGGTATCACAATCGCTGCGTGATTCGCTATCAGGTCTGGCGCCGGCTGCGGTTCACGCTGCAGTGCCCTGGACGCGTGTTCGCAGAGTCGGTGCGCCCGGGCCGTCGAGCTGGTCAACGTAAGGAGCGCGGCCCGCCATGCTCATCACCAGCGCGAGGGTCGATCCGGTGACGAGCGGTCCGGTGCCCGTGGCAAACGGCCCGTCGTCTGCGCGCAACCGCAGACCGGCAACGGCGGTCCGGCTGGCAACCGCGAAGTTGCGGCGCGCAAAAAAGTCGGCCACGGGCGTCAGAGCGTCGACGTCTGGTGTCCGCGGCAGTCCGAGCGGCTGACGGATGTCCTGGGCATGCACGACGACCTCGCCAAGGTAGGCCGGGGTGTGTCCCGAGGGGGCGGTGGTGCTGCCGATGATGGCGTGGAAACGGTCGAGCGTCTCGGCGGGGGTGCTGCCCCGATGCTCAACCAGCCGGCGCTGATTGTGCACGTCGACACGGAAACGCGCGCCGAGCATGCTTCGCACCCATCGCCACTGATTCAGGCTTGCTGCGGCGGTGAGGTGGGCCACGACCTCCTCGACGTCCCACTCCCCGCACAGGGTGCCGTGCCGCCACTGCTCGGCATTGAGGCCCGACAGGTCCTCCGCAAGCGCAGTCCGTTCGGCGTGCGCCAGCGCCCAGAGGGGGTCGTCCCGCGGTCTTGCCATATCTTCCTATGCCCTTCCCATGCTTGAGAGTCCCTGTGACTTGTCGACGGTCATCGGCCGTCCAGCACCATCTGATTCAATCCGACAAACGCTGCGCTGTCGATCCCAAGTCGAGACGCGAGACGCGCTCAGCGTTTAGAGGCGAACGTGCTCCAGGTCGATTGCCGCGAGCTCGGGCGGTCGCGGAATGCCGTGCGCATCGAGGAGTTGCAGACATTTGATGACATAACGCGCCCCGGCGATGTTCAGTCCGTGCTGCCTGGTCAGGCGCTGAATCGCGCTCAGCGTCAGGATGTCGCGTTGCGTGTAGCGGCGGCGGTTGGTCGCGGTTCGCGCCGGTACGCCGAGGCCCATGGTCTCGTACATCATCAGCGTGCGCGGGTGCGACGCCAGGATCTCGGCAGCGACACTGATCGTGTACAGGGGCTTGTCGAGATCGAGCATCCGTTCCGACATGGGCGCCAGAGCTTCAACGGGCATGGCCATTCCCCACCGCGTTGTCGTGGTGACCGAGGGTGTGCCATGTGAGTCGCACATTCATCATGGACTCGATTCTAGTCGCGTGCACCGTAAATGGGGCATCGAATCGGGCGGTTGCGGCTCAGCCACTCGCTGGCGAAAGCTGCTTGACAGCCGCCGCTTAGACTTATAGTATCTCTATCATATTTACCGACAGCTACGAGGACACATCCATGGGTATCGCCAGCGCCATCTATGAAGGCAGCCTCGCCCGGGCAACCTCGCTCGGCCTCGAGCAGGAACGGCGGGAACGCGCCCGCCAGCTGCGGGACTTCGAGGATCTCCTCGAGTCGGTAGAGGCCCAGAACCTCGTGACGTTGAGCGGGGTGCCCTCGGGCGTGATGGCAGCGATCGCGGCGTTGGAACGCGTCACCGCCGTCCGCGCACCGGCCGCGGTCTGGAGCGCGAGGTCGGGGGCGAGGCTGCACGACGCGTTGCTCTCGTGGCAGGGTGCGCTGCTTGACGCCCTGCGCCCGCACCGCCTCGACTACGGCGACCGCTTCGACTGATCGCGCGTCGGCCGCGACCTGATGGTCCGGCACGTCCGGATCGGCACGTCCGGGTGGCAGTACGCGGACTGGCGCGGAGTGCTCTACCCGATCGGGCTTCCCCAGCGAGCGTGGCTTCGGCGCTACGCCGAGGTATTCGATACCGTCGAGGTGAACAACAGTTTCTACAGGCTACCGGCCGCCACCACCTTTGAGAGGTGGAGGGAATCGGTACCGCCTGGGTTCGTCGTCGCTGCCAAGCTGAGCCGCTACCTGACCCACATCCGCGGGTTGCGTGACCCCGAGGCGCCGGTGCGCCTGTTCATGGAACGCGCCGCTCATCTCGGCGCGCACCTGGGACCCGTGGTCATGCAGCTGCCACCGACCCGCCCCAAGGACGAGGTTCGACTCGACCAGGCACTGGCCGCATTTCCGAGCCATGTCAGGGTTGCCGTCGAGTTCCGGCATCCGTCCTGGTTCACGGACACCGTTCGGGTGGTCCTGCATCGCCACAACGCGTCGCTGGTCTGGGCCGACCGCAACGGGCGCCTGCAGAACCCGGACTGGATCACCGCCGGCTGGCTGTATCTGCGCCTCCACGGTGGGAGAGGTCGGGCCGGCAACTACGGGCGCAGGGTCATCGATGCCTACGCGGACCGGCTGGCGGGGCTCGACCGCGACGCCTACGTGTACTTCAACAACGACACCACCGGCAACGCGGTTCGCAACGCACTCGACCTCGCGGCAAGGCTGCGCTCCGGCTGAGTCGAAATCTGGTACGCCGGGTATAGCCTTTTCCACCGAGTTATCCACCCAATCCACACGAGGAGACTGGCCATGCGAATCGCCTGCCTACTCGACAACGACTTCGAGGACTCGGAGTTCCGCAAGCCGTACGACGCACTCGAAGCGGCCGGCCACGATGTGGTCGTGATCGGGCTCCACCGCGACGCCAAGCTCACCGGAAAGCAGCGCAAGGAGGTCACTCGCGCTGATCGCGGCATCGACGATGTGACACCCGACCAGTTCGACGCGCTGCTGATACCAGGCGGCTATTCCCCGGATCATCTGCGCGCCGACCGCCGCATGGTCGACTTCACCAGAGCCTTCTTCGACCGCGAGCGGCCGGTCTTCGCGGTCTGCCACGGCCCGCAGTTGCTGATCACCGCAGGTGTTGTCAAGGGGCGGACCATGACCGCCTGGAAGACGATCCAGGTGGACCTGAAGGCGGCCGGGGCCAACGTCGTCGATCAGGAGGTCGTCGTCGATCGCAACCTGGTCACCTCACGCCAGCCATCCGACCTCGACGCGTTCTCGAAGGCGTCGATCGAGATGCTCAGCCGCGTTGGAGCCGGCGCCGGCGCGCGGTAGGGCTCGTCCGACGGGTCGCCGGGACGGGAGAGTTGTCCCGGCGACCCCCGCTCGCTCCGCGGTAATCGCCGGTGCCGGTGGAGGGCCCTTGCGCTTTCGAGTACGGTTCGGCATCATACTTAGTGATAGGTTCACTATAAGTATTTGGAGGTCATCGCCATGGCCACGCAACGGCAGAAATCAGCGGCGCGAAGCAACATCAAGGCCGCGCAGCGTGCCAGCCACAAGGCGGCACCAAAGCGCGGCAATGAGCTCCGCGAGCGCGATCGCAACAAGTTGAGCACCGAGCGTTTCGCCTTTCCAGCGGAGCGCAAGGAACCGCTCACCGACGCGTCGCACGTGCGCAACGCGATCGCCAGGTTCGACCAGGTCGAGGGGGTGAGTGATGCGGAGCGTGACCGGGCCTGGCGCAGGATTCGCGCGGCAGCGAAGCGCCACGGCGTGGAAATCGAGGTCAGAGGCTGGCGTCAGCTGATGGCCGGCAGGAGGTCCTGATCGGCTTCATGCTCCGCCGTGCGGCGGCTGCCGGCCGGTATTGCTGACAGACAAACGCTGGTGAGCGGCGGAAGGGGTCGCCGGGCCGAGCATGGTCGGCCCGGTCGGCCCCGTCCGTCGAATCAGGATTGACGCTCCGAGGGGATGGTGGCATTCGATCCGTGATCAGCAGCGCAAGCGCGGCGCCGCAGATGAGGTGACCGGCGAGTGCCTGGATTCACCTGGTAGCAGCCGGCTGTCTCGCGTCATCGGAGACAATCCGATATCGTGCTGACCGACTCTGACCGCGCGCGGTGATGGCAGAACGCCGGGTCGTCGCGATCGTGTCGGGCGGTCTCGATTCCACGACCATGGCCTACTCGCTGCGAGCCCAGGGATACTCGCTGGTGGCAATCTCGTTCGATTACGGGCAACGGCACCGCAAGGAGCTGACATTCGCGGAACAGGTGGCGGCCGATCTCGACGCACCCTGGACGCTGATCGATCTACACGCGGCCGGAGTCACGACCTTGCTCACCGGCTCAGCTCTGACGGATGACACCGTGACGATTCCCGACGGCCACTACGCCGACGAGAGCATGAAGATCACGGTCGTGCCGAACCGCAACGCGATCATGTTGAGCATCGCGTGCGCACTCGCCGTGACACGCGAAGCCGGCGCGGTCGCGTTCGGCGCGCACACCGGCGACCACTTCATCTATCCGGATTGCCGCCCGGAGTTCGTGCGTGCATTCGAGGCGATGGTCAACGTCGCCGTCGAAGGGCTCGCAAGTATCGAGATCCTCGCCCCGTTTCTGTCGATGACCAAGACCGACATCGTCAGGCTCGGTGCTGAACTGCGAGTTCCGTTTGAGCGAACCTGGTCCTGCTACAAGGGCGGTGCGTTGCATTGCGGGATGTGCGGGACCTGTTTCGAGCGCCGCGAGGCATTTGCGCAGGCACACGTGACCGATCCGACGGCGTACGAAAGCGAATCCGCGCCAGCTCGATAGCAGCCCATAACGCTGAGAAGAGTCCCAGAAATCTCCAAGACGGAGTGGAGGGCTCGTCGTTAGCTTGGTCGGTGTCGAGCAGCAACCGCTTACAAGGAGCACTGACATGACGGCTTCGGACATTCTCCTCAACATCGATCTCGCAGCCGGCGCATCAGCATTGGTGGCGATCGCGATGATCGCCGTGCCAAACCTCGAACGCATCCGCACCTATCGGCGGGTCGTGACTCGCCAGCGGGTCCGGCCTGCGCATGAACAACGTCTCGTGGTGGGCGGACTTAACACGTCCTGAAGCGCCCCGCCGGCCAGTGGGCCAACTGCACGTCTCTCGCTCGACGGGCCGACTCCAGATGGGATGCGGCCCGCGCGAGAGACTACTTGAGAATTGCCCTGGTACCACTTATCCCTGACCAGCGTGGGCTAGGCCAATGTGGTTACACGGGTCAAATCGCCCCGCTCGGTCAGCACCAACCTCGCCAGATCTCTAGAGGCCATGCAAGAGGGCCGCCTCCAAGCGTTTCGGAGGCGGCCCGGGCGAGAGGGGAGGAGGTGCTAGGAAATCAGCTGCAGCCGCTCGTTGCTCCGCAGTTGTGGCACTTGTAGCAGGCGCCGTTGCGCACCATCAGGCTGCCGCAATCGCTGCAGGTGGGTGCGTCTTCCTGGTTGATGA
Source organism: Candidatus Dormiibacterota bacterium (assembly GCA_049283735.1). Lineage (GTDB taxonomy): Bacteria > Chloroflexota > Dormibacteria > Aeolococcales > Aeolococcaceae > Palsa-851. The sequence continues at coordinate 15,262 of JBAPWO010000213.1, forward strand.
ATGCGCCCGCGCTGGTCACGGGAATCGCGGCGACCGGCTTGCGCGCCGCGCCGGAAGGAGCAACTGCGACCGGCGCCATGGCCTCGATCGCGGCGTCAGAAGCAGACACCGGTTCGGTCACGCTGCCGTCGGGCTCGCGGCGGATGATGCCGAGCCGGTCACGATCCTCCTGGGGCAGGAAGCGGGACGCGAGCCAGCGGAAGATGTAATCCATCACCGACTTGGCGATGGGGATCTCCGGGTTTCGCGTGAACCCCTGCGGGTCGAAGCGCGTGTGCGAGAACTTGTCGACGAGCGCCGGCAGCGGGACGCCGTATTGAAGGGCGAGTGACACGGCGGTGGCGAACGAATCCATGAGCCCGCTGACCGTCGAGCCCTCCTTGGCCATGCGCAGGAAGATCTCGCCGGGCGTGCCGTCCTCGTAGAGGCCGACGGTGATGTATCCCTCGTGGCCACCCACCTCGAACTTGTGGGTGATCGCGGTGCGCTCGGCGGGCAGCCGCTTGCGCAGCGGACGCTCGACGACCTGGACGCGGTGTCCCGTCGTCTTGTCGATGCTCGTCGCCAGCGGCTGGCTGCGCTTGCTGCCGTCGCGGTAGATCGCGACCGCCTTGAGCCCAAGCTTCCATCCGTCGGTGTACGCCCGCTCGATGTCCTCGATGGTCGCCTCGTTGGGCATGTTCACCGTCTTCGAGATCGCGCCGCTGATGAACGGCTGCACCGCGGCCATCATCCGGAGGTGGCCCTGCCACGTGATCGATCGCTTGCCGTTCTGGGGTGTGAACGCGCAGTCGAAGACGGCGACATCCTCATCGCGCAGCGTCGGCGCGCCCTCGATGGTGTCGTTGGCGTCGATGTACGCGATGATGTCGCCGATCGCGGTCTCGCCGTAGCCGAGCCGGCGCAACGCGGCCGGCACCGTGCCGTTGACCATCTTCAACATCCCGCCACCGACGAGCTTCTTGTACTTGACGAGCGCGATGTCCGGCTCGACGCCGGTGGTGTCGCAGTCGAGCATGAAGCTGATCGTCCCGGTGGGAGCGAGCACCGATGCCTGCGCGTTGCGATAGCCGTGGCGTGCGCCCAGCTCGTGGGCCTCGTCCCAGGCGTGCCGTGCAGCACCGACGAGATCGGGCTCGATGTTGTCGGTCGGGATGTTGTACGCGGCCTCGCGATGCTTGCCGACCACGCGCAGCATCGGCTGGCGGTTGGCAGCGTAGCCGCTGAACGGGCCGATCTCGCGGGCGATGCGTGAGGACTGCGCGTACGCCTCGCCGGTGAGAATCGAGGTGAGGCAGGCGGCAAGGTCGCGACCCTGCGGCGAGTCGTAGGGAACGCCGCGTGCCATCAGCAGCGCACCGAGATTCGCATAGCCAAGGCCGAGCGGCCGGAACTCCTCGCTGTTCCTGGTGATCTTCTCGGTGGGGTACGAAGCGTTGCTGACCAGGATCTCCTGGGCGGTGATGGTGATGTGGATCGCGTGCTTGTAGGCCTCGATGTCGATCGAGCCGTCGTCGTTGAGGAACCGGGTGAGGTTGATGGACGCCAGGTTGCAGCTGGTGTCGTCGAGGAACATGAACTCGCTGCAGGGGTTGCTCGCGTTGATCCGCCCGGTGACCGCCGACGTGTGCCAGTCGTTGATGGTCGTGTCGTACTGCATGCCGGGATCGCCGCACTGCCATGCCGACTCGGCGATGAGGCGCATGAGCTCGCGGGCCTTCACGGTCTTGAGGATCCGGTTGGAGTCGGTCACCGCGCGCAGGTGCCAGTCGCGATCGTCCTGCACGGCGCGCATGAACTCGTCGGTCACGCGCACGGAGTTGTTGCTGTTCTGGAAGAAGACCGAGGAATACGCCTCACCGGTGAAGGAGCTGTCGTAGCCACCCTCGATGAGCGCCCACGCCTTGCGCTCCTCGCTCACCTTTCAGGTAATGAATTCCTCGACGTCGGGATGGTCGGCGTTGAGGATGACCATCTTGGCCGCGCGCCGCGTCGTGCCAACGCTCTTGATGACGCCCGCGAAGGCGTCGAATCCCTTCATGAAGG
>JBAPWO010000214.1:0-3133 GCA_049283735.1 Candidatus Dormiibacterota bacterium
GCACAAACCCTCCTGCGCGAAACCAAAACGCGTCCCGACGAAACCCTGATGATCGGCGACTCCTCCGTCGACGTCATAACCGGCCGCAACGCCAGCCTCTGGACCTGCGGCGTAACCTACGGCTTCGCCCCGCACACCCTATGCGAAGCTCCCCCAGACGCAACCGTAGACAGCCCCCAAGACCTGTCAGATCTATTAACCAGTCTTCCTTCGTGAACCTCAGTGTCCTCAGTGGTTAACGCCTCTAGCCCGACAGCACGATAAACTGTGCTCGAGAATGAACAACTTCACCCCCGCCGAACTACGCAAATTGCGCAGCCTAAAAACGCCCTACGGCATTCAGCGCCTCCTCGACGACATGCCATACCACCTCGAAGACACCGCCTGGTCTCCGCGTCGCGTGCTGCGCGAAAACAGCAGCCACTGCTGCGAAGGCGCAATCTTCGCCGCCGCGGCCTTGCGCGTAAACGGATTTCCACCTCTACTGCTCGATTTCGAAGCCGACCACGACACCGACCACGTGCTCGCCATCTATCGCATGAACGGCCACTGGGGCGCACTCGCCAAATCCAATTACAGCGGATGCCGCTATCGTGAGCCCGTCTACCGTTCCCTGCGCGAGCTGGCCATGAGCTACTTCAACCTATATTTCAATATGCGGCGCGAACGCACCCTGCGCACGTTCTCGCGGCCAGTCAACCTAAGCCGCTTTGATCGAATGAACTGGATGAACACCGAAGAACCCGTCTGGTTCATCGTGAACTATCTCTTCGACATCAAACATTACAAACTGTTGCGTCCGCATATGATTAAAGGCCTGCACCGCGTCGATGAAAGACTGTTCCAGGCGGAGTGTATGGGAAAAGCCTGCGCTAAAGAGTGATAACCTCTTCAAATAGACTGCATCGCAGCAACCTTACGGAACCATCTCGGTATGAATGTCGTAGCTATGTTGGTGTACACCAGACGCACTCTACTCTTTTTTCTCCTCCTGATAGCGTCGGTCGCGTTTGGCCAGGAAAGTACAACTGCAAAGCTCCCGGCTGACGCCTCTTCTACCGCGCTTTCCGAAGACCAGATCCGCGAACTCATCCGCCACACCGCGGCCAACGACATGGAGAACGACAAACGCCAGCGCGACTACACCTATATCCAGCGCGAAGAACAACACAAGCTAAATGGCCAGGGTCAAGTTAAGTCGACCGAAACGAAAACTACCGAGATCATGGAACTCTACGGCGAACCGGTCGAACGCCTCATAGCCAAAGACGACAAGCCACTCTCCGAGAGAGATGCGAAGAAAGAAGAAGAAAAAATTCAGAAGATACTCGAAAAGCGCAAAAACGAATCCGACGAAGACCGCCAGAAGCGCGAGAAAAAAGAAGAAAAAGACCGCGAAGACAGCCGCCAGTTCGTGCGCGAAGTGGCCGACGCCTACAACTTCCACTTCGCCGGCATTGAATCCCTTGCCGGACGCGACACCTACGTAATCGATGCCGAACCGCGCCCCGGCTACCAGGGACACCTGAAAGAATCCAAGTTCCTGCCCAAGTTCCGCTTCCGTGCCTGGATCGACAAAGACGAATCGCAGTGGAAGAAGCTAGACATCCAGTGCATCGACACAGTGTCCTGGGGTCTGTTTCTAGCTCGAATTCACAAGGGTTCGCGCATCATTATCGAGCAAACGCGCATTAACAACGAAGTCTGGCTGCCGCAACACCTCGACATAAAAGTCGACGTCCGCCTAGCCCTCCTGAAAAACTTCAACGTCGAAGACGACATCACCTACCGCGACTACAAAAAATTCCGAACCGACACCAAGATAGTTCCTGTAGGAGAAGTGCAACCGAACCCCTGACGAAGCCTATACCGTAGCTTCGAACGCCTCGTCCAGGGACAAACCAACGCCGTGCCGACGCCGGTCTTCGACTGGGCGCCTTCGAGGAGGATGCAGTAGAAGATTTCAACTTGATAGAGATGGTCCCGCTTCGCTTCAAAGAACTTCCGTCGCTGGTCAATAGCCGCTTGGACAATGGTGTTGCGAACGGTCTCCTTGTTAGAGAATCTCGCAACGCTATATCTGATGCGCCTGATCCGCCGGACTCGGCGCCAAAGCCAGAACAAATCTAACGTTTGGCAGAAATGGTGGGTTCTTTGTCTCTGATCGTGCAGGTCAAAACGACCAGCACGCCATCAAAACAGTTCAGAGCGGTTGAAGATGTTGGCAGCTCGTCATAGGCCAACAAATGTCAGCAACATCTCTCAAGGAGAACCAACATGAACAGTCTCGATTCTGTGTTACAACGCAACAAAGACTTTGCTGCTCGGCAATCTGCTGCAGGCACACTTATGCCATCGCTTCCGCGGGCGCTACCAAATGCCGGTGGCGCATCGAGAACAGGTTCCAGACGCAATCCGCATTCCTCCGGCCAACAATGCCAGCGCCGCAACCCTGGCGGATCGCGCTCCTGCGCAGTCTGCGGTACGCACTTTCATCGTCAGATTAATGAGTCAGGGTTCAGAAGTCAGGAATCGCGAAATTCACACTTGACATCGATAGATAATCCACTACCATATGGTTGTGCATCGCCTCGACACAACATTTGCGGCTTTGTCTGATCCAACCCGGCGGGCAATGATCCAACGACTCTCGCATGGGCCTGCCTCTGTGCATGGATTGACGGAACCGTTTGAACTCTCGCAGCAGATGATTTCAAAACATATTGCCTACCTGGTGCGGGCGCGGATTGTGATCAAGACGAAGCGTGGACGAGAGAGTGTGTGCACGCTTAGGCCAGCGGCGATTAAGACAGTCAGCGACTGGGCGATTAGCTATCGCCGATTCTGGGAAGAGAGCTTCGACAAACTGGATGTAGTTGTAAATCAAATGAAGAAAGAGGAGGGCAGAGATGACAAACAACACGGTTAGCGAAATTGAGCGGATGGTCGTTACAAGAGTTTTTGATGCCCCACGCGAGTTGGTTTGGAAGGCGTGGACAGACCCGAAGTACGTAATGCAGTGGTGGGGACCGAAGGGCTTTACTGCGCCGGTTTGCCAGATGGATTTTCGCGTGGGAGGAAAATCTCTCCTCTGTATGAGAGCGCCGGATGGGCAGGAGTGCTGGAATGCGGT
>JBAPWO010000215.1:0-2328 GCA_049283735.1 Candidatus Dormiibacterota bacterium
GTGGACGGCATCGTTATGCATGGCAATGGGCTCGAGATCGACGAGTCGCTGGTCACCGGCGAATCGGCTCCGGCTGAGAAGCGCAATGGCGACGAGGTGCTGTCGGGCAGTTTTGTCGTCGGGGGCAGCGGCTTGATTCGGAGTACCAAGGTGGGACTGGCGGCGTACGGGAACGCTCTCGCCGCTGAAGCGCGTCGCTTCGCGCCTCTGCGATCCGAGGTGCGCCGTGGCATCGACCGGCTGCTCCTCATCATCGCGATACTGATCGTCCCGTTCGGCGCCGCACTGATCGTGAGCCAGATCGAGGCCAATGACAGTCCCGTCGAGGCGGTGCGTTCGTCCGTCGCCGGGCTCGTGACCATGATCCCCGAGGGACTCGTGCTGCTGACAAGCGTCGTCTTCGCCATCGCCGCCGTCCGCTTCGCGCAGCGCGGTCTGATCGCTCAGGAACTGGGCAGCGTCGAGATGCTGGCTCGGGCTGATGTGGTGTGCCTCGACAAGACCGGAACACTCACCGATGGGCAACTCAGCGTTGAAACCGTGGTGGCTCTCGCAGGCGACGACAGCAGCGTCGTCGCTGCGCTCGGCGCGCTCGCAGCGGTGGATCCTCATCCCAATTCGACGCTGGCAGCGCTGGCGCGTGCATTTCCGACGCCGATGGATTGGACGCCGACCAGCGTCGTGCCCTTCTCGTCCGGGCGCAAGTGGAGTGGCGCTACCTTCGAGGGTCGAGGCTCGTGGATCCTCGGAGCGCCGGAGGTGCTCACGCTCTCGCCCGACGCGACGGGTGTGCGTGAGCGAGCGGAGCAATGTGCGGAGGCAGGGAACCGGGTCATGCTGATCGGGCGGCTCAGATCGCTGCCCGCGATCGATGAAGCCATGACAGCCGTCAAGCCGCTCGCGTTGGTCGTCCTCCACGAGCGCCTCCGTCCGGATGCCTCCCGGATCCTCGCGTACTACCGGGATCAGGGCGTCGCGGTCAAGATTCTCTCCGGCGATCATCCCGCCACCGTCGCCGCCCTGGCGGCGTCGGCTGGTATGCAGGGAACTGATCACCCGCTTTCCGGCCCCGACCTTCCAGCTGATGTCGCGGAGTTGGAGCGCCTCGCGGAGACGACGGCCGTTTTCGGCCGCCTGAGTCCGCAGCAGAAACGCGATCTTGTGCATGCCCTCCAGGCGCGCGGACATGTTGTCGCCATGACCGGCGACGGGGTGAATGATGTTCTGGCACTCAAAGCGGCGGATGTCAGCGTCGCGATGGGGTCCGGGAGCGCGGCCGCACGAGCTGTTGCACGTCTTACTCTCGTCCATGATTCATTCGGCAGCGTTCCGTTCGCCATAGGCGAAGGCCGCCGCGTGATTGCGAACCTGGAGCGGGTCGCGACCTTCTTCCTCACCAAGTCGGTCTACGCCATGGTGCTCGCGGCCGCCGTGGCACTGCGCGCAACGCCCTTCCCACTCCTCCCACGACAACTCTCGCTCATCGGGCTGCTGGCCATCGGTGTCCCGGCCTTCGCTCTGTCTTTCGCCCCGAGCGCGGAGCGAGCTCGATCAGGTTTCGTCTCGCGAACGCTGACCTTCGCAATTCCAGCCGGTGTCGTCGCCGGCGTTGCATCCTACGTGGCATTTGAGATCGCGATTGCCGCGGGGAGCAGCATCGATGACTCCAGAACCGTTGCCACGGTTGTGCTGCTCGGCATCGGCCTCTGGATTGTCGGACGCGTGGCCCAACCGATCGGCTGGTGGCGCCTCGGCCTCCTGGCTGCGATGGCTGCAGGAGCAGTGCTCGCCTTCACGCTCGAGGTCGGCCGCTTCGTCTATGGGCTGGCGCTGCTCGGCCCCGGTGAGTGGCTCGAGGCCGCCGCAATCACCGCGCTGGCCATCGTCGTATTAGCGCTTGCCTTGCGCATCAGCGCCCGCCTTACAGTTGGGCTGCATCGGCGTGCACGCCGTTCGAGCGCCATGACCGTGAAAGGTGCCCTTCCCTAGCCAGCCGGGAGCTCACCCACGGTCGCCGAGACGACTCGCTCGGCCCCGGCGGCCGTGATCACAGTGAGTGAGATCACCTGACCCGGTCGGCTATCAGCGAGCGCCACTGAAAGGTCTGTCGTCGTTCGAATCCGCACGCTCGCGAACTGAACGATGACGTCTCCGGTTGTCAGCCCAGCCGATGCCGCTGAGCTGCCGGCCATCACCGCGGTAATCAGGGCGCCGACCGGAGTGTTCGTGCTGTCGACGACCGTGCTCGCGCGGACTCCGAGGTCCGCGCGATGTGAATTCACGACATGGCCATTGGTAATGATCTGGCTCGTGATGTCTTTGACCGTG
>JBAPWO010000216.1:0-7064 GCA_049283735.1 Candidatus Dormiibacterota bacterium
GCGGTCGTTGTGGGGGTGCACGACGAGGTGCCCGTGCAGCCGACCGTCGCACCCGCAATAGCGGCACTCGTCAGCGAGTCGGTCACCTTCCCGCTGATCGTCCCGGGATTCGGCACCAGGCTGAAGCTCTCTGGCGTCGAGTTCCCGGTCGTCACCACCACGCCGGATGTCGACCCCGTCGCGTATCCAGTCTTGGTGGCCGTGATTGCGTACGTCCCGGGGGCAACCGTGAGCGGATAGGTGCCGTCAGACGCGGTCGTGGTGCCGGTGCAGGCGGGGCTGCTGCAGGCGACCGTCGCACCGCCGATCGCAGCGCTGGTGACGGAGTCCGTCACCGTGCCGGTGATCGTCCCAGGGCCTGCGATGAGTTGGAAGTCCTGAGTCGGGGATCCGCCCGGCCCCACCACGACCGTGAAGGTCTCAGACGCGAAGCCGGCCTTCGATGCCGTGATCTGGTAGCTCCCCTCGGTGAGATTGCTGAGGGTGTAGGTGCCGTCAAGGGCGGTCGTTGCCGGGGTGCAGGTGAGGGTGCCGGTGCAGGCGACAGTCGCATTGGGAATCGGAGAACTGGCCGAGTCCCTCACTGTCCCGCTGATCGTCCCGAGATTCGGCACCAGGCTGAAGTTCTCGGGCGTCGAGTTCCCGGCTGTGACCACCACGCCCGATGCCGACCCCGTCGCGTACCCGGTCTGGGTCGCCGTGATTGCATACGTCCCGGGCGCAACCGTGAGCGTGTATGTACCGTTGGACGCGGTCGTGGTGCCGGTGCAGGTGGGCGTGCCGCTACAGGCGATGGTCGCACCGCCGATCGCTGCGTGGGTGACCGAGTCCGTGACCGTGCCCGCGATCGTGCCTGTGCTCTGGCCGAAGGCCGGCTTGATGTCACCGAAACTCGCGTTCGACGAATTGCCGAGCAGCGGTACGCCGTAAGCCTCTTCAATGCCTCTCAGCGTCGCGTAGTGATCGCCTGAAGCAGTGAAGGCGCCATGGGAATTGGCGCTGATGATCACTGTGGCGACCCGACCGCCATTACCAAAAGTGCCACCGGACTTATCGGCATTGACACTCTCGTCCCAGGTGAGGATGACGATGCCCCCGCTGGTGTACCAGCTTGACGAAAGGACTGTTGGCAGATTCTGGCTCAGCCAGGTATCCCCGTTCACCACTGCGTTAGCCCCACACGGTGAGCCTGTGGTGTGCATGTCGTCACATACGTTCGGAGAGATCCAGACGAAGTCGGGCGGGCTACCACTGTTGAGATCGCTTGAAATCTGCGACAGCGAGTAGGGGACAACACCGTTGCCGCCCGAGCACAGTGACGAGTAGTCGGTGAAAAACACGAATGGGTTATGGTCGGACAAGTAGAGCGGCGCAGTGCCCCGGTAGCAGTTCGAAGGCATCGCCTCCATGTAGGCCTTCCAACTGATACCGGCTGTGTTCAACTCGTCGACTAGCGTCGGCGTGGCATACGGTGGCGTGGTGTTCACCGTATAGCCCTGATTGGACCCGGAGACCAGGTCCAGGTAGTCACCAGGGCTGTTGTGCTGATTCCCGAACCATGCGGTCGTCGACGCGTATTTGCTGGCCAGACCATTGATGTATGGCGCACTGGCGTTACCGATAATGTAAGAGCTGCCTTGAGCACTGCTGTACGCTCTGTTCTCGTCGACGATCAACATGATGTGCGCCGCGGGCGGGGGCGCGGTCACCATGAATGAGGTCGACGACGTCGCGGTGCCGCCGGGCGTTGTGACCGTGATCGGGCCGGTCGTGGCTCCGCTGGGCACCGAGGTGCTGATGTGCGAGTCGTCAGTCAACGTGTAGGTGGCGGTGGTTCCGCTGAATTCGACACGCGAGGTGCCGGTGAATCCTGTGCCGGTGATCGTCACCAGCGTGCTCCTTGGTCCGCTGGGCGGGGCGAAACCGGTGATCGTGGGCGTGGGTGAGGCATCCACCGTGAACGAGGCCGTCGACGTTGCAGTCCCCGCGGGCGTGGTGACTGTGATCGTCCCGGAGACTGCGCCGGCGGGTACCGTCGTACTGATCTGGATGTCGGAGTTCACCGTGTACACGGCGTTCGTTCCCGAGAACTTGACGAAGGTGGCCCCGGTGAACCCAGCCCCATTGATCGTGACCGGCATGCCGATCGGTCCGTGAGTCGGGCTGAAACCGGAGATCGTCGGCGGTGAGGACGACCCGGCTTTGAAGGTGGCGATCGCGCCGGTCCAGGCCACGCTGGTCGGGCTCAGCGTGGCCGAATAGCTCTGCGCACCTGTGGCCGTCAAAGCCAGCCATGCCCCTTGTTCGGCGGCGTTAGTGCTGCTCACTGTGGACGTTTGCGTGGGAAGGACGGTGTAACCGGCGGTTTGCCCACTCACGGTCACACCGCCGCTGTTCCAGCCGAGGTCGCTGATTGCGATCTCGCTGGCCTGGGTTGTGGTGGGGGTCGTGCCGGTTGATTGTGGCGGGGCGCTGCCCCCCTGCCCATGAACCACATCGAGCGGCGATGATGGCGCGGCGCCGGTGACCTCCAGAACCGTGACAGCGATGGCCGAGGTCGACGCTGATGTCCCACCCACGGTGACGGTGATCGATTGCGTTGTCAGAAGAGCGGCCGCATTCGCCGCGTACCAGATCTCGCCGTCGGACTGGACTCCCTGCGTGATGCTGGTGGCGGGAGCCCAGTGGTTCGCGGCCGAATCGGTGACCCCGGTGACAGGAGCCCGGTTGGTGGCGTTCCGAGTCCGGATCAGGGCGACGAGGAGGTCGCCTGCTGTCGTTGCAGCGGGTGGCGACACCGAGAGCGTGGCGCTACCAGTGGTATTGTGCGCTCCGAACGACTGGGCTACCCCGAGCGCGCTGGCGAAAGCCGGCCGGCCGAGAGGGAGCATCCCCGCGAGCACAACAGCCCCCACCACGAGGAATATCGAGCTGGCTGCAGCTCTCCGGCTGAGGCGAAGACCACTACTCGGGCGGGGCTCGTGCCGAGGACGTGGCGGTCCCGGTCTGATCCACGTTGTCTCACGGTGCCAACCCTCGACGTCATGACCCTGTCCATCGACGTGCCCGAGAGGATGCCAGCGGTCGGTCATCCGAGACTGCCCACCAGCCCGACAAAGCACAAGCCGTGTAGCCAAGGTCCGCCCACGTCGCCCCCTTTTGCGCCCGCTACCCTCGCGCAGGCGCTCGCGCCTTTGAATCGGCCGTCCTGATAAGCCATCGTAATCTTAAAGGATCGGGTCGGCCCCCCGTGCGACTTGAGACCAATTCGCAGGTTCCTTTAAGAGCAATTCACAGGTTCTTCTCAGGACAGTCGGCGCAAGGCCCGGAGGCCTACTGGAACCAGCCTGCCACGTCGAGGATCGCGTTGATCTCGCCCGCCGCGTTGTAGAGGTCGATGTTGCCGCTCGAGCCTCCTGTGGTGGCCAGCCCCACGATGGCAAGGTTGGCGATCGTGATACCGGCGGCGGGATTGAGGTCGGAGGCGAGTGGCCGGGAGGTCACGTCGCCGGGGTAGAGCGTCAAATACGTCGCGGCGCTCGCCGCGACGCCCGTGAGATTGGCCACCATGGCAACCGGTGGTGTCGATCCGCCGATGGCCGGCACCACCAGGACACCGGCGACCGGGACCGGTTCGGTCGCGCCCGCGGTCAGCGCCTGACCCTGACACTCACTGCCCGACCCGGCCCGCGTGTCGCAGATGCGCGTCGGCGACACCGCATAGAAGAGTGACCCGGTGGTGGCCTCGCTCCCATTGCCGAACCAGCCGTCGACGTCAATGATGATGTTGGCGCTGCCCGAGCTGTTGTAGACGCACACGTCCTGATGCGGACCAAGCGAGGCGATCACGCGATTGGGCAGCGACGAGCCGGGGGGGAGGTTGATATTGGAGACTGACGGAGCGCCCGTCGGGCACAGACCCGTGCGCAGATCCGGCGGCTCCACCGAGAGGTAGGTCGTAGCGGTGCCCTGGGTACCGGTGAGATTGAAGACCGCGGCCGCGGCGGTGCCGTCTGATGGGATGGCCGGACCGGTACCTCCCGGAGGAAGGCCGGAAAGCACCACGTCACGCCAGGTGTTCGCGCGGATCGGGTTGTTGACCGCGCCCGCGCAGGTGGTGCCCTGCCCGGCCCGCGTATCGCAGATGCGCAGCGGTCGCAGAGGGTGAAAGGCACCGGCGACAGGGGATGTGCCCGGGGGAGCGAAGTACCCCTGGATGTCGACGATGACATCGGCGCGCCCCGCAGCATTGAAGACGCTCATCGCACCACCCGTGCCCAGTTGCACCACGACGAGATTGGCCTGGGCGTTCTGCCCGTTGAGGTTGATGTTCGATGCGAGTGGGACCGTGGCGCCGGCGGGAAAGGCGGTGACGTACGTGGGGCTGGTGCTGTCGTTGATCGCCGTGAGGTTGACCGCGACAGCCACAGCGTTGCTCGGCACAACCTGTCCCAGCGCGTTTCGTTCGCCGGTGACCTGGACTGTGAGCGTGCCCTTGGCTCCAAGCGTCTTCCCGGTGCATTGGTTGTGCGGCAGGACCGCTCGAGTATCACAGACGCGAAACGCGGTCATCGCCGTGTAGGCACCCGGCGGTACGTACACGTAGTGGTCGGCGGCACTGGTCGCAGTGGTCCCTCCCAGGGTCGTGACCGTGACGTCGACGGTCCCAGGAGCAGTCGATTGCGGAGTGTAGGCGGTGATCTCCGTCGGGCTGGTCACCGCAAAACATCCTCCCGGCGATCCCGGACATGGGTAGGGATTGGTTGCCGGGACATCGATCGTGCCGAAGTGCACATCGGATGTGGTGAAGCGGCTCCCGTTGAAGTTCGTGCCGCTGACGGTGACGAGCTCGCCTCCCCCCTGTGCTCCCTCGGTTGGAACAACACCCGTCACCGCCGGCGTTGGAGGCGGTACGTACATGTAGTGGTCGGCGGCACCGGTCGCAGTCGTCCCACCTGGGGTCGTGACCGTGACGTCGACGGTCCCAGGAGCAGGCGATCGCGGGGTGTAGGCGCTGATCTCCGTAGGGCTGGTCACCGCAAAGCATCCTCCCGGCGATCCCGGACACGGGTACGCATTGGTTGGCGGGACATCGATCGTGCCGAAGTGCACGTCGGATGTGGTGAAGCCGCTCCCGTTGAAATTCGTGCCGCTGATGGTGACGAGATCGCCTCCCTGCTGTGCTCCCTGGGTTGGATCGACACCCGTCACCGACGGCGGGGGAGCCGAAACCGGCACGCCGAAAGCGGGTGTGAGGTCACCATAGGCGGGATCAGCCGAGTTATTCAGCAGCGGGATGCCATACGCCTCCTCGATTGCTCGCAGGGTTGCGTAGTGGTCACCTGATGCGGTGAATGGATCATGCGTGTTTCCGCTGATCACCAGCGTGGGGATCTGACCGCCGGTGCCGTACGTCCCACCCGAATCATCGCCACCAGCGCTCTCGTCCCAGGTGACGATGATGATGCCGCCGCTCGTGTACCAGTTCGACGCCATCACAGATGGCAGATTGTTGCTCAACCAGGTGTCACCGAGACCGACGAGTTGATCGTTGGTCTGGGTTGTACCGCAGGGCGAGGATGCGCTGCCGTCGCCGTGCATGTTGTTGCAGTCATTGGGGACGACGACGGCGAAGGCAGGTGCGTTGGGCCCGTCGAGCGCGGCGCCAATCCCGGTCGATCCAGGATAGGGCACGACTCCCTCGGATGCGGCATTGGCGCTGCTGCACCAACCTCCGGACCCGCTCGAATAATTTGTGAAGTAGTGGAACGGGTTGTGCACCGCGTCGTACAGGCCATCGCTTGTGGAGTTCACCGTGGCGCATGGCGACGGCATGCTCTCCATGTAGGCCTGCCAGGGAATGCCGGCCGCGTGCAACTCGTCGACCAGCGTCGGCGACGAGTACGGCCAGCCGTTGGGCACACCCAGATCCGATCCGTCGAGCAGATCGAGATAGTCGTGAGGGCTGTTGTGCTGGATCGCGTACCAGTGGGTTGCTGAGGTGTCCTTGCTGGCCAGCGTGTTGTTGATGTAGGGCGCGACGGGGTTGTTGATGACGAATGGACTGCCCTGCGCCGCGCTGTACGCCGCGTTCTCTTCGACGATGAGCATGATGTGCGGCGGGCTCGGCGGCGAAGCGCGGGCTGGTATCGGGATAACCGCGAACGCGATCGGCCCAAGGACGCCGAGCAGTGCCGCGCCGCTGCGCACGCGCTGGTACTTCCCAACCCTGGCGTCCATGCCCTCCCTCAGCTCGCAACCCATCCTGCGTCCATGAGCAACGTTATCATGGGTTTGCAGGTCTGAATGCATCGTCGTTGCTGCTCGGATGTGCCTTGCGCGTCTGGGTTGCGAGGGCTTCGGGCAGTGCGGCTACGACGCGGTAACGGCACGGTTGCCCTCGCGACTCGGATGAAGCGGTCGGCGTAGGCTCCGCCCCGTCGCAAAACGCACTCCCGCTGCGAGGCGGGTTCGCAAAGCCACGGGACTCCGAATACCGGAGCCGGCCGGGCTGCCGATGCTGTTTCGTCGAGGTCTAGCACGCGGTGGCTCCGGCATGGAGGAACCACATGCACATCCGATCGAGACGATATGACCCTGGCAATCGTTCGCGTCGTCTGACCGCGAGACGCGGACAGTTCATCGCCTGGTCGATCGGTATCGCTGTCGCTGTCGCCGCGTGCGGACCTTCGCCGGCCACCCCGCGCAGCCAGACGGCCGATGCACCGGTCTCCGCATCCGGTCCGATCGCCGTGCCGGGCTCAGGTACTCAGCATGGAGGGTCGAGCCCGACCGCTTCTGGACGGCTCGACAAGTCCACAACCCTCGGTCAGGGACCCGCATCGAGTCCGGGATCGGCGTCCGCGCCCGGCAGCGAGGGCACGCCCACGGCCTCAGCGACGGCGACGGCGGCACCCACACCCAGGTCCACGCCCAGGCCGACGCCGGCACCGGCAGGCACCCGCAACAAGTTCCTCTGGCCCTTCGCCAGCAGCAGCATCTGGAACATGCCGATCGGCCGGGGCGCCGCGTACGTGCCCGCCCACATCGCCCTGCCCACCCTC
>JBAPWO010000217.1:0-1778 GCA_049283735.1 Candidatus Dormiibacterota bacterium
TGACGTTCGGAGCAGCGGCTGGGTCGATACCCGTCGCCTTTTCGAAATGGGACCTCAAAGCTTCTTTCGGTATTCAGGACCACTGCGTCATCGAGTTCATGCTCCAGATGAGCCGCTGACACGGGTATACAGCAAGTGCCAAATATGGTGCCGAGTGTTGACTTCTTTTGTGGTTACGATCGGTTCATCCTGGAGGAGGATTGGCGTCGCGGTCTGGGATGGTGGCTTCTCGACGGTAGCGTGCGGTCGCGGCTCAGCGTGTCCGCCGCCATGCGACTGGTGCCTCACGTGTCACTCGAAATGCTCATCGAGGTGCAGGAGCTGGTGTGGCGGGTCGAGGCCAACGCTGAGTATCAATTGATGTCTCAGCCGCTTCACGGCGCCGTCGACGGGCTGCGCAACGAGCTGGCGGCCGCATGTGCAGAGCATCGAGACGGTCCCGAAGAATCTGTCGTCGCAGAATACTCAAATGACAGCGTCGCGTGGCCTACTCTCGGAACACGAGCGCGACGTGTGTCGGACGCGCTTTGAAATGGAGGATAGACACGTGGCCGCGTCCCGACTCGGAGGCTCTCTCAGGTCAGCGAGAGAGCGTGCTGGTTGGAGCCGCGAGGCCCTCGCGTATCACTCGGGTCTGAGTTGGGCGGCGATCACACAAATCGAATCTGGCCGGCGCCGAGAAGTCCGAGTCAGCAGCCTCTTGGCTCTTGCGAGTGCGCTCGGGGTCAGTATCGACTATCTGGTCGGCAGTGCCGCGACCGTTTCTCCGGAGCTCCTCCGGCACCGCGCCCTTGTCTACAGCTCCGATGACGAATATATGGCGTCCTCCGTCCCTTTTCTTATGGAGGGCATCACGCGCTCTGACAGCGTCCTCGCGGTCACGGATAAGCGTCACATGCGCCTGCTCCGCGACGCGCTCGGAGACAACGCGCCGCACGTCGAGTTCGTCGACTCGTCGGAGTGGTACAGCTCCCCGCGTGCCACATCGAACGCTTACCGAGCGTTCGTGAGGGAGCGATTCGAGCGCGGAGCACCCTGGGTCCGCATCATCGGAGAGCCTGTTTGGGCCGGACGGTCCGAAGGCGAGGTCGCAGAGTGGATCCGTTATGAATCCATGATCAATCTTTCGTTCGCCTCGTCCCCTGCAACCATTGTTTGCACGTACGATGCGCGATCCGTGCCTGACAGTGTTCTCGCCAGCGCACGTCGCGCCCATCCGGAAGTTGCCGGGGCCGGCGGCGCCACCACGAGCCTCGCCTATCGTGACCCCGAGGCTTTCCTGCTGACCCTGGGGCCTGAACGGATTGCGTCCGCACCCGAACGCGTCGCCGGCTGAGCGGGATCGCTGGGCGGGTCGACATGTCTCGCTGCCGCTGAGAAACGCGTCGATCTGTGCTCCGTTCGCTTGTGCGAACTAAGGACCTTCGGCCCTAGTGCGACACGCTGATGGAGCGATCTGATACGAGCATCTGGAACCTTCCAGGCGGGGCAAGGAGGTGAAGGAGTTCGGCACCTGGACATAGAGCCGCTTGACATCGACGAGGAGATGGGTTGTGAAAGAGCTCGGGTTGTTCGTGCGTTGGGGTCGGGTGTTCCCCGGCTACGAGAAGGAGGCTGTCGGCTTCTATGACGAGGTCGTGAGGTATTTCCGGGAAAAGCTGCACAGCGATGCGCTGACGTCGTTCGAGCCGTTCCTGTTCATGAGCGGCGATCACGACGAGTCGTACGGGGTCTTCATCATGACGGGGCCCGAGGCGAAGGTCATCGGGATTTTCGAG
>JBAPWO010000218.1:0-3588 GCA_049283735.1 Candidatus Dormiibacterota bacterium
GCCCTGGCTGGACCTCCTGATCG
This sequence comes from Candidatus Dormiibacterota bacterium, assembly GCA_049283735.1. GTDB lineage: Bacteria > Chloroflexota > Dormibacteria > Aeolococcales > Aeolococcaceae > Palsa-851. The sequence continues at coordinate 24 of JBAPWO010000218.1, forward strand.
CACTCCGCAGCGACCAGCTTCAAACTGACCACTACCGTCGGCGCTGTCTCGAGGGCGTGTGGGTTCGCGCAGAGGCTCCCGTGAGGGGGCTGTTGCTCAGGCGAGCATCCGCCAATGTAACGGCGGGTGGCGCACGGATGTACGGGTGTTTGATAAGGTATCTCGCGTCGACGTGGGGTCGACCAGGAAATCCCGCGAAAGGCGGGACATAAGAGATCGGAGAGCGCGTCCGAACCGCGCCTAGGAAGCCTCAGCGTCACAGGGAGGCAGACGAACCGGACCGGCCGCAGCCGGAGTGAGCGACCTGTGGGCTGCAAGCGAACGGACCCCACCCTTAACGGGGTCCGGCCGTGTCTCAGAGGTTGCAGCCGCCGAAGGCGGCTACTCAACTTGAATATGGAACGAAACTCGTCGGGGTTTCGAGCGGCTCCTGGGGGATAGATCTCTTCCCGGACGCCGGGGAAGTCATCGCCAGTTTCCGCTCGGCCGACCGCCGCGGCGGCTTTGGCGTCGGAGGGGATCCAGAAGGATCAAGAAGGGTGGCGGTGCGCCGCGCGCGGACGCGCGTGCGACGGTATTGCGCCGCGAATCGGCTGAATCGACTAGCGACGCTGACCTATCGCGGCGAGGGGTGCCACGACCCGCGCCGCCTCCGCCATGACGTCGGCGACTTCTTCCGGCGTCTCCGGCAAGGGATCGGTGGGACCGCCTTCGCATACCTCTGGACGGGCGAGTGGCACAAGACGGGGCACGGACTGCATGCGCACTTTGCGGTGGGGCGATTCGTGCCGCGCACCAAGATCGAGGGCGCGTGGCCGCACGGCTTCGTGCACATCAAGTTGCTCGGCGATCTTCCGTACGCAGCCTCGTCGCTAGACCAAGCGCGAAGGGCGGCGCGGTACTTGTCGAAGTACGTCGGAAAATCATTCGCGGAGCAGGGGCAGGGACTGCATCGCTACGAGGTGGCCCAAGGGTTCGCGCCGGTGCGGGAGGGAATTCGAGGCCGCACGAGTGAGGAGGTGGTCGCCTGGGCAGTCGAGCGCATGGGACGAGGCCCTGAGTTCGTCCAGTCGTCAGCGGAGTGGTACGACTATCAAGGGCCGCCTGCGGTGTTCCTGTCGTGGAGATAGCCCGCCGTGCGGAGATCCGACGGCTTGCCGCTCAATGGGCGGAGCGCACGGCAGTCGAGCAAGGGTTGCCGGCCAGGATCGAGGATGAAGTAACCCTCCGAGAGGTGGCGACGCTGCTGTGTGCCGGGCGAGACGAACCGCGCCGGGTCAGACCCGCCACGCGGGGCTGATCCGGCCTGGATCGAACCGGTTGCGCCCACGCACCGCGGGACCAATTTGAGCGTAGTTCAGCACTGCTTTGATGACCGCCTGCTGGCGCGCGAGTGGGAGTGCTTCGTATGTCGCGGTGACGCCGTCTGGATGATTGAGGACGCCAGCGAGAGCATTGGTGCGCTGGCCACGGCTTAAGGTCGCGTTCGCGGCCTTGATGCGGGCCTGGATGGGTGCTCGCGCCGCCAGCCATTCACGGTGGCCGATCTCCTTCTCGCCATACGAGGCAGCAAGTTCGTCGAGCTGCTCCTGGTCGCGGTCCAGTTCGTGGATCACGCTGGCGACTGCGGGGTCATCGGCAGCGCGTCGTCGCATCGACGCTGCGAGGCGCGGCGTGTCGAGACGGTGCACGACGGCGTCGGCAATGAAGCTATCCACCTCGTCAGCGAGGATGAAGGTGCCGCCGCAACCATTGCGACCGGGATCACGGCTGCACACGTAACGGCCGCGGCCGTCGCTCCGCGGGCGGGATACCATGGTCGTGCCGCAGTTGCCGCAGCGCAGCAACCCAGCGAGCAGGTACTTGCGCGCGACGCGGTTGGTGCGCCGCTCGGGGTCATTGAGTAACGCGCGGATGCGGGTCGTCTGAGCGGGCTTGACGATGGCCGGCCATGACGCCTTGCCGACGATTTCGCTGTGGTGCTCGCGCTGCCCGCTGATGCGGGCGCTGTACAGCAGTTGGCGAACGGTGTGCGTCGTCCACTCGCGACCGGTGACCGTCGCCACGTTGCGATCATTGAGATTGGCGGCAATGGACCGGAGGCTGTCCCCGGCGAGGAGTCGCTCGGCCGTTTCCTTGATGACCGCAGCCTCAGCAGGAACCACCGTGAGCCGATCTTTGGCATACCCGTAAGGGCGCGTCCCGCCGCCACTCACCTTCCCGGCGTGGGCGAGCTCGAGGTGCTTGCGGGTCAATCGTCGGCTCTTGTCGTCGCTCTCCTTGCGGGCCACGGCTCCGAGGATACGGGCATGGAAGCGGCCGTCATGAGTCCCCAGGTCGATCTCGCCGGTGACGCAGGCCAGGTCGCGGATGCCGGTGCGATCGCAAAGGTCGAGGAAGTCCTCTAGCTCGCTCGGGCGGCGATGGAGTCGGTCCAGGTGATACACGATGACGGCGTCTCGGATGCCGGTCGCGAGGTCATCGAGCATGCGCTCGTACTCGGGGCGCTTCCTGCCCGAATAGGCGCTGGTGTCGTTATCGACGTAGACGTCTGCCACGGGCCAGCATCGGCGCTCGGCGAAGGCTCGACAGTCCTCGATCTGACGACCGACGCCAAGGGCCGTGCCGTCAGGGTCGGAGGAGATCCGTGCGTAGATCGCAGCCGCCCTCGGGAGCATCAAGGTACATTAGCGTATCCTGGTGCACGCGAGCGTCTTGTCACCCGACGTTCTGGACGGAGAGGTGAAAGGGCTCAGGCCGTGCGCCAGCGAGGCTCGCCAGGACCAGAACGGTCTCGTACCTCAGACCCAACGGAGTCCCAACGCGGGTGCCCGAGCCTGCCTCCCGGTGCCCGTTCCACTTCGATTTCGAAGCTCCTATGTGTCAAGCGGCGATGGCTGGGGGCGCATTGCCGGCACGAAGATCACGGATCATCCGCCGATAAACGACCGCAGCGAGGTGTCGTCGGACGATGCGCACCGACTCGCGCCGGGTGTGGCCGCGGCTCCGCGCGTCGTCTCGGAGGCGCTGTGCTCTTGGGTCGCAGCCCAGCTGCGTGACCGCCATGCGGTGCAGCACGGCGTTGAGGCGGCGGTTGCCACCGCGGTTGAGCCGGTGCCGAACCGGCTCGCCTGCGCCCTCACCAGATGAAACCGGGATCGGCGCGGTCCCACTGAAGCGCCCAAAACCGCCCTCGGTGAATCGACGGGGGTCGCCGATCTCGATGAGCAGCTCGGCAACGCTGCGCGTGTCGAGCCCAACGAGCTGCCCGAGGGTGGATCCGGTGCGCTCGACCAGCTTCGCCAGGTGCGCGGTGATCTCGCGCTCGCGCCGATCGAGCTCGAGGATGTCACCGCGGCTTTCTTCGAGCAATTGCACGCGCAGGGCGGTGGCAGCGTCGGATGGAGCGGCTGAGGTCCTGTGGAGGGCGTCCAGGCGCGGCCGCACAGCCTTCCGCGTCGGCAGCCCACCGCGCAGCTCGTCGGGGAGTTGGTTGAGGAGTGCTTCGGCCTCATTAAGCAGGTGCTGCCGAGTCTTGAGCAACGAGCGCCGCGCGTTGTGCCAC
>JBAPWO010000219.1:0-10119 GCA_049283735.1 Candidatus Dormiibacterota bacterium
GTCGTGGTCATTGATACCGACCCCACCCACGACGATGCGGACCGTGCCGCGAGCGTCGACGGCATCGCCGCCGGTCCCGCGTTGCGCGATCCCGCGAACGCGCCCCTGCTTGCGTCGATGAGCAGCATTCCCGGGGTTCGTGCGGCGTTGCTCGACGCGCAGCGAAGGCTTGCCCGCGACGGCGCGGTTGCCGTCGGCAGGGACTGCGGCACGGTGGTGTTCCCCGAAGCGCAGCTCAAGCTCTACCTCGACGCGTCGGAACCGGTGCGCGCCCAGCGTCGCGCCTCCCAGCTGCGAGCCGGCGCCAACGCGAACAGCGCACTCATGCGCGGGGAGGTGGGCGCTCGTGACCGGCTCGACGCCTCGCGCAGTGCCGCACCGATGCGGGCCGCCCCTGACGCGCATGTGCTCGACACCGGCGTGCTCGGGATCGACGAAGTGGCCCAGACCGCGCTCGAGCTCTGGGCTGCTGTGGCCGGCGGGCGCGGGTGATCCGGCGGAGCTCTCCGCCGGCATGACCAGCGGCTTCTCGCAGCCGGACCACGTGGTCGCCTTCGACCTCGAGACCACCGGGCTCTCGCCCAGGAGCGACCGTATCCTCGAAATCGGCGCGGTGCGCTACGACAGCGCGCTGCGTCCGATCGACGAGCTCCAGGTCATTGTCGACCCGCAGATTCCGATCCCGCTGGCCATCCAGCGGCTGGTCGGCCTGACCGACGAGGACGTTGTGGGAGCGCCGCCGCCGGCCGAGGGAGCAGCTCGACTGGCCGGATTCTGCGGCGACGCGGCGCTGATCGCCCACGGCGGGACGTTCGATCTGCTCTTCCTGCGCGCGCTCCTCTCCGAGACGTTCGGATCTCGGTTGATCTACGACACGCTCGACCTCGCGCGGATCCTGCTGCCGACCTACGAGAGCCACAGCCTTCCGCTGCTGAGCCGGCGGCTCGGGATCAGCCATGATCGCCCGCATCGGGCCCTCAGTGATGCTCGCGCCACCGGCGACCTGTTCCGCGTCCTGGTCGGCGCCGGACGGGAACTGCCGGACACGACCCTGGTCGAGATGCGCCGGGTCGCATCCCAGGCGCCGGGACCACTCGACGCCTTCCTCAGCGACGTCATGCTCCGCCGGGCGGTGGATGCAGCTGCTCCGGTGGACCACGCGGCGGTGTCCGCAGTGCCACCGTCGTTCAGGCCCACCGGCGAGCGGCCGGCCGCATCGAACGGACGCAGCGTCGGCGAGGCCGCGGCCGCGCTCCTCGGCCCCGACGGCCCGCTCGCCGCACAGGCGGGCTACGAATACCGCGAGGCGCAGCTGCAGATGGCGATGGCAATCGGTCAGACGCTCGAGCGCAAACGGCGTCTGATGGTGGAGGCCGGCACCGGGGTGGGCAAGTCGCTCGCCTACCTGACGCCGCTCGCGCTGTGGGCAGCGCGGACCGGCAAGCGGGCCGTCGTGGCGACGCACACCGTCAATCTCCAGGAACAGCTCGCCGACCGCGACCTGCCGACCGTCGCCGGACTGGTCGATCAGCCGGTGTCCGTCGCCGTCCTCAAGGGGCGCAACCACTATCTCAGCCTTCGCCGATGGCGGCGATTCCTGGCAACCTCAGACGTGGTGGGGCACGAGCCCGACGTCGTGTCCATCCGCTTCAAGTTGAAGATCCTCGCCTGGCTCGCGACCACGACGACCGGGGACCGTTCGGAGGTCTACCTCGCCGGTGACGAGGAACAACTCTGGCGCCGGGTCGCGTCCGACGCGACCGATTGCCTCGGCCCCGCCTGCGCCAACTGGCCCAACGCGCGCTGCCACATGGTGGCGGCGCGCCGACGCGCCGCAGATGCAGCCATTATTGTCACGAACCACGCGCTCCTCCTCGCCGGAAATGAGCGCCAGGGCCAGGTGCTCGGACCCTACGAGGCGCTGGTCATCGACGAGGCCCATCACCTCGAGTCGGTCGCGACCGAGCAGCTCGGTGTCATGGTGCGCCTCGCGGATCTCACGCTCGTCCTCGATCGCCTGCCGGCGCTGCCCGGCACGCCGCTCGGCGCCGACCTCGAACGATGCCGTGAGGCGGGGCAGCGTTTGTTCGGCGACGCCAAGGGATTCATGTCCGCGAAGCTCGGCGGTGAGCACGCCGCCAACGGACGGGTCGGTTTGTCCGAAGGGATTCGCGGCGACCCGGGCTTCGGGTTCGTGGAGCGCTCCGCCATCCACGCCTCGGGCGTGCTCCAGCGGACGGCGAGCGTGCTCGCCTCGGGGTCGTCGGCGGGCGTACAGGTGGAGCTGCTACCCCAGCCGGACCGCATGGAGGACGAGATCGAGCACGCTGCCGTGGCGCTGACCGGACTCGCGGAGGCCATCGACCATGTGATCCTGCGACCCCGCGCGGGCATGGTCACGTGGATCGAGATGCGCGGTGAGCAGGCGGAGCTGCACGAGGCACCCGTCGACGTGTCCATCCCCCTCGCTGAGACCGTCTTCGATCCCGCCGAGTCCGTCGTGCTGACCTCGGCAACGCTGTCGGTCGCGGGCGGCTTCGAGTTCATCCGCAATCGTGTCGGGATCGGCGCGACCGCGGAAGAGTTGATGCTCCCGTCACCGTTCGACTATCTCCGCCAGGCGGTCTGCATCCTTCCCGAGGACGCAACCGCCTACGACGACCCCGTGCACGATCTGCAGATGACGGCGCTCATCGACGCCATCGCGGCGCGCCTCGACGGGCACACGCTCGTGCTGTTCACGAGCTATGGGCCGCTCAAGCGCATCTGGGCGCACCTCCAGGAGCGTCTCGACGCGCGGGGGATCGCGAGCCTCGCGCAGGGGCTCGACGGCACCAGGCGGCAGATCCTGCAGAGCTTTCTCGCCGACCCGCGTACCGTGCTCCTGGCGACCAGCAGCTTCTGGGAGGGGATCGACATCCCCGGTGATCGCCTGCTCTGCGTGGTGATCGACAAGCTGCCCTTCCCGGTGCCGACCGATCCCCTGGTACGCGCCCGCTCCGAGCGGCTGCGCGACCCGTTCGGCGAATACATTCTCCCGGTGGCGATCATCCGGCTTCGTCAGGGGTTCGGGCGCCTCATCCGGAGCGCATCCGATCGCGGCGCCGTGGTCCTGTGCGACCCGCGCCTGCGCACCCGCCAGTACGGGCTCGGATTCCTCCGCGCGCTGCCTCCGGCGCCGATGGTCGTCACCGCGCTCGACCGGGTCCCTGCCATGGTTGATGGGTTCGTGAACTCGGGGGCGCTGCCTGAGACCGTGGGAGAATCAGGCGGATGGTCCTCGAACGATCTCGATCCGGCATGATCCCGACTGCGGCAGGCGTGCCCGAGAGCCTCCGCGATGCGCCTGTGACGGCACCGCACGCGTTCCCCGATCCGGCAGGGTCGGTGAGCATCGCGCTCGCCCAGTTCTACCCTCGGCTCGGCGACGTCGCGGCAAATCTCGCCGCCCATCTGACGACCGTCGCCGGCGCGGCGGTCGAGGGTGCGGGCCTGGTCGTGTTCCCCGAGCTCTCACTCACCGGGTACTTCCTGAAGGACCAGGTGCCCGAGGTGGCGCTGAGGATCGACTCGCCCGAGGTGGCCGCGCTGGGCGACGCATCCCGCGACGGCGGCATCGACATCGTCGCCGGGCTGATCCTCGAGAGCGACCGGCATCGCTTCTACAACGCCGCGCTCTACATCAGCGGTGGCGAGGTGGTCCATGTTCACCGCAAGGTCTACCTGCCGACCTACGGGCTGTTCGATGAGCAGCGATACGTCGCGTCCGGTGATCGATTCCGTGCCTTCGACGCGCCCCTCGGCCACCGCACAGAACGCCGGTGGCGGGCGGGGATCCTCATCTGCGAGGACCTCTGGCATCCGTCGGCCCCCGCGCTCCTCGCGCGCCAGGGCGTGGACCTGATCATCTGCCCGTCGGCGTCGCCGGGGCGCGGCGTGCTCCAGGGGGACGCCGTCGGCACCGCGAGCAGCTACGACGTCATGACCCGCACATACGCCCAGCTGTTCACCACGTACGTCCTGTACTGCAACCGATCCGGGTTCGAGGATGGCGTGGGCTTCTGGGGCGGGTCACGTGTGGTCGACCCGGTGGGGAGCGTGGTCGCCGAGCTCCACGGCGCGCAGGAATCCGTGCTCTTCCACAAACTCGAGCGCAGCGCGATCCGTCGCGCGCGGGTCGCCTATCCGCTCCTGCGCGACGAACGAAACGATGTCAACGACGCCGAGACCGATCGACTCCGACGCCGACGCGCTCGCGGTTGACGCCGCCTTCGTCACCGAGCTGCTCCGCGGCTTCATCGCCGACGGAGTGCGCAAGGTGGATTTCGAGCGCGTCATCGTCGGGCTCTCCGGTGGCGTCGATTCCTCGCTGGTGACCGCGCTCGCCGTGTCATCGCTGGGACCGGACAACGTGGTCGCCGTGTTCATGCCGTATCGGAGCAGCGATCCGCAGTCGCAGATCGACGCGCTGGCGGTGTGCGAAAGCCTCGGCATCGACGCCGAGATCGTCGACATCACGCCTCAGGTGGATGCCTACTTCGCGGGCTTTCCCGATGCGGATCGCACCCGCAGGGGGAACAAGATGGCGCGCGAACGCATGTCGATTCTCTACGACCACTCGATGGCGAAGCGCGCATTGGTGCTCGGCACCTCCAACAAGACCGAGTTGCTGCTCGGGTACGGCACGCTCTTCGGCGACATGGCGAGTGCGCTCAACCCGATCGGCGACCTGTACAAGACACAGGTGTATGCGCTTGCTCGCGCGCTGGGGCTGCCGCACAGCGTGCTCACCAAACCGCCCAGCGCCGATCTCTGGGCCGGGCAATCCGATGAAGACGAGTTGGGGATGCGCTACTCGGTGGTCGACGCGGTGCTCAATCTGCTCGTCGACGAGCGACGCAGCCGGGCGGAGGTGATCGCGTTCGGATTCGATGCAGCCGATGTCGACGCCATCGTCGCGCGGGTGCGGGGCAGCCAGTACAAGCGCCGGCCGCCGGTGATCGCGAAGTTGAGCAACCGCACGATCGACCGGGAGTTCCGCTATCCGCGGGACTGGGGTCGATGAGCGATCAGACCGGAATCCTCGCGGTGGTCGCGACCCCGATCGGAAACCTGGAGGACATCACCCTGCGCGCGCTGCGGGTCCTCGGCGAGTGCGACGCGGTGATCGCCGAGGATTCGCGCCGCACCAGGGCGCTGCTCAGCGCGCACGGCGTGCGCAAACCGTTGCTGTCGCTGCCCGCCTTCGACGAGCGACGCCGCGTCCCGCAGTTGATCGAGCGACTCGAACGCGGAGAGATGCTCGCGCTCTGCACGGATGCGGGCACGCCGGCGCTGAGCGATCCCGGAGCAATCCTGGTGCGCGCCGCCCTGGACGGCGGACATCGTGTCACCCCGATTCCCGGCGCCTCGGCGCTCACCGCGGCGCTCGCGTCGAGCGGCTTTCCGGCAAGCGCGTTCTGCTTTCTCGGATTTCTCCCCCGCACCCCGGGCAAGCTCATCCGTGTGCTCGAGGAGGCGATGCGCGAGGATCGCACCATCGCGTTTTTTGAGTCGCCGATGCGGATCACCAAGACGCTTCGACTGGCCACGCCCGTGCTCGGCGATCGCCCCGTCGTGGTCGCCCGGGAGTTGACCAAGCTGCACGAAACCATGCACCGCGGGACGGCGGCGACACTCGTCGAGGAGTTCACGGCGCGGCCGCCCCGCGGCGAGTGCACCGTGGTCGTCGGGGCGCGCCCATGAGCGAGGCGCTGCCGGCGCTCGTCGATACCCACTGTCATCTCGTCCTGCTCGAGGAACGTGGCCTGCTCCACCAGGCGCTCCAGGGCGCCGCTGCCGCCGGAGTGGACGAGATCATCTCCGTCGGTCTCAACCTCGACGATTCGGACCGCAACCGGCAGATCGCGGAGCAGCACCCCGGCGTCTACTTCACGTGCGGATGGCATCCGCACGAGCCGGCCGCACCTGACGCGCGGGAGCTCGAGGCGCTCGCCGAGTTGCTCGGCCACCCCAAGGCGGTCGCGGTGGGGGAGGTGGGACTCGATCTGTTTTTCCGACCCGGGTACCACGAGGTGCCGCTCGACATCCAGCAGCGTTCGTTTCAAGCCATGCTCGAGCTCGCCCGCGACGCCGGCAAGCCGGTGCTCATCCACGACCGCGACGCGCACGAGGAGGTGCTCGCGGCGGTGAGCGCTGTCCCCGGCAGCCGGGGCATCATGCACTGCTTCAGCGGCGACGCCGCGTTCGCCCGACGCTGCGCCGACCGAGGTCTGACCGCGTCATTCTCGGGCATCGTGACGTTTCCTCGCGCCGAGGCCATCCAGGACGCGGCGCGCACCGTCGCGCCCGGCGGATTCGTGGTCGAGACCGACTCGCCGTTTCTCAGCCCGGTGCCCGAACGGGGCAAGGCGAATCTTCCGGAGCGCGTGGCCATCACCGCGGCAGCGGTCGCACGCCTGCGCGGAGAGACAGTGGAGGAGGTGCGTGCCGCGACCACCCGCACCGCGCATCGCGTGCTCGGAATCGCGACCGCCCTAACGTCCTCAGCGCATGTCTGAGAACGCGCGCGCCGAGCGCGCACGTCATCCGCTCGACCTGACCGACCCCAGGACGCTCACGGCAGTCGCACGGCGCGTCGGGCTCCGACGGGACACCAGCCTCGGCCAGCATTTCCTCGTCGATCGCGACGTGCTCGACGCCATCTTCGAGGCGCTCGACCCAGGACCCGACAGCGAGGTGCTCGAGATCGGCTGCGGGCTCGGCACGCTCACCGGCGCGCTGGCGGCGCGAGCCCGCCGGGTGGTCGCGGTCGACATCGATCCCGCGTGCGTCGCGGGGACCGCGATCACGCAGCGGCCGCATCCCAACGTCACCGTGCTCGAGGCCGACGCCCGGACAGTCGATCCAGCCGCGCTCGGCTTTACCGCCGGCTGGCTCGCGACGGGCAACCTTCCGTACCAGCTCACCGGCCTCGTGTTGATGCATCTCGTCGAGGCCGAGCAGCCACCCGCTCGCGCCGTGGTGCTCGTGCAGCGTGAGGTCGCGGCGAGGCTCGCGGCCGGGCCCGGGGACTGGAGCCTTGCGACCGTCGCGATTCGATCGCTCGCCGGCGTCGAGCGCATCCTCGACGTGCCGCCGAGCGCCTTCGATCCGCCTCCGGCGGTGCACTCGTCGATCATCAGGATCGTGCCGGCGGCCAGGGCGGACCCAGCGATCCGAGCGTCGATGCTGGCGCTTGCCAAGCCGCTCTTCCAGTCGCGGCGCAAGACCCTGCGCAACGGCGTGTCGCGGGTGCTCGGCGGCGACGTCGCCGGCGCCGGGGTCGCGCTGGCGGATGCAGGCATCGATCCGGGGCGCCGGCCGGGTACGCTTCGACTCGATGAGTGGGAGCTCCTCGCTCGCGCGGTCGCGGAGGTGAGGTTGGTGAGGCGATGAGGCAGCCCATCACCAGAGCCCCCAGCGAGCCCGACGAGGACGGTGTGGTTGCGCCGCTCCACGCCGCGCGCCCCGCAATCGCGGCAGCTTCCGAACAACGCCAGGGATTCGCCGCCGTCCTGCGCCGCCGCGACTTCCGCTATCTCTGGGGCGCCCAGCTGGCGTCGCAGCTCGCCGACAAGTTCCTCATGTTCACGCTGCTCGTCTTCATGTACACGCTCACGCGTCGCGCATCACTGCAGTCGGTGCTGATGATCGCGTACACGCTGCCGAGTGTCCTGCTCAGCGCTCCGGCGGGCGTGTACGCGGATCGCCACGACAAGCGCGTGCTCATGATCGGGACCAACGTCGTCCGCGGCGCGCTCATCCTGTTGATCCCGCTCGCGCAATTGATCCCGGTGCTCCGGGGCCAAGCGTGGCCGTTGATCGTGATCACCCTGCTGTTCAGCTCGGCGGGGCAGATCTTCGCCCCGGCCGAGGCAGCGAGCATTCCGACCCTCGTGAACCGGCAGCAGATCACCGAGGCGACATCACTGTTCATGACCACGGTCATCCTCACGCTGGTGCTCGGCGTCCCCGCGGCAACCATCGCGATCGGCTTCTTCGGCAACCAGGCGCCCTTCTACATCGCCACCGGGCTGTTCGGGCTTGCCGCTCTCTCGGTGTGGAAGGTGAGCGTCAGCCTTCGAGCCGAGAAGGTCGTCAGCGGGGCCGCGACGAATATCCTTCGCGAACTGCGCGACGGCATCGACATCCTTCGTCGGACCCCACCGCTGCGTCTCGGCCTCTACCAGCTCACGCTGGCGATCGTGGTCGTTTTCACCATCTTCGCGCTCGGGCCCGTGTACCTGGTGGAAGTGCTGAATCGCTCGGACACCGAGACCTACATCGTCCTGGTCCCGGCGATGTTCGGGCTGATCGCGACCGCCGCGTTGCTCGCCCAGCGCCCGAATTTCCCGCGTGCGAAAACGCTGGTCGCGGCGATCAGCGCAGCCGGCCTGTCGCTCCTGATCATGGGCATCGTGCCCGATGTGCTCCGCACCCACGGTCTTCCGGGGTTGATGGTTCCCCTCGCGGTTGCGGTTGGGGTGCTGTTCGGGTGCGCGCTGGGCGCGATGCTCATCCCCGGCTTCACGGTGCTGCAGGAACGGACCGACACCGAAAGTCGTGGTCGCATCTTCGGCGGCATCTTCACGGTGATCAATGCGGCGGTGGCGATTCCGCTGTTGCTCGCCGGTGTCATTTCGGACATGATCGGCGTGGCCCGCGTTGTCGCCGCGCTTGGCGCGATTCTCATCGTCCTCGCGGCAGCGATCCGATGGTTTGGCTGGCAGCGTCTCAAGGTGCTCGAGCCGGATCCGGCGACTGGCGTGGTGAGCCTCGACCAGACCTGATCGCAAATCTGCAACGACGGTGTCGCGGACCGGTGGATTGACCGGTGCGCGCGAACGCTGGTGGCAAGCTCCGAGGCCTTGTGGACCGGACTGGCCGGCCCCCGGCGGAGGAGTCATGCGAGCGGTCGTCACGTGTGAGTGCTGCGGACACCGGCAGGCGATTGCCCGCCAGATCGTCCACCCTGAGTCCTTCAACCTCATTTGCCACAGCTGCGAAGGCGTGCTGCGGGTGGAGGTGACCATGGGTGACCTTCAGGCCGCCCAGCACGCAACCGGCAAGAGGACCCAGCCGGTCGCCTGGGTCTGAGGTCGCGCCATCCCGGAAGTCCCGAGGGAGGCGCTGGTATCATCGTGGGCGCTCACGCTTGGGAGCCAGGGGCGCATAGCTCAGTTGGTACGAGCGCTGCGTTGACATCGCAGAGGTCATAGGTTCGATCCCTATTGCGCCCACCATTCGCACGCAGTCGGTAGCCGGGACGCTCAGTCAGAGTAGGTTTGACAGGTGTTCGAGCTGGAGCGGCTTCGCCCCGACCACGAGGCGGCGATCCTCGATTTCGAGCTCGCGAACCGCGCGTACTTCGCCGAGTCGATCAGCGATCGTGGCGATGATTTCTATGAGCACTTCGCGGAGAGATACCGCGCGCTCCTCGCCGAGCAAGAAGCCGGGCTCAGCATCGGTCACGTGCTTGTCGATGGGCACGGGGCGGTCGTCGGCCGTTTCAACCTGTATGAGCTCAAGGATGGGGCCGCCGAGGTCGGTTATCGCATCGCGCAACGCGTCGCGGGTCGTGGCGTGGCGACGTCCGGATTGCGGCGCATGTGCCGGCTTGCCCGTGATGAGTACGGGCTTCGGACGCTCAGGGCGGCGACCAGCAACGAGAATGCCGCTTCTCGGCGGGTGCTGATGAAGGCCGGGTTTGTTGGCGTTGGACCGGTTGAGGTTGGCGGCCGGCCGGGAGCGCGGTATGAGCTCGCCCTGGCGAGCCGCCGACCGACGGCGGTCATCGCTCGTGGGGATTTGTAGCCGCGAGGACGACGATTGATCGCCTCGGACTTGGACCGGCGGCGCGCTCCCTCGGGTGTTATTGCCGAAACTGGCTCAAACTGGATTCGGGATCACATTGTCCGTGCTGTGGCGAACGGGTGTTTGGTACAATGTACTCATGGAAGCGTTCGCGATCCCGGATGTACGAGACCGTCTGCAGGATGCTGTCGACGCGCTCGTCGACGAGTCCATCGACGGTTTCTCGACGCACGCCCTGGGTGAGGACCTCGTCGACATCCGGCG
>JBAPWO010000220.1:0-8326 GCA_049283735.1 Candidatus Dormiibacterota bacterium
CAGGTCCCTCAACATCCTCCGACCGACGGAACGAACGCGCGAGCCCGAGGCGGCGACGGAAGAGGACGTTGGGCCTGGGATGGTTGCAAACGTGTCTTCTTCGGACTTCGCCATGGAGGCTTGACTATCAACGGTGGGTTCTCCGCCTGCGGCGGTCGCTTGTGCGTCGATCGTGACGTGCCGAATCCGCCGAACATGGTTGCTGACGGCTGCGCTTCAGGTCGCGCCCTCGCCGTGTAATAGCTCGCTCCCGCGCCCCGCGTCGGGCGCAGCCGCGATCCCATGGTCCGCACGCAGGTAGACGACCCGCGTCGTGGGAAACCCACGCGCCACCCAGCCACACGCACATGTAGTGCGCCTGGTGCCCGGCTCCGCGCCCGGTCCATCGGCGCAGTCTAGCAGGATTAAACCGACTGGTCAGTCACCTTGAACGGACGCCACGTCGGCAGAGCTCGGCGAGCACCCGCGCATCGAACTTGTCCGTCTTGCAGGCGAGTGGGGCCAGTCCTTTGACCTTGACCGCATCGGCGACATCAACGCGCCACCCAGCCATCTCCAGCTCGTCGTGAACGACGCGAACACCATTCATCGACTCGATCGCCGCGTACACCGGTTCCCCGTGCTTCTCGAGTCGACGGACGAGGGCATGCAGCCCCACGATCAGGGAGCACCGCCCAGGTGTCGACACTCTCCCCGGCGTCGGTCATCACGTGGACATCCACTCGTTTCCTGCTGAGATCTAGGCCGACATGCAACATTGTTCCGGGCCTCCCTTGGTATCGCCGGTTCTGACAACCCGAAGGCTGCCAGGTGGACGCCCCTTCAGGGGGCTGAAGGAGATCATCGTTATCCGCACGAGCGTCCTTTCACCCGACTCGCGGTAGCGCCATAAAGCTGAAGGCGCGGATGGTCACCACGGCGACCCGAATGCCCAAAGTCGAGAGATTAGTGGGGAAGATGAGCGACGGGGTACGGCCGCTCGCTCCCCTCTGGATGTCGACGCGATTCCAATTGACTCCAAAATCCGCGGCCTAGTCGTCATTCCAACCAATTCGCCACAAAACCACTATTTCTGAACTCAATTAGCCGGTACTAAATAAGGACTAGTCTGGGGACCAGGGGTCGCAGGTTCGAGTCCTGTCTCCCCGACGGACGCGCAATTTGAGTTAGCGGCAAGCGGTTGCGCAGTGCGTTGAGCGCCGGCGGCGAACGGGGTGTACTGGTCTAACCAGGAATGATGACCACCGCCAGGGATGATCGCCAGCGGCCACCATGTGACCGCTGAAACGACCATCCAGGTGATGAGGCGCTAGGCATCTCTCGCCGCGGCATCGACCTCTGGCGGTGAGGCGGTCGCGGCGTGCTAGTTGGAGTCTGCGCGGTTGTGCTGGGACACATCGGTGCCGCCCGTCTGCTGCATGATCTCCTGCGCGCGCCGCACGTCGTCCGATGTCCCATGGACCACGACGAGCGACTTACCCGCGGTCAGGTACTGCGTGTACTTGGGGATGTGCTTCTTCGCTACGAAGTACCCGATAATCGCGCTGAGCACGCCAGCGCCGACTGCGCCCTCCGCTGCCCCGACGACAGTGGATGCGAGCGGGCCGATCGCCAGCACAGGTCCGACACCTGGGATGAACAGCGCGGCGACACCGGCGAGCAACCCGAAGAGCCCACCGACCCACGCGCCTGCAGCAGCGCCGGTCTTTGCGACATCACCGGTGCTGACGAACCCGTTGAGCTGTATCTCGCTCTGCAGGCTCTGCCCGATGACGGAGACTCGATTGGAAGGAAGACCGGCTTTGACCAGGGATTCGACCGCCTTTGTGGCTCGATCCAGCGTGTCGTACACCGCGACCACGCTTTCGTTCGGCAGTATTTGCGCGGGCGGGGCAGTTGTTGTCGCCGTTTCAGTCATCGATGCTCTCCTTGACGCGTGAGCGACGTGCGAATGCCATGTCGTGCGATGGGTCATCGAGTTCGAGGGGAGCGACCTCCAGTGTCACGTCCCAGCGATGCAGGTCATGGGCTGGCGGCAGTAAGCGGGGCGGTTCATACCAAACCAGGCGCAGCTGGCCCGCCTCGCCTTCGACAGCATAGAGTCCGAGCCGCGACTCGTCGGGGAGGACGACGATGCAGCGGCCGTGATTGGCCAGCTCTTCGAGTACGTCGACGGCGTTGGTGAGCGGATTATTGGCTGGGCGTCCGTACGAACTGCTGAGCGCCTCGAAGCGGAAGTACCTCGCACCGAGCGACTGGTTCTGCGAGATGGAGCGGAGCGTGGGCGCGCGCAAGCGCTTGTTCCACGGCGCCACGGTGCTCATCCCCCGGCGCCGGCGGTCTGTGGCTGCGACTGACGGCCCACGACATCGGTTTCAGTTGCCGGCTGTGTTGCCGTCTTCCCGTTACCCTGCGCCAGCTGCCCCTGGGGCTGCTGACCTTGGACCGAGATCTGCTTCGGTTGCGACGCGGCCTTGTCGATGGGAATCGCGATCTTGAGCACGCCGTTCTCAAACGACGCACTGGCCTTGTCGAACGTCGCGCCGTCCGGCAGCGCTATCTCGCGCCGGATGCGACCTTCGAACCGCTCGTGCCGGATACAGTTCTTGTCGCGCTGATGGGCTTGCTTGCGCGTGGCCGCCTCCACAATCAGACGGCGCGGCTCACCTTTGATCGTGACCTCGTCGGGCGCGAATCCGGGCAGCGACATCTCGATGCGGAGGCCGTTCTCGTCCTGATGCACATCGATCGGCGCCACCAGCGCGGGCTGCAGATCGCCAAGTCTCGTCGGTAGAACGTCGACGAATGATCCACCGAACATGCGGTCGAGGCTCTGGTGAAGAGTCATCAAATCGTTGGCGGGATCCCAATTGACCAGGGTCATGGCTGCACCTCATTCCTGTGTCATCTAGCGTACTGATGACCACACTAGTCATCCCGTCACCGCCCACGTCAAGGGACCCAGGTGTTGGTGTCATGACTGGAAGGAATGACACGTGCAAGAGCTGAAGGCGCGAGTTGGTGGATGCAGGTACCTGTCAGCAGTCCGAGCCGTGCGAAACGTCCAGACCAGTCACGACGCCCACGCGTTCCAAAACGCCAGGCGGGATTCGCAGCGCTCCATCTCCGCCTGCAGCGATGGAAGATCATTGCCGAGCAGCTGCCCCTGAACTGCCTTCGTTGTCCCACCGGCCATGCCACGCGTCCGGTCGAGGATCCGCGTCTGCACCCTGATGAGTTCCTCATAGGCGCCCTGCCAGTAGCTGAGCATTGTGGTCAGCGGCAACGCAGTGTGGCCGTCCGTACCGCCTCCCAACGATGTCATGGGTTCCGGAATGACGTCCAGCTGGTAGCCGCGTCCGCGCACGGTGAGGATCAGGTCGGGATGGCGCGGGTTGAGCTCGATCTTGTGGCGCAGCCGCGAAACGTACAGCTCGACCTCCGCATCACGTCCGGGAAGATCCATGCCCCACGCGCCGCGAGCGAGCTCGTGACGGTCGAGAATCCGGCGGGGATGTGCCATCAGGAATGCGAAGAGCTGCCATTCCGCCGGGCCGAGCCCCTGGCGCCGGCCTCGCCGCTCGATGGTGTGATCGGCGAGTCGCACCTGAAGGTCACCGAGGATTGCGCCCTGGGCCAGCGCCCGGTTCAAAGGTTCGTCACGCGCCAGCAGGGCGCTGACAGCGAGGCTGAGGTACTCGGGATCGAACGGTTTCTTCACAGCAAGTGTCGCGCCGTGTCGAAGCGGGCCCTTGAGCTCCTCCTCGTGCTCCACCAGCACCACGAGTGGGCCGACAAACGCGCGGCGTACGAGCGCGAGCGCCTCCTCCTCGTTGTCTGGCATGTCGCATGAGTTGATGAACACGAGTTGAGCGCCCGAAGCCTCGATCGAGCGGACCAGCTGTCGGAAGGTCGCGAACGCGCGAGGCTCCCATCCCGCGTCCTTGACGACTG
The DNA here is from genome assembly GCA_049283735.1 of Candidatus Dormiibacterota bacterium. Classification (GTDB taxonomy): domain Bacteria; phylum Chloroflexota; class Dormibacteria; order Aeolococcales; family Aeolococcaceae; genus Palsa-851. Next base: position 3,955 of record JBAPWO010000220.1, read on the forward strand.
CAGTCAGCATGGCCACGTACGCAGGTGTCGAATCCAGAATCGCTGCCGTGACCGGCGGCGACGATGCGACCCCCTTCGCCATGCCCATCAGGACGCTCGCTCCCGTGCTGTCCCTCCCAGAGCATTTTGCGCCTTCGGCGCACGAGAACGGCCGTCTCGAGCTAGTGTGTCGGCGTGACCCGCGCTCGCGGGTCGCGTCCCGTAAACGCCACGAAGCGCTCCCAGTCATTGGCGCCGGGGGGTGGCGGTACCTCGGCGCCGAAGGGGGCACCGGGACCCACCATGTCCCGGAACGCCTGCTTGATGAAGGCGTGCGCCCCACTCAGTGCCGGCGCGGCGAGGGTGGAGGCGAGTCGATCCAGCTGTCCAGTGGCCCGGGCCAGGTCCCACGCGTGGGCGGCTAACTCGAGGAGATACATGTCGATGAGGGCGGCCCCCGTGTACTGCTCACCCCAGGGCATCGTTGCCGTTGTCATCAGGCGGGTATCGTCCGCCCACGCCGCCGCCGCCTCCTGGGCGGCGCTCCGCAGCCGGTCGGGCGCCTCAGTCAGCTCCACGTGCGGGGATGCGTCCCCTGACGGGGGGGCTTGCCCGCGGCCGAGGGCGACAGCTCGGTGCCCGGCTTCGACGACGTGGTCGATCAGCCCCGCTACGTCGTAACCGTGGCAGGGTGTGGAGTTGCGCAATTGGTCAGGGGTTATCCCAGCGACGATCACCGCCGCGTTCTCGTAGGCATCGATGAGGATGCTGCGGCGGTCCGGCGTGGCCATGGTGTTCGTCCTCGCTCGTTTCATCGGGCGGCCCATTGTCGTCCGGAGCCCGCCGCAACGAGCGACCCGGAGCAGGCGCGAGCGCTGGTAGGGCTCGAGGATGCGCCGATGATTCCGCTCGGCCCGCGGAGATAGCAGAGCAGGTAGCTGTCCTCGTAGCGCTGCACTTCGCCAACGAGTTCGGCGCCGTGCGGGCGGAGGTGGGCGAGGGTGTCCTCGATGGCGTCGACGGCGAACATGACGCGGTGCAGGCTCAGCGTGTTCGCCGGGGTGATCTCCGGCCTGGGGATGATGGCCTTCGGGGTGTGATACTTCGCCGGTTCGAGCCCGCTCCGGGCGTCTGGAATCCGCATCATCGCGATCTCGCTTCGCATGTCGTCGAGCTCGACGACGTTACCCGCCCCCCCGTTCGTCGACGACGTCCACCGCCACCACCAGCATCGTGACACCATCTTGCTGATCAACCAGGCCGGGCTGACCGTTGACCGTGAGCTCTAAGAGCATCAGCCAGATTTGACGGCACCCGGATCGCGTACCGTCATATCAGACATGCCCTACGCATCCGTGAACAGCCTGCAGCAGTACTACGAGACGCACGGTACCGGCCGGCCCCTCGTCCTGCTCCACGGTGGCCTGATGACCATCGACCTCAACTTTGGGCCAATGCTCGAACCCCTAGCGGCGAGCAGGCGCGTGATCGCCGTGGAGCTACAGGGCCACGGGCACACCGCCGATATCGAGCGAGCCATGACGATCGAGGCACTAGCGGGTGACGTAGTCGCGCTGCTCGATCATCTTGGGATCTCTGAGGCCGATCTCTTCGGGTTCAGCCTCGGCGGTCTCGTCGCTTACGCGGTCGCGCTCCGAGCACCCGCTCGCGTCGGGAAGATGATCGTTGCCTCGGCGGACGCCCACCGGCCGCCGGGCCGAGAGAGCCGGCCGATCGACGACGATCGCATGCCCACCGCGGCCGACTTCCAGGAGATGCGCGACGCGTACAACGCGGTCGCCCCGGACCCGGCACACTTCGAGGAGTTCGCAGCCAGGACGGCGGCAATGGTGCACGCGTTCCCCGGCTGGACCGACGAGTTGCGCTCCCTGCAGGTGCCGACCATGCTCATCTTCGGCGACCGCGACTTCTCACCGCTGCCCGACGTGGTGGAGATGTTCGAACTCCTGCCCAACGCGCAGCTCGCAGTGCTTCCCGGAACGACGCACGTCGACGTGACACGGCGACCCGGCTCGGTGCTCGCGCTGATCACGCCGTTCCTCGACGCCTGCTGAGCGGCGTCCTGCCCACGTCGCACGGCCTCGCGAGCAGGTCGACGTGGCTTGCAGGGCGCCGGTGCTCTCGATGCGGCCGCAACGGAGCCGACGAACGCTAACGGTCTGATGGGGGAGAGGACCCTCCGGCTGGATGGCACGCATCGGCGAGCCGACGACGCCGGCCAAACTGACGAGATCCGCGCGACCGAGGTCGTTAGGACAGCTCGTTGGCAATCGTCGGTAGCTGAACCGATGTCTCATTGCGCCCCGGGTACCCGATCACGAGCAGCGCCGGCGCCGAAAGATCAGGGAACGGCACCTCGCGACCCAGGCTTGCGACACTTGCCATCGTGTTCTCGCTCTGTTGGTACGGCGTGAGTTCACTACAACCACCGTGCAGTCACCGGGTTCCGTCACGGGCGTGCGTTCGTCCCGAACTGAGCCACCGCGGCGGCTGGATGCCAGCATACTCAAGCCCGTGAAGCAGGAGCGGGAGTTCTTCGACCCGGCCGACGTCGCTTGGGCCGCAGCGCCTGGCACCCGCGGGGTGATGGAGAAGGTCCTCAGCGCCGGTGACGGCGCGGTCCTCACCCGCCTGGCTCGATGGGAACCCGGACTGGACACTGTCGCGGCGGGCGTCATCCGACACGACTACATCGAAGAGGTTTATCTGCTCGAGGGTGACCTCACCGACCTGACTCTGAACCGCACCTTCCACGCCGGCGAGTACGCATGTCGGCCCGTCGGCATGGCTCATGGGCCATACCGTACGGAGGCCGGTTGCACCATGTTGGAAATCCGCTACTAGCGCGGTGGGTGGAGGAGTTCGCGTGCTCGTGACCAAGCAACGCGGCTCAGGCCGAGCTAATGGGGCTAGGCACCGCCTACGCCTTTCCCGTAATCCCTTTCCAGCAGCACGAGTGGAATGACGCGCGTCGTGTGCCGCTGGTACACGTCGTATCGACCACGCGCACCCGGGTGCACTATGGGAGCGAAACCCATGTTGTGGCGGTTGACGAGCGGCCACAGCCTTTCGCGCTCCTCGGCCGAGGCCACCCAGGCTCGGGCCGAGAATTTTCTTCGGCGTATTTGGACGCTCACGCCGGGATGGGCTTGGAGATTCAGCAGCCAGGACGGCGGATGATCGCTCCCTCCGTTGGAGGCCACCACGACGAATCGTTCGCCATCCTTCAGGTAGATGAGGGCGGTGGTTCGCGGTTCCCCGCTTCTTCGCCCTGTGGTCGTCAAGAGCAAGGCTCGGCCAGCCAATATCCGCGAGCCGACGAGTCCTCTCGAGTGGCGGTAGACGAACTGATGGAGCTTGAGGTAGGGGGCTTGGAGCGTAGCCGCGGGGGTGTAGCGCACTCGTCTGACTCTCCTGCTGCCGTCAGCGTCCCACGTCTGGGGCTGACGACGCCAGCCACGGTCCAACCTGGCTGAGGAGCAACCACCCGAGGAGTGCCCCGGCGCCGACGCTCGACACCAGCGTCCATTGGCGAAGACGGGCTCCGGCCACCAGCCGGCGCGTCCGGCGCATCCAATCCAGCGAGGCGACCCTGGTGGTGTCGGTCATATGGCCGACCACGTGGAGTGCCATGGCGCCAAACCACACAACAAAGCTCGCCTTGTGCAGCGACAGCAGCGTCGGACGAAGCGACGGCTGCACCAGCATCAGGGCGACGCCGGTGCCGAGCACCGCGACAGTGAGGACCACTACGAAAGGCCCGAGCACACGCAGCGCGGGTGGCGGCGGGCCGCTTTGTCGATACGCCGGTGACCCGATGTAATAGCGGACGACGCGGTATGACGTGCTTCCGATCTTCACCAGCACCGGCGGAATCAGGAGCATGCCGATGAAGACATGCGCTGAGATCAGCCCGCGAATGCGGAGGATGGTGAATCCCTCGGCCGCCAGGAGCAGGAACAGGACGGCGGACGTGGACGCCGTCAGGCGAGCGTTCGCCTCGACGCCTTCGCGCCCTGTGATGACCATTCACGCCACGATACCAACGGACGCTGACGCCGGCCCCTGTTGGACCGTCTCTCTATGCCGTTATGGCGTGCGAGCTAGACGAGAGCGCTGGCGAGGCCGGGGTAGCTCGGCACCCACCTCTTGCCCAAGATCACATGGAGTGTTGGGCGGGGCGAGAGGGTCGGCCCGTATCGCGAGCAACCGAACCTGGGCACGGAAGGTCTCGCGTGCCTCGCTGTCGAGCGGGGCGAGCACATCGGCCTCCGCCGCCCGGAGCCGGTCATTGAGGGTCGCGAGGAGCTCGGTGCCGCGTTTCGTGGCGACGACTCGGCGAGCTCGACGGTCGGTCGGGTCCGGCCGGCGC
>JBAPWO010000221.1:0-7463 GCA_049283735.1 Candidatus Dormiibacterota bacterium
GTGGACGGTCTTGGCCGACTACTGCATCTTCGCGTCCGGGCAGATCATGGAGCGCCCCGACGAGCTCGTCCCCGTGACCCAGCGCGGTCTGCTGTCGGCGGATCGCGGCGGCCACACCGGGGTTCCCAAGCTCTTCTGCGGCGGCGACTGCGTCCAGGGTCCGTCCTTCATCGTCGATGCGGCGGGCTGGGGACATCGCGTCGCCCGCTCGATTCGCGAGTTCCTCGGCGAGGACATGGAAGCCGCCGGCGACCGCATCTACCAGACGGTCGTGGAACGCACCGACGACCATCGTCAATCGGAGCTGTTCGCCCGCACCGAGCCCGGCATCCTCGCGGCCGCAAAACGCTACGACATGGCCGAGGTCGAGCAGTCCTGGAGCGATCAGACGGCGATCGTCCAGTCGATCCGCTGCTTCCAGTGCGATTCGGTGCATCACTACGACCAGACGGTGTGCGTGCTCTGTGGCGCATGTGACGACGTGTGTCCCGAGAAGGCCATCGACGTGGTGGTGTTCGGTGAGGATCGCGAGCGTTCCTCGGGCGGGGAGACGCTGGTGTGCGCGACGTCCGGTGGTGTGCCCGGAGGCGGCGGCTACGAAGGCGAGATCTACATCAACTACGACCGCTGCACCAACTGCAGGATCTGCGAGGACCACTGCCCGGTGAACTGCATCACGTTCGAGCGGGTGCGCTTCGTCGATGACACCATGCGTGTCGTGGAGCGTCCGGACTTGAGGATCGATCTGCCGCTCGTCGCGGTGGGGTAGCGATCGAGCCACACGAGCGCTTCATGCAGCGTGCCCTGCAGGTGGCTCGCGCCGCCGGGGCGTGCGGTGAGGTGCCGATCGGCGCGGTTGCCGTGCGCGACGGCGCCGTCCTGGCGGCCGCGGGCAATGCGATCGAGCGGCGCGGTGACGCCACCGCGCACGCCGAATTGCTGGTGCTGCGCCGGGTTGCCCGGATCGTCGGCGGCTGGCGCCTGGACGGCGTCACCGTGTACGCGACGCTGGAGCCGTGTCCGATGTGCGCCGGGGCGATGGTCCAGTCACGCATCCTGTCGTGCGTCTACGCCGCCCGCGATCCCAAGAAGGGCGCCGACGGCAGCGTGTACGACGTGCTCCGCAATCCGCGCAACAACCACCGGATCGCGGTTGTGCACGGTGTCGGCGCCACCGAAGCGGCGGCGTTACTGCAGGAGTTCTTCCGCGCGCGACGCTGATCTCAGGACGCGGCGGTCGCTGTGTTCCGTTTGGTGAGATCGACCTCGTGCGCGCGAATGACCTCGCTCACCTGGCTCGAGTACCACGAGTAGAACTCCTCGCGAGCCCAGCGCTGCGTGTCGCGATGCTCGGGATTGTCGCGCCACGACTTCACCGATTCGTCGTTCTCGAAGAGTTCGAGCGACACCTCCTCGCCGTCGGGAGTCTCGAAGCTCTCGATCGAGATGAAGCCGGGATGCTGCTGCACCAATTCGTGCATCCGCCTGCTCCGGCGTTGGTACTCCTCGACATCGCCGTCGGGCCGGTTGCGCGACCGGAACACCACCAGGATCATGGCGCAATCTTCACACAGCCACGGCGGCCAGGCGGCGCAGCGCGGTTCGCGCCGCATGGTATCCGCACATGCCGTGCACGCCGCCGCCGGGAGGGGTGGAGGCGGAGCAGATGAAGACGTCGGGGTTGGGCGTGGAATACGGGTTGGCTCGCGCCACCGGCCGGGTGAAGAGCTGGCCGAGATCGGTGACGCCGCCCGTGATCGCGCCGCCGACGTAGTTCGCGTTGTATTCCTCGACGTCCGCGGTGCGCATCACATGGCGAGCGAGGATGCGATCGCGGAACCCCGGCGCGAAGCGCTCGACCTGACGTTCGAGCACGTCGGTGCGGTCGAGCGTCGACCCGGCGGGAACGTGGCAGTACGCCCAGCCGGTGTGTTTTCCCGCCGGCGCCCGGGATGGATCGAAGAGGCTCGGCTGCACGACGATCGCGTAGGGGCGGTCGGAGTGCTCGCCCCGCCAGACAGCGGCTTCCGACGACGCGATCTCGTCGAGGGTGCCGCCAACATGGACAGTCGCCGCCTCAAGGCAGGCCGGGTCGGTCCACGGGATGGCGCCGTCCAGAGCCCAGTCGATCTTGAAGATGCCCGGTCCGTACCGATAACCGCGCAGCCGGCGAACGTACCTGCTGGGCAGCACCGGGGACGCGATGGTTGCGAGCTGGTCGGGGCCGGTGTCGAAGAGCACGATGCGCGACGTAGGGAGATCGGCCAGCGCGTGAACCGGCCGCGCCGTCTCGATCCGGCCGCCGAGGGAGAGGAGGTGTGCGCCGAGGGCGCTGCTGATCGCCGCCGACCCGCCCTGCGCGATCGGCCAGGTCTCGACGTGGCCGGTGAGCAGGAAGAGGAGGCCGACCGCGGCGCTGACCGGCCGGGTGAGCGGCAGCGCCGAATGGGCCGCGCAGCCGGCCAGCAGTGCGCGAGCGCGCTCGCCGCGAAACCACCGGTGGCCCAGCGCGCTGGCCGGGAGCAGGGCGGGTACGCCGAAGCGAGCGAGGAGGAGCGGATGCCGGGGCAGATGCGCCGGGCCGAGGATCTCGGCGATCAACTCGTGCGGGTGGTGAAGGAGGGGGCCGATCAGCCGGCGATACGCGGCCGCGTCCGCTCCGAGCGAGCCGGCGGTCGCGTCCATGGACTCGCGCAGGATCACCGCCGGCTCCGCGTCGAGCGGATGCGCGACCGACGCCGGCGGCTGGATCCAGGTCAGTCCGTGCTCGGCGAGTGGGAGCGTCGACAGGTATGGCGAGAGGATCCCGAGCGGGTGCGCAGCGGAGCAGACGTCGTGGTGATAGCCGGGGAGGGTGAGCTCGGCGGTGCGAGTTCCGCCGCCGATCGTCGGAGCTGCTTCGAGGACGAGGACGGAAGCCCCATTGCGCGCCAGCTCGACCGCGGCGGCCAGGCCATTGGGGCCGCTGCCGATGACGACAGCGTCCAGGCGCTCCGGCAATGCGGTGGCTACGCCGCCGGGGTGGCGGCGACGACCTCCCCGCTGGCCAGCACCATCCCGTCCTCGCACACCGCCTCGACGCGACCGCCCTGGAACTGCTGCTCGTAGACCTTGGCGTACGCGCCGCCGCGGCGGAGGAGCTCCGCATGGGTGCCCTGCTCGAGGAGTTGCCCACGGTCGATGACGAAGATCACGTCCGCGGCGAGGATGGTGGAGAGCCGGTGCGCGATGGCGATGGTCGTGCGCCCGGTGAGCAGCGGCTCGAGCGCCGCCTGGACCAGGCGCTCGCTGGTGGTGTCGAGCGCGGAGGTCGCCTCGTCGAGGATCAGCACCCGGGGTGCCTTGAGGACGACACGGGCGATGGCGAGGCGTTGCTTCTCCCCGCCGGACATGCGGTAGCCGCGCTCGCCGACGAGCGTGTCGTAGCCGTCGTCGAGTGCGACGATGCGATCGTGGATGAACGCCGCGCGGGCGGCGGCCTCGAGCTCCTCCTGGGTGGCGTCCGGCTTGGCGTACATGAGGTTGCGGCGAACCGAGGCGTGGAAGAGGTAGGTCTCCTGGGTCACCATGCTGATCGCGTTGGCCAGCGACGCGATCGTGTAGTCGCGGACGTCCATGCCGTCGAGCAGCACCGCGCCCTTGGTGACGTCGTAGAGGCGCGGGATCAGGTAGGAGATCGTCGTCTTGCCCGCGCCGCTCGGCCCGACGATCGCGGCGAGCTGGCCGGACTTGACCCCGAAGCTCACGTCCTCGATCGCCCAGTCGCGGCGGATCTCGTTGGGAACCGGATCGTTCTCGTCGGGGGATTGTCCGTTCGGGATCACGACGGTCGCCGGCGGTCGCTGGATGGGTTCGGTCATGGGTCCAAAGCTGCCCCGGTCGTAGCGGAAGTACACGCTCTTGAGCTGAACGTCGCCCCTGATGTCGTTGGCCGCGACCGGGCGTGCGTCCGGCCGGTCGACGATGTCGTGGGGCATCTTGAGGTAGTCGAAGATCCGCTCGAAGAGCGCCAGGGACGCCTGGATCTCGATCGACACCGAGAGCATGCTGCCGATCGGGAAGAAGAGCCGGCTCTGCAGGGTGGTGAAGGCGACGATGGTGCCGGGCGTGATCGACGGCACGGTCGTCGCGCTGCGCCCCGCGAGCACGAAACCGGCGATGAGATACACGAGCGCCGGAGCGCTGCTGAAGAACGCGCCGATGACGGCGAACAGCGCTCGACCGATCATCTCCTGACGGATGGCGAGGTTGGCGAGCCGGTGGTTCTCCTTCCGGAATCGCGTCACCTCCTCCGGGCCACGGCCGAAGACTTTCGCGAGGAGCATGCCCGACACCGAGAGTGTCTCCTCGGTGATGGCGCTGATCTCGGCCTTCGATTCCTGCGCCTGCATGGTGATCTGGCGGCGCACCTTGCCCGCGCGATACGTGTAGAAGACGAAGAGGGGGGTGATCGCCAGGGACAGCACCGTCAGCTGCCAGGAGAGGATCAGCATCGCGACCAGGGTGCTCAGCAGGGTCACGATGTTCGAGAGGAGCGACGTGGCCGTATCGGTGACGACGGACTGGATGCCGCCGACGTCATTGGTGAGCCGGGACTGGATCTCACCGGTTCGCGTGCCGGTGAAGAAACGGAGCGACATCCCCTGCAGGTGCTCGTAGAGGCGGTTGCGCAGCTCCTCCATCACGCGCTGGCCCACGCGGTTGGTGATGTACGTCTGGAGCACGCCGATCGCACCGGTCACAATCGTGATCCCGATCATGATTCCGACGAGGAGCTCAATCCGGGGGAGATTGACGGGCAGATAGACCAGGTGAGCCGCGACCGATGGCGTCGCAGCTACCGTTCGCGTCGGAAAGAGGGCCGTGTCGAAGACGACCTTGATGAGGACCGGGTTGATGACCCCGGCGCCGGCGGTGATCACCACCAGCCCGGCAATGGCCGCCACGCCGGCCCGATGCGCCGCGAAGAGGCTTGCCGTCTGGCGCAGGAGCTGCCGATTCGGGACGCGCCCCGAGGGTTTCTCGCGTTTGCCGCCCATGAAGCCGCCTCCGTGCATCACGGCAGCAGCACTCCTGGGTGCGAGTGGGTGAGGGGTGTCATTGCTTCGACTGTACCAAGCTGATGGCGTTTTCCCGATTTGGTGACGGCACTCGAATTGCCATTGCGCCCGCTATATCATCGGCGGCGATTCAGCGCGCGGGAGCGCTGGCGTACGACGACTGGGAAGCCCATGACCATCAAGGCATTCCTCGTGGCAGCCGCGTCGGTTGGCGCGGTCGTCGGGATCGCGGGCTGCGGCGCATCAGCCGGCACCTCGACACCGACGCCGTCGACCGGCGATGGTTTGACCATCCCTGGAATTCCGGGGCTGGGCTCCGGCTCCAGCGGGTCGGCTCCGGCCGCAAACACGCTGTTGACAGTGGCGAACGTGCAGAGCATCAGCGGCGACCCGAACGTCACGGCGCTCGGCGGGACCTGCACGGCGACCACCTGCGTGTATTCGGACAACAGCGGAATGGGCGGTGGTGGCGGGGTGGTCTTCGTCCAACCCTTCCCGGGAGCCTTCGCCCAGGCAGCGTTGCAGGCGGCGATCTCGGCCGCGCTGAGCGGACAGACCACGGCCAACGGTTCCACCGCGACCTCTGTGTCCGGGCTGGGGAGCGGCGCGATCAAGGAGATCGACGCGAATTCGGCCACGTACGCGTTCGTCAAGGACAACTTCCTCGTGGTGATCAACGTCACCTCGGGATCGAAGTCCGGGGCTGCCATGGACTCGCAGGTCGGAGCTGCGGCTCAGACGATCGCGGGGCGGGTGTAGGTTCACGTCGAGAAGGGGTCCAAGCGAGCCAAACGCGCCCAAGGTTGATTTCGCCGTGTGCTAGATTGCCGGACACGCGGGCAACTAGGCGGTCGCGTTGACAGCCGGCTTGCGAGGGTGGGGCATGGCAGCGCAATCCGAGGTCAGCTGCAGGATCGCTACCAATGACTCCGAGGCCTGTCGGGATCGCGGTCCAGGCGATGAGTCGGCCTGGTACGTAACGGCGTGGTGATGGGCAGGCGGGTCCGGAGAGTGAGCGCGCTGCTCGTGTTGGCTGCGTTCGCGGGAGGAGCCGGCGCCCTGAACGTACAGGCTGCTGGGCCGCCGAGTGGTGAGGGACTGACCTCGGTCCACGCGGGAGCGGCGACGGCGGTGCCAGGGAACGTCTCGGGCTCGACTTCCAACGGCAATACTGCGGCGGCTTCGGCCCAAAGCGGCAAGGTCGTGGTGATTGTTGAGGAGAACGAGCCGTACGGGAGCATCGTCGGCAATTCACAGGCCCCGTACCTGAACCAGTTGATCGCCAACTGGGAGCTGTTCACCAACTACACGGCGGTCGCCCCGGGCAGCACGCCGGACTACACCGCCATGACCAGCGGTCTGACCTCTTCGCCGTCCCCGCCATCGCCCAACATCTTCCAGGCCATCGACGGCACCGGCGGCGCGCTGACGTGGAAGGAGTTCATGGAGTCGATGCCTGGAAATTGCGCAAACGGAAACTACGCGAACATTCCCGGAACCACGGTCCCGCTCTATACCGCCAGCCATGACCCGGACTACCAATACCGAGCCAACTCGACCTGCAGCACCAACGACGTGCCGATGACCACCAGCAGCTTCAACCCGGCCAGCCTGCCTGCGTTCAGCTACGTGGTGCCCAACCAGTGCGACGACATGCACACCCTGCCCGGCAGCGGCCAGGCTTGCCCCGCCTATTTCGGCTCGAACGGCGGCACCAGCGTGATCGGCATGGGTGACAACTGGCTGGCCTCGGTGGTCCCCTCGCTGCTGGCCCAGCCCGGCGTGACCGTGGTGATCACCTGGGACGAGGGGTCGATCAACACCACGCCGTGGGAGCATGTCGCGGCGCTTGCGGTCGGGGCAGGGGTGACCCCAGGGTCCACGGACGGCACCTCCTACACGCACTACAGCCTGGAGGCCGGGCTGTACAACTACTTCGGCCTGGGCACCGCCCCCAACAACGGCGCCACGGCCACTCCGCTGCCTATCCCTAGCCCGGCACCCGCGCCCGCTCCCACGATCTCCTCGTTCACACCTACCTCTGGATGGCCCGGGACCTCGGTGACGGTCGAGGGCAGCGGCTTCACCGGAACCAGCGCGGTGTCCTTCAACGGCACCGCAGCCGCCTTCACCGTGACCTCCAGCAGCCAGCTCACTGCCACCGTCCCGGCAGGGGCCACCACCGGGCCGATCAGCGTGACCACCCCCGGCGGCACTACCAGCAGCACCCAGGCGATGCAGATCCAGGTCGACACCACCCCGCCAACGACCACGATCACCTGCAACAGCGCCACGTGCACGGCCTGGTACAACACCACGCCGGTGACCGTCGCCCTGGCGGCCACGGACGACACTGGCGGCTCCGGTGTCAAGGCCACGTACTACACCACCAACGGCTCGACG
>JBAPWO010000222.1:0-1793 GCA_049283735.1 Candidatus Dormiibacterota bacterium
TCTGGCACGCCAGACACCGGCCATTGATCCACGGCAGCGGTGAAGGCCTCCTGCGCCGATTCTTCAGCCAGGTCAAAGTCGCCAATTAGGCCGATCAGGGTAGCGACAATCCGCCCCCAATCAGAGCGATACAGCGCGTCAACGACTTCGCGGGCTTGGAACGACATGCCTGATTGTAATAAGTTTTTAAGAGGAGTGTCGATTTAGACCTAAGCCGTTCGATTTACTGATGAAGGCAAACAAATTCAGACGGAAATGGAGAGAAATAATGCGATGCATGGTGATAGTCAAGGGCAGCAAGGAATCTGAGGCCGGAGTTCTTCCCAGCCCGGAGCTTCTTAATGCCATGGGAAAATTCAATGAAGAATTGGTGAAGGCCGGCGTAATGCTGGCTGCGGAAGGGTTACAGCCAACTTCAAAAGCCAAGCGCGTAAAATTTTCCGGGGCAAAGCCCACCGTAATCGATGGCCCGTTCGCTGAGACCAAGGAACTGATTGCGGGCTTTTGGCTATGGCAGGTGAAATCGATAGACGAGGCTATCGAATGGCTAAAACGCAGCCCTTTCGGCGGCGGCGCGGAGGTCGACATTCGCCCGCTATATGAAATTGCGGACTTAGATCCCGTATCTACTCCTGAGATCAGAGAACGAGACCAACGCCTGCGCGCGCAACTTGCTCCAAAGAAATAAGAGTCCCGACGGAACTATTATTATTTATTGCCGTCTAAGTAGTTCGACCGCGTCGTACGTCAAAATAGGCTGGTCCAAAAATGTTTTCGCTGGATGTCGATCTGGCCAGTCGCTGTTCGACTTATTAATGGAGGCGCACAAAAATGAAGTACATGTTACTGATCTATGGCGACGAACAGGCCTGGACCGAGGCCGAGCGCCAGCAGTGTTACGGCGAGTCCACACAGCTTGCCCATACGCTCAAGGCGAATGGCCAGTTCGTGAGTACTTCGCCTCTGCAGCCGGTATCGACTGCAACCAGCGTTCAGGTGCGCAATGGCAAGCGAGTGGTAACTGACGGGCCGTTCGCAGAGACGCGAGAACAATTGGGCGGCTACTACATGGTCGAGGCCAAGAATCTCGACGATGCCATCGACATTGCCGGACGGATTCCGGCCGCGCGCAAGGGCACGGTCGAAATCCGCCCAGTGGTGGAACTCCCGGGCCTGCCCGGGTAATTCAGCTCTAATCACAATTAAGGAGAAAAAATCATGGCAACAACACCTACGCCCGAACAAGCAAAACTCCACCTGCAGGTCTTTGAAGAGCGCCGCGACGCCCGGCTCCGCCAGGCCCGCGACTGGTTCTTCAAGAACTACTTCGCCGATACCTTCGAAGACTCCATGCGGATCGCCGCGCCCATGACTGAAGGAGGCACCAATTTCATGATGGTGGTCAGCTATTGGGACCAGACCTGCGCGTTGCTGAATTATGGTCTGCTCCACGAAGACCTGTTCTTCGAAACTACCGGTGAATTCTTCGGAGTCTGGGAGCGGGTCAAGCCGATCATCCCCAAGGGCCGGGAAATGTTCAAGAACAAACAATTCCTCGGCCACTTGGAGAAAGCTGCACAGCGCTACGAAACCTGGATCGAAGCCCGCAATCCTGGAAATGTTGCCGCCATGCGTCAGTTTATGCAACAGATGCGAACGCAGGTTACAAAAGCAGCCTAGAGGCTGATGCATTAGTCGAGTGCCTGGGCCACAAATCGCGATTGTGGCCTAGGCCCGCACTTCGAATCCCGTTTTTCAGGAGCGACAATGAGCTCAAAGATGAAAATAATATC
>JBAPWO010000223.1:0-8228 GCA_049283735.1 Candidatus Dormiibacterota bacterium
CCTGATGCTCAGTCCCCAACACCTCACCGCTGTCGAGCGCGGCGAAGCGGAGTTCTTCCGGCGCGGGTCACCACCAGGAGACACGCGTGGCAATCCCCGACAATCTCAAGAAAACATTTGAAACGGACTTCTGCGGCAAGCGACTGATCGTCGAAACCGGGTACATCGCCGAGCAGGCGAATGGCGCGGTGATGCTGCGGCTCGGTGACACCGCAATCCTCGTGACCGCGGTGGCGTCGAAGGCGCCGCGAGAGGGCATCGACTTCTTCCCGCTGACCTGCGACTACGAGGAGAAGCTCTACGCGGTGGGACGGATCCCGGGATCGTTCCCGCGCCGCGAGGGCAGGCCGAGCGAGGCAGCGACGATCACCAGCCGGATGATCGACCGCCCGATGCGGCCGCTCTTCCCCAAGGACTTCCGCAACGACGTCCAGATCGTTGCGACGGTGCTCAGCTCCGACCAGGAGCAGGACCCGGCGACGCTGGCCGTCACCGGCGCGTCGTGCGCCCTGCAGATCAGCGGCATTCCGCATGGCGGGCCGGTCGCATGCGTCCGCGTCGGCATGCTCGACGGGCAGCTGCTGCTCAATCCCACCCTCACCCAGATCAACGAATCCGCGCTCGACCTGATCGTCGCGGGCACATGGGACGCGATCGTCATGGTCGAGGCAGGGGCACACCAGATCTCCGAGCAGGTGATGCTGCAGGCGTTGCGCATGGCGCACGACGAGATCCGCAAGCTCGTGGAGTTCCAGCGCGGCATGCACGACTCGATCGGCAAGCCGACCATGAGCTACCCCTCGCAGAAGGTCTCGCCGGACATCACCGCGGCCGTGCATGAGCACGTCGCATCGCGCGTCGGAAGCGCCGCGCGCAACCCCGACAAGGCCTCGCGCGAAGCGGCCATCGATCAGCTCCAGGCAGAGACGGTCTCCGCACTCGAGGAGCGCTTTCCCGAAGGTCGGTCCGACATCGGCAAGGCGTACGAGTCCGAGGTCAAGAAAGCCGTTCGCGCCGCGATTCTCGAGGAGGGCATCCGTCCGGACGGACGCCGCACCGACGAGATCCGGCCCATCTGGGCCGAGGTCGGCGTGTTGCCGCGCACGCACGGCTCCGCGCTCTTCACCCGTGGACAGACGCAGGCGCTCTCCGTCGTGACCATCGGTTCTGGTCAGGATCAGCAGAAAATCGACGGCCTGGGCCTCGAGAACTTCAAGCGGTTCATGCACCAATACAACTTCCCGCCGTACTCGGTGGGGGAGGCGCGGCCGCTGCGCTCACCGGGCCGCCGCGAGATCGGCCACGGAGCACTCGCCGAGCGTGCAGTGCACAACGTGATGCCCGAGGAGGAGAAGTTCCCCTACGTGGTGCGCATCGTCACCGAGATCCTCTCTAGCAACGGCTCGACATCGATGGCATCGGTGTGCGGCTCGTGCCTCGCGCTCATGGACGCCGGCGTCCCGCTTGTGGCGCCGGTCGCGGGCATCGCCATGGGCCTCATCACCGACGAGGGCGCTGAACACGCCGCGATCCTCAGCGACATCCAGGGGATGGAGGACGCGCTCGGTGACATGGACTTCAAGGTTGCGGGCTCAGAGACGGGCATCACCGCGATGCAGATGGACTGCAAGATCAAGGGGCTCAGCTGGGAGCTGATGGAGCGCGCGCTCGAGCAGGCTCGCGTCGGCAGGCTGCACATCCTCGCCAAGATGTCCGAAGCGCTCGCCGCTCCGCGACCCGAGCTGAGCCCGTGGGCACCGCGCATCGAGGTGATCAACATCAACCCCGACAAGATCCGCGACGTGATCGGCCCGGGCGGCAAGATGATCCGCAAGATCGTCGAGGAGACCGGCGCGCAGATCGACGTCGAGGACGACGGCCGGGTGTTCATCGCGTCGGCCAACGCCGCGTCGCGCGAGCAGGCGATGGCGATGATCCACGACCTGACCGACGACATCGAGATCGGGCGGATCTACAAGGGCAAGGTGTCGCGCCTGATGGGCTTCGGGGCCTTCGTCGAGATCATGCCCAAGAAAGAGGGTCTGGTCCGGATCGGTCAGCTCGCCGAACACCACGTCGACAAGGTCGAGGACGTGGTCAACATCGGCGACGAGATCATGGTCAAGGTGATCGAGGTCGACGACCGGGGACGGGTCAACCTCTCGAGGCGAGAAGCGATCCGCGAGCTCTCGAAGCAGCAGGAAGCCGGTGGCAACGGCGCCGGCGGGCCTGCTTAGACCACGCGGGGGGAATCCCCCCGCGTTCCCCCCTCGTTACCGAGGGAAATCGTCCGACTTCGCCGCTGATGCAGGCTGACGGGCCGGCCGTCGCCGTCGTGGGTGCGACCGGCGCGGCCGGGGGCACGCTCGTGCGCGTCCTCGGCGAGCGGTCGTTTCCGGCGTCGGCGCTGGTTCTCTACGCAAGCTCGCGGAGCGCGGGCCGGCACGTGTCGACCTACCTGGGCGACGCCGAGGTGCGCGAGCTCTCCGCGGATGCGTTGCGCGGAGCGGACATCGTCTTCTTCGCCGCGGGCGCCGCGACCTCGCGCCGTCACGCTCCGGCGGTCGCGGAGTCCGGCGGCATCGCGGTGGACAAGTCGAGCGCGTACCGGATGGATCCTGCCGTGCCGCTGGTGGTTCCCGAGGTGAACCCGCGAGCGCTCGAAATGCATCGGGGGATCGTGGCCAACCCCAACTGCGTGGCGATCCCCATGAGCATCGTGCTCGCGCCGTTGCAACGCGCGTACGGTCTGCGCCACGTGACCGCGGCGACGTACCAGGCCGCCACCGGAGCCGGCCTCGGCCTGGCCGACGAGCTCGCAGCCCAGACCCGCGATGACGCCGCGGGCATCAGCCCGACCGCGCGTCTCTACCCGCACGTGCTCCACGGCAACGTGGTGCCCGGAGGCTGGACCATGCAGGGCGCGGACACCGAGGAAGAGGTCAAGGTCATCGCCGAGACCCGCCGCATCCTCGACGCACCCGAGCTGCGCATGAGCGTTACCACGGTGCGCGTCCCGGTGACGGTCGGGCACAGCGCCGCGGTGTGGGTCGAGCTCGATGCGCCGGCGGACCCCGACGATGTGCGTGCTCTGCTGAGGGAGTCGCGGGGGATCGTGGTCGTCGACGACCCTGCGACGCAGCGGTATCCGATGCCCCGAGCGGTCGCCGGCAGCGACGACGTCCAGGTGGGGCGCATACGCCGCGAGGCCGGGCGAGAGAACGGGATCGCACTCTTCTTCAGCGCCGACAACCTGCGCAAGGGAGCGGCGACCAACGCCGTTCAGGTTGCCGAGCTGCTGGTGCTTCGCACCGATGCAGGCACGTCTCCGGATCGCTCGGGCATGCCCCGCGTGGTGCACTAAACTCCGCCAATGGTGGCGACGACCGAAGAGGTCCTCGAGCTCCACGGCCGGGTTCGCGCGTGCACCGCGTGCCCCCTGCACCTCACCCGCATCCAGGCCGTTCCCGGGTATGGCCCGGCGACCGCGCGCGTGATGGCGGTCGGCGAGGCTCCCGGCGAGAACGAGGACCGTGAGGGCAAACCCTTCGTCGGTGCGGCCGGCCGGCTGCTCACCAGCCTGCTCGAGTCGGCCGGGCTCGATCGGCGCGACATCTACATCACCAACATCGTGAAGTGCCGCCCGCCCCGGAACCGCGATCCCGAACCCGCGGAAGTCGAGGCGTGCAGCCACTATCTCGATGAGCAGATCGAGATGCTCCAGCCCGACGTGATCCTCCTGCTCGGCCGTCACGCCCTGACCCGACTGCTGCCCGGCGCCGGGGGCATCTCACGCCTGCACGGCGAACGCGTTCGTCACGACGATCGCGTCTTCGTCCCGCTGTATCACCCGGCGGCAGCGCTCTACAACGCCGGGCTCAGGGAGACGCTCGACGCCGACATGCGCCGAGTGCGCGGCTATCTCGCCGACGCCGAGGCAGCGCGAGCCCGGCGCGCCGGCGGGGCCTCGGCGTCCGAGCTGCGCGAGGTCGCGGCCGCCTCCGGCGGCGACCAGATGGATCTCTTTTGATCGACTCGACGAGCTCGGCCCAGCTCACCCTGATCCCGCTCGGGGGGCTCGGCGAGATCGGCCGCAACATGCTCGCACTCAGCTGCGGCGACGACATCGTGGTCATCGACACCGGCCTCATGTTTCCGGAGCAGGAGATGCTCGGTGTCGACCTGGTGATTCCGGACATCGCCTGGCTGCAGGACCGCGTTGCGAACATCCGCGGAATCGTCCTGACCCACGGGCATGAGGACCACATCGGCGCGCTGCCGTATGTGCTGCCGCGCCTGCCCGTGCCCGTCTACGGCACGGCGCTGACGCTCGGTTTTCTGCGCAACAAGCTGCGCGAGCACGGGCTGATCGAAACCACCGAGCTGCACACGGTCCGCCCCGGGGACACGCGCAGCCTCGGGTGCTTCGACGTGGAATGGGTGCACGCGACCCACTCCATCCCGGACGCGTGCGCGCTGGTGGTGCGCACGCCGGCGGGTGTGATCATCCACTCGGGCGACTTCAAGATCGACAGCACCCCGGTGCAGGGAGAGCCGCCCGACCTGGCACGACTGGCGCGGATCGGCGACGAGGGCGTGCTGCTGCTGAGCGACAGCACCAATGCGGAACAGGAAGGAACGACCCCGAGCGAGCGGACCGTCGGGGAGGGGCTCGCGCCCATCTTCGCCGCGGCCCAGGGCCGGATCCTGATGGCGACGTTCGCGTCCAACATCTCGCGATTGCAGCAGGCGATCAACGCGGCGCAGGCCTGCGGTCGGCGCTGTTTCATCGTCGGACGCTCGATGCTCAAGAACATCAAGGTCGCCGAGGAGCTCGGCTACCTGCACGTGCCACCGGGCATGTTCGTCAACCCGAAGGAGCACGAGCGGCTTCCCGACAACGAGCTCGCCATTCTGTGCACCGGTGCGCAGGGCGAGCCGCTTTCGGCGCTGGTGCGCATCGCGGCCGGCGAGCATCGCATGGTGAGCCTGCGCGAGGCGGACACCGTGGTCATCAGCGCAAACCCCATTCCAGGCAATGAGGAATCGGTACACCGGACGATCAACAACCTGTACCGGCAGGGTGCCCGCGTCTTCAATTCCTCGCGCCACGGGGTCCACGCATCGGGGCACGCAAGCCGCGAGGAGCTCAAGCTCCTGCTCACACTCACACGACCGCGCTATTTCATCCCGGTGCACGGCGAGTACCGACACCTCGCACTCCATGCCGCTATCGCCCGATCGGTCGGCATCCCCGCGGAGCGAGTCCTCGCCATCGACAACGGCACCGTCGTCGCATTCGATGAGCACGGCGCTCGTGTCACCGGTGAGCGAGTGCGCACGGGATACGTCTACGTCGACGGGCTCAGCATCGAAGAGGCGGGCGACGTGGTCTTCCGCGATCGCCAGCAACTCGCGCAGGACGGGGTGATCCTGGTGGTCCTGACCGTCGAACGGTCCAGCGGTGGAGTGGTGGCGGGGCCGGACCTCGTGTCCCGGGGCTTCGTCGCCGACGATGCCGACGCGCTCTTCGAAGAGGCGCGCGAACATGTCCTGTCGCTCGTGTCGCGGCTCACTCCGGACGCCGGATACACGGCGTGGCAGGGGGCGATCCACGAGGGGCTTTCTCGATTCCTCTACAAGAAAACCAAGCGGCGGCCGCTGATCCTGCCGCTGGTCACCGAGGTCTGATCTCGGTCAGACGGGCGGGTCGCCGGACCGCTCCCGCGCGAAGGATTCCGGCACACCACAGTCACCGCGACAACACATCCGTGTAGTATGGGCACGGATGTTCGAGGTCATCGCCGAGCCACCGGCACGCGATCCCGCATTTGCGGCGCTCGATTTGCTGGTAGCATCGGCCCCGATCCAGGGGCCTCGGTAGCCCGTCTTCCACGCGTTTCACATCGAGTTCACGACATGGCTCGCTCCGCCCCAAGCCGCCCCACGCGCAAGCGCACGCCATCACGGCGTCCAGCGGCGCGCGCACGGTCGCGGGCCTCGTCCGGGTCGCGGTCGCCCTTGCTCCACCGCGACCTGCGCCGTGAGCTGACCGGCATCGGGGCGATCGGCGCGGGCGTGATCCTCGCCGCGGTGTTGGTCCTTCCCGGCGGCGGGGCGATCGCCGGACCGGTACACGACGGGCTCTTCGGCGCCTTCGGGATCGGCGCCTGGATCGGCGTTGCCGGGCTCGTGCTCACCGGCGCGCGTCTGTGCATGACGCCCGAGTGGCGAGCGGGCACGCTTGCGGCACTCGGCAGCGCCGTCGCGATGGTCGCGCTCCTCGGATTGATCGGGATGATCGGGCCTGCCAATGCGGGCGCGCTGGGTCGCTCGATCGGCTCGGGCGTCGAGCGCGTGCTCGGTGGCGCCGGGGCGGGCGCCGCGCTCGTGGTCATCGCGGTCCTGGGTGTAATCCTGGCCACCGACCTCCGCACCGGCACGGTGATCCGTGCACTCGGCCGATGGTTCGCCGCCGAAGGCGAGGGACTCCGCCGCGATCGAGCGGCGAGGGCGTCCGCCGCACGCGCCCGCGGGTTCCCTTCGCCGCCGTCCGAGCCCTCCACCGAGCTGACCGGGGTGCCGATGATGCTGCCGTTCGACCCGCCCAAGGCGGCCGCGCCGCCGCTGACCGCCTTCCTCGACCCCGAGGAGCCGCAGGCCACCGGCGAGGACCTCGGCGAACACGGCTTCACCCGCGAGTTCGAGGGCGTTCCCGCGACCCCTGGCGACGCCCAGGTGCCGCTGATCGGGCCGGTTCCGGAGGTCGGCCTCGGTCACGCCGTGATGATCAGCGACGAGCCGGAGAAGGTCTGGGTGCTGCCGACCGCCGAGCTGCTGGACACCATCACCGGCAAGCGCGAACGCCTGGCCGCGGAGGTTCGTGCCACAGGTGACAAGATCGTGAGCACCCTGCAGTCGTTCGGCATCGAAACCCGCATCGTCGGGGCCAACAGCGGGCCGACGGTCACGCAGTACGAGTTGCAGCCCGCGGTCGGCGTGCCGGTGCGCCGCATCCTCGGCTATCAAACCGACCTCGCGCTCGCGCTGGCCGCGCCGATCCGGATCCAGCCCTTCATCCCCGGCAAATCGGCGATCGGCATCGAAGTGCCCAACAAGGCGGCGCAGCTGGTGAGCCTCAAGGAGACGATCGAGTCGCCGGCGTTCACCGACCGGCGCCACAAGCTGAGCGTCGCTCTCGGCGCCGATGTGAGCGGACACCCGGTGATCGGCGATCTCACGCGCATGCCCCACCTGCTCATCGCCGGTGCGACCGGCAGCGGCAAGTCGGTGTGCATCAACGCGGTGCTCGGGGGCTTCCTGCTGCAGGCGACGCCCGCCCAGCTCAAGATGATCCTCATCGACCCCAAGCGGGTCGAGCTGTCGAACTTTGCCGACCTGCCCCATCTCCTTGTCCCGGTCGTCGTCGAGCCCGAGGCGGCGGTCGCGTCGCTGCGCTGGGCGGTCAAGGAGATGGAGGAGCGATACAAGCTGTTCGCATCCCACGCCGCACGGAATATCGTCGCCTTCAACGAGAAGGCCCCCGGCCTCGGCCTCGCGCCGCTGCCCTACATCGTCATCGTGATCGACGAGCTCGCCGACCTGATGATGGTTGCGGCGGGGGAGATCGAGGATTTGATCTGCCGGATCGCGCAGCTTGCGCGCGCCGTGGGGCTCCATCTCATCGTCGCCACCCAGCGTCCGTCGGCGGACATCATCACCGGCCTGATCAAGGCGAACATCCCGAGCCGGGTCGCATTCGCGGTCTCGAGCGGCGTCGATTCGCGGGTCATCCTCGACGAGATGGGGGCGGAGAAGCTGCTCGGCCGTGGCGACATGCTGTATCTGCCGATCGATGAGGGCAAGCCCCGGCGGCTGCAGGGCGCGTTCGTCAGCGATCGCGAGCTCGACACGCTCATCGGCCACTGGAAGCTGCAGGGGAAGCCCGACTACCAAGAGGAGATCTTCAGCGTCGAAGCCACGGTGTCGTGGGCGCGGGACGCGTCCAAGCGCGATCCGCTCTTTGCCAAGGCCGCGCACACGGTTGCCGCCGAAGGCCGCGCGGCCGCGTCGCTCCTTCAGCGCAAGCTCAGCGTTGGTTACACGCGAGCTGCGCGCCTCATCGACCAGCTCGCCGAGCATGGGGTTGTCGGACCGTTCGAAGGCAGCAAGTCACGCGACGTCCTCATGGACGTCTTTCAGGTCGACGAGCTGCTCGCCGACCTGGG
>JBAPWO010000224.1:0-1835 GCA_049283735.1 Candidatus Dormiibacterota bacterium
CAATCCGGGCGGCCAGGGCCGGTGCTGATCGATGTCACCAAAGATGCCCAGCAAGGGAGTTGCGAGTTTGATTGGGACGCGGCCGAACCGAGACATCGCAATCGTTGTCTGGCAGCAACTTCGGCTGCACCGCAATATGGCGATGCACTCGAATTGATCAACTGTGCTAAGCGGCCAGTGATTCTGGCTGGGCACGGTGTGCTGCTTTCGGGGGCGATGCGCGAACTTTGTGCGCTCGCCGAACATGCTCAGATTCCGGTGGCAATGACTTTACTCGGAATTGGCTGTTTCCCTGCGTCCCATCCGCTGAATCTTGGAATGATGGGAATGCACGGCGAGGCCTGGGTCAACACCGCGATTCAGGAGGCAGATTTACTGCTTGCTCTCGGTATGCGCTTTGACGATCGCGTCACCGGCAATCTAAAAACCTACGCGCCCATGGCAAAAAAGATTCATATCGAAATCGATCAGGCTGAAGTTAACAAGAATGTCAAAGTCGACGTGGCGCTGATCGGGGATTTGCGGGAGGTGCTGTGTGAATTGCTGCCGCGGGTTGAGGCAGGTAATCGCGAGGCTTGGGTGTCGCGAATTCAGGAACTGAAAGGCGACTCCGCGGTGCGCGACATTCAGAACTTGCCCGACGACGGGCATCTCTATGCCGCGCACGTGGTGAGTGATCTGTGGCGTGAGACGGGTGGGGACGCAGTCGTCGTGACCGATGTCGGTCAACACCAGATGTGGGAGGCTCAGTATTACAAACATGACAAGCCGCGCACTCTGATCACCTCCGGTGGTTTGGGCACGATGGGTTTCGCTCTGCCTGCCGCCATTGGCGCCAAGTTCGCACGGCCCGACGCGGAAGTTTGGGTCGTGGCCGGGGATGGCGGTTTCCAGATGACCATGGCCGAGTTGGCCACGATCTCGCAGGAGAAGTTGGAGATTAAAGTTGCCATCATCAACAACGGTTATCTTGGCATGGTCCGGCAGTGGCAGGAATTCTTTTACGAACGCCGCTACAAAGCTACGCCGCTGTACAGCCCGGACTTTGTGAAGCTGGCGGAGGCTTTCGACCTGCGTGGTGTCGCGGTTCAGAAGCGCGCCGAAGTGGTGCCTGCGATCCGCGAGGCTCGGGACCATCGCGGTACGTACGTTATCAATTTCTGCGTGGAGCAGGAGGACTCAGTCTTCCCCATGGTGCCTGCCGGCGCCGACCTTCACGCCATGATTCGTCGTCCCAGTCCGTTGGTTGAAACTGCGCAAGACTTGTGAGGAAACATGCTGATGACACTGGTGGTGCAGGTCGAAAACAAGCCCGGAGTTCTGAACCGGGTGGCATCGCTTTTTCGGCGGCGCGGTTTCAATATCGAGTCGCTGACGGTCGGGCATACGGAAAGGCCTGGCGTCTCACGTATGACGATTGTGGTCGACACGGACGAGGCCGGCGCGCTGCGGATCGAAGCCAATCTGTACAAACTGGTGCACGTGCAGCGGGTCGAAAACGTCACCGCGACTCCGTCTGTGTTTCGCGATCTGGCCATGATCAAAGTGGCGGCGACTCCGGAAACACGCGCCGAAATCATGCAACTGGCGCACGTGTTTCGCGCCCGCATTGTCGACGTTAACAGCGAGTCTCTGGTGATCGAAACTACCGGCACTGAGGACAAGATCGACGGGCTGGTTGAGATATTGCGCGGCTTCGGAATTTTGGAGATGGCGCGTACAGGACGCGTCGCCATGACCCGCGGTCCCAGGCCTGAGGCTTCGACAGGCGTTCCTGGGCAGGACGACTCGTTGGAGGACGAATCCGTGACGTATTCCGTGTAGCAGATTTTCGT
>JBAPWO010000225.1:0-49244 GCA_049283735.1 Candidatus Dormiibacterota bacterium
GTGACCCCGAGGCCCGAGTGCTCATAGCGGCAGGGTTCGATCAGTGGGCAGCCGCCATCGGCGATGGACTCAGATCCCTTCATGCCGACGGGAAGCTCCCGTCGGGGATCGACCCGGACGACCTCGCCACTACTCTGCTCGCCACGCTCCAAGGAGGACTTCTACTCGCCCAGGTGCAACGGAGTACCCGCCCGTTCGAGACTGCGGTCAACACCCTTCTCGCCCTTGCCATCGGCAAATGAGCCCAAGCCGAGTTCATTCGCAGGGAACGCCGAAGTCGGCTTACAGCACTTGGACTAAGCATGTGCATCCGCACACTCCGGTGTGACGGCGGCAGGACCGAGCTGCCCAACCTCGTGAATCGCAGTACAACCCCCTCGGGCCGCCGAGGGAACAAGCCTCAACACCTTGAGGGGACTACCATGCCCGCGTGGCCACCCCAAGCAATCGCGAGACGGTCGAGAAGTATTGGCAGTCGGTGAACGCTCGCGATTGGGCCGTCTTGGCAAAGCTCTTGGATCGGGACTACGTGTGGGAGATGCCGCAGTCGGGAGAACGCGTTCGCGGCGAACAGAACAACCGCGAGATGAACGACAACTACCCCGCTGGGTTGCCCGACATTGAAACCCATCGCATCACGGGCAGCGAAGACAGATGGGTCACAACTCCGAGCTGGACCGTCCTCAAGATCACCGGTACCGGCGACGACTACGTGAGCGAGTCCCGCGTCAGGTATCCCGACGGAAGCGTGTGGCACGCCGTCGACATCTTCCATTTTCGTGATGGCAAGATCCGAAACCAGGTCGCGTACTTCGCACCAACGCTTGAGGCTGCAGCGTGGCGGGCGCGCTGGGTGGAGCGGTTTTAAGAGGTCAATCCCGGCCTCGATTCATGGACCAAATCGGGCGTTCTCGATCGACCTATATTTGTGGACTTAAGGCCCCCATGTGGTGCATTGGGGGCATGGCGGAGCGACGAACCTCGCGAACCTGGTCTCCCTGTGCCGGCCGCACCATCGCGCGGTGCACGAGCAGGGTTGGCGCATCCACATCGCTGATGGACTTGCCGTCGTGGAGCCGCCACCCTGACGAAGTCGTTCCGCGCTCCGGGCCACGGGAGGCGCACCCGGAGGATAATTTCTGGATCCGCGTTGCCACCAATGTCACTGGTCGAAGTCGAGGACGACCTTCGGGGTGGTGGGGTGCGACTGGCAGGCGAGCACGAAGCCCGCGTCGATCTCGCGCTGTTCCAGCGCGAAATGCTGGTCCATCTCGACGCTGCCGCTGACCAGCTTCGCGCGACAGGTGCCGCAAACACCTCCCTTGCATGCGTACGGAGCATCGGAGCGGACTCGCAGTGCGGCGTCGAGGATCCGTTCGCCATCCGGATCGACGGGGAACGTCGAGCTGCGTCCGTCGAGAATGATCGTCACCTCGGCCGCGCCTGCCGCGACCTGCTGCTCGCCGATGCGTGGGGGCTTCGCGTCCTTCGCGTGGAACAGCTCGGCGTGCACGTGGTCCGCGTCGACACCGCGCTCGACCAGCACGCCGCGTGCCGACTCGATCATCTCTCGCGGCCCGCAGAGGAACCACTCGTCGACGTCCTCGGGCCGCACCAGCTGGTCAAGGAACATGTTCAGCCGCTCAGCGTCGATGTGCCCGTGGAAGAGCGGCACCTCCTGCTCCTCGCGCGAGAGTACATGGTACAGAGCGAACCGTTCCGGGTACCGATTCTTGAGGTCCTCGAGCTCCTCGAGGAACATGATGTCCTTGACTGTCCGGTTGCCATAGATGAGCGTGACGGTGCTGCGCGGTTCGACGGCGAGAATGGTGGTGACGTTGGACAGAATGGGCGCGATCCCGCTTCCCGCCGCGATCATTGCGTACGGGGTCGCATGGCTCGGATCGAGTGGCGTATTGAAGTGGCCGATCGGGGTCACGACCTCGACGACATCGCCGGCGCTGAGTTGCTCCATCGCGAACGCGGAAAAGATCCCGCCCGGGAGCCGTTTCACGGCCACCCGAAGCCGTCCCGATCCGGCGGCGCTGCAGATCGAATAGCTGCGTCTGGTGTCGTCTCCGGCCGCCTCGCACCGGAGGGAGACGTGCTGCCCGTGGGTGAACGCGAACTCGCTCCCGAGCTCGGGGGGGACCACGAACTCGATCACCACGGAATCGTCGGTGAGCGGCTCCACGGCCTTCACCCGCAGCGGATGGATGGTGGCGCGCCGATGCCCTGCGGATGCCTCCGCAACCGGCGTGGCGGTCAACCTCTCAATGCTCCTTGAAGTGCGGGAAGGTCTCGCCGCAGGCGTCGCACTGGCGCACCGCCTGGCACTGGGTCGAGCCGAAGTGGGCCAGCTCGTGAGTGCGCGACGAGTTGCACAGAGGACATTGCACCGCGATGGTCAGCGGCGTCAGTTCGAAGGCGTGCTGACGCGGAGGCGCGATCCCGTACTCGCGCAGCTTGACCCGCCCGGCCTCGGACATCCACTCGGTCGTCCATGCGGGTGAGAGCACGATGCGCACGCTGACATCGGCGTAGCCCTGGTTTCGCACACAACGTTCGACGTCCTCACGGATGGTGTCGAGCGCCGGGCACCCCGAGTACGTCGGCGTGATGTCGACGTCGACATGCCCGGATGCGTCGACGCGGACATCGCGGAGGATACCGAGGTCGGCAATGGTCAGTGCGGGCATCTCCGGGTCGGGAATCGCGCCGGCAAGCCGGCGGATCTCTTCGATGGCGGTCACCAGCTGGCACCCGGAAATGAGCGATGAAGGTGTTGCATCTCGGCGAGCATGTACCCGAATGGCTCGGTGTGTAGTCCCTGCCGGCCGCCGGAAGGCCTCCAGGTACTCTCCGGTACCACGAGGGTGGCGTCATCGAGAACGCGGCCGATGTACCCGTCCCACTCGGGGCGGAGCGTCTCCGGGTCGGGACCCACGCCCACGGCGGCGACGTTGCGGGCGACGGAGTCGCTCTCGAAAAGCTCGGCAGTGAACGGCCAGAGCGCTGTCAGGGCGCTCTCCATACGGCCATGGCTCTCGTCGGTCCCGTCGCCCAGGCGGAGCGTCCAGTCGGTGGCATGGTCGCGGTGATACGCGGTCTCCTTGACGGCCTTGGCGGCGATCGCCGCGACCTGATCGTCCGTCGAGGTCACCAGAGCCTGCCATTGCGCCAGCTGATATGTCGAACACAGCAGCTGGCGAAGGATCGTCGTGGCGAAGTCACCGTTCTCCTGTTCGACGAGCAGACAGTTCACGAACTCGCGCTCGTCGCGCATGAAGACGTAATCGTCCTCCGACCGGCCCGTGCCGTCGAGCTCAGCGGTGCGGGCGTACATTGCTCGCGCTTGACCGAGCAGGTCGAGCGCGATGTTCGTCAGGGCGACGTCGTCCTCCAGGGTCGGCGCCCACGACGACCACTGCGCCAGTCGGTGCGAGAGCACGAGGCAATCGTCCGCGATGCGCAGCGTGTAGACGGCCGCCGCGCCGGCGACCACGAGGGTCACAGCTGCCGCACTTCCTTCGGTATCGAGTAGAACGTGGGATGCCGGTATGCCTTGTCGGACGCCGGGTCGAAGAACGAGTCCTTCTCGTCTGGGGATGACGCGGTGATCAGCGCCGAAGGGACGACCCAGATGCTCACGCCCTCCATGCGCCGCGTGTACACGTCGCGAGCGTTGCGCAGCGCCATCTCGGCGTCTGGGGCGTGGAGGCTGCCCACGTGGTTGTGGGACAGCCCGCGCTTGCTGCGGATGAAGACCTCCCAGAGCGGCGAAGGCGTTTCCTCGCTCATGCCGCCGCGCTGGTCGCCGCGTGTTTGGCCGCATAGGCGGCGGCCGCCGCCCGCACCCAGGCACCATCCTCGTGCGCTTTCAGGTGATGCGCGGCGCGCTGCCGGTTGCACGGACCGTCACCGCTGACGACGCGTCGCAACTCTTCGAAGTCGCATGGTCCGAAATCGTAGTGCCCGCGTTCCTCGTTCCAGCGAAGGTCCGGATCCGGCGGCGTCAGACCGAGCACGACAGCCTGCGGCGCGACCATGTCGATGAAGCGCTGGCGCAGCTCGTCGTTCGAGAATCGCTTGATGCCCCACGCCATCGACTGCGCGCTGTGTGTCGACTCCGTGTCGGGGGGGCCGAGCATCTCGACGGACGGCCACCACCAGCGATTGACCGCGTCCTGGGCCATCTCGTGCTGCTCGGGAGTGCCGTGCGACATCGCGTAGAGCAACTCGAACCCCTGCCGCTGGTGGAAGGATTCCTCCTTGCACACGCGCACCATCGCCCTCGCGTACGGGCCGAACGAGCAGCGGCAGAGCGGGATCTGGTTGGTGATCGCCGCGCCGTCGACGAGCCAGCCGATCGCGCCGACGTCCGCATAGGTGAGCGTCGGGTAATTGAAGATGCTCGAGTACTTCTGGCGCCCCTCGTGCAGGAGGTCGATGAGCTCGGCGCGGTCGACGCCGAGCGTTTCGGCCGCGCAGTACAGGTACAGGCCGTGACCGGCCTCGTCCTGCACCTTGGCCATGAGGATCGCCTTGCGCCGCAGCGACGGCGCACGGGTGATCCAGTTGCCCTCGGGCTGCATGCCGATGATCTCGGAGTGGGCGTGCTGCGCGATCTGGCGGATGAGCGTCTTCCGATAGCCGTCCGGCATCCAGTCGCGCGGCTCGATCCGCTGATCGGCGTCGATCAGTGCCTGGAATTCGGCGTCGCGTTGATCCGCGACGGCGCCCGGCGCCGGCCCGCCCGGTGGTGCGCTCTCCACGGCGCCCAAGTCGTTCTGGCGGCTTGATCTCATGCTCCTACAATAGAACCACATGGTTCAGGTCGCCGAGGTTGCCGTGCCCGTGCTCGAGGGCACTGATCACGTCGAGCTGTGGGTCGGCAACGCGCGCCAGGCCGCATACCACTACCGCAAGGCCTTCGGGTTTGACGTCGTCGCCTACGCCGGACCCGAGACCGGCATTCGCGATCGGGCGAGCTACGTCCTCGAGCAGGGCAAGGTGCGCCTGGTGCTCACGGCGCCGCTCCAGCCCGAGGGCGATATCGCCGAGCACCTGCGGCTCCATGGTGAGGGGGTCCGCACCATCGCGCTCCAGGTCGAGGACGCGACCGCGGCGTACGAGGCGGCCACCGCACGCGGGGCGCGCAGCGTCGCCGAGCCGGCGCGCGCCGAGGACGAGCACGGGGTCGTGACCTCCGCCTCGATCGCGACGTTCGGTGACACCATCCACACCTTTGTGGAGCGCAACGAGTATTCCGGCGTCTTCTGGCCCGGATACCGCGCCGACAGTCGCAGCGGCGGTGGCGTGGGACTCCGCTTCATCGACCACACGGTCGGCAATGTCGACACCGGCAAGATGGACGACTGGATCTCGTTCTACTCCGAGGTGTTCGGATTCACGGTCTTCCAGGAATTCGACGAAAAGGACATCGCTACCCAGTACAGCGCGCTGCGCTCAAAGGTGGCGCGCGACCCGCGCACCCAGATCACCATGCCGATCAATGAGCCACACGTCGGGCTCAAGAAGTCGCAGATCCAGGAGTACCTCGACTATTACCGCGGCAGCGGCATCCAGCACATCGCGGTCCACACCGACGACATCGTCGGCACGGTGCAGGCGATGCATGACCGAGGCGTGGAGTTCCTCACCGCTCCCGGCGCCTACTACGACGCCCTCGGGGAAAGGGCCGCCGGCATCGACGAGGACCTCGACCGGCTGCGCTCGCTCAACATCCTCATCGACCGCGATGACGACGGCTACCTGCTGCAGATCTTCACGCGTCCCGTCGGCGACCGTCCGACACTGTTCTTCGAGGTCATCCAGCGCAAGGGGTGCAAGGGCTTCGGCAAGGGAAACTTCAAAGCCCTGTTCGAGTCGATCGAGCGCGAGCAGGCGGCCCGAGGCAATCTTTAGCCGCTGAGGTCGTCTCGGGTGGCCGGGCGCTACTCGGCCACGGCCAGCATCGCGTCAGACGCCTTGACGATCGCGATGACCTCGCTGCCGACCTTGAGTCCGAGCTCCTCGACCGCGTCGACGGTGATCGCCGCGGTCATTGACATGCCCGCGACCGAGACCACCACGTTCGCGGTGGCGGCTCCCCGGGTGATCTGCTCCACCCGGCCTGGCAGCTTGTTCCGTGCGCTGATTTGCATTGACTCTTCCTGTTTCAAGTGACGGTGTGAGGTCCCCACTGTAGTCGGCCTGGAGCGCGGAGCCAGGCGAGCCTGGCCACCCGATCAAGATCGAACGCTCCAAACGAAGCACACGTTGTGCGAAGATGTTCCTTGCGTGCCGTTCGGCATGGCGGAAGGGGAACGGGAAATGAACGAACAGGAAGACGCGTGGACGCGCGTCCTGCGGCTGATGCGTGATCTCGAGGCGCTGCTGATTGTCATCAAGGAGGCGGCGGTGCCAGTGCTGACCACCGGAGAGGCGGATCAAGCGTGGCGGACGCGACGCTTTCTCAGGCTCGCCGACCGGCTGCTGGAGGACATGCACGTCCTTCAGTTCGCATCCGAGGAGCCGACGGGGGACTAGCCTCACGCGGGGGAAACCCCCCGCGAACCCCCTGACTGACCTCACGCGGGGAATCCCCCGCGAACCCCCTAGTGCTGAATCCCCTCGGGGATCAGGCCTGCGGCCACCGATCGGCTGACGGCTCATGGCGGGGCTTGTCCGCCCAGTCGTCTCGAGGCGGCGAGAACGTCTCAACGATCGTGCAGCCGGCCTCGCCGGCGCGCTCGACCGCGTGCGGGACGCCCGCTGGAATCACCCACATGTCGCCTGGTTTGCGCAGATGCGTCTCACCGCCGACCGTGAAGGTGAACTCTCCGCGCACGACGACCCCGACCTGCTCGTTTGGATGGCGGTGCTCGGGCATGGCGATTCCGGGATCCAGTTCGAAGACGGCGAGTGTGATCCGCTCTCCATTGACCGCCCGGACGCGCAGGCCATCCATGAGCGGCAGAGGGCCGATGTCCTTGACCGAGGCGAACTGGTGGGTAGAGGTGGGATCAGCGTCCGGCATGGCGGCGCAACCATACCCAAATCACTCCGGTCGCCACGTGGGCGTCGTCGCCTGCCGGACCAACCGGCGTCATGGATGCTCTGAGGGCGCGTAGCCGAGGCGCTTGTCGACGACGTTGAGGAGCGGCTCCCCGCGCTGGAACCGCTCGAGGTTCTTCATGAACAGGTCGGCGATCTCTCGCTGCCAGCCCCTGTGGTCACCGGACATGTGCGGCGAGATGATCAGGTTCGGCACGTCCCACAGCGGGGAGTCAGCGGGCAACGGTTCCGGGGTCATGACGTCGAGGGCAGCCCCGGCGATCCTCCCTCCGCGCAGCGCTGTGCACAGCGCGTCCTGATCGAGCGTCGATCCGCGGCCGACGTTGACGAGCCGCGCGGCAGGCTTGAGCGCGCCGAGCGCCGCGGCACCGACCATGCCGGCGGTCTGCGGAGTGCTGGGCAGGACCATCACAACGTAGTCCGCGTCCGCGAACAGTGCGGGCAGGGCATCGGAGGCGGCGATGTCACCGAAGTCGGGATCGCCGGCGCGTGCGGTTCGGCCGATGCCGCGCACCGACATGCCGAGTGCCTTCGCCAGCTGGGCGGTCCGCCGTGCGATCGGACCGACTCCCAGCATCACGACCGTCTTGCCTGAAAGCGTCTCCGTCTCGCGCTGCACCCATCGATGCTCCAGCTGGTGCCTGAACGTGGTGGGCAGGTCCTTGGTCAGGGCCAGCATCAGACCGATCGTGTACTCGGCGAGCGCCTGGTCGAATACGTACCGCGAGTTGGTGAGCACGACGTCGCTGGCGGCGAGCTCCGGAAAAAGCACGCGCTCGACGCCGGCGGTCCCCGCGTGGACCCAGCGTAGCCGCGTGAACCGGCTCCACTGCTCGCGAAGGTAACCGCTGCGGACGTTCCAGATCAGCAGCGCGTCGGCGTCGGCAGCGTCCGCCGGCAGCGGCGACGCGGGATCGACGAAGACGTATCGAACATCCGGCCGCGGATCCAGGATGTCGCGGCTTGGTGGATCGTCCTCGACGACTCCGACGAGGAGGGTCACATCCATGTCCCGCGGGGTGCGAACGGCTCGCGGGAACCGGTCTCGATGCCGAATTCCCGAGCCAGTGACACGGTGATACTGTGCCATGTTGATGTCTCGGCGAGAGGAGTCCAGGACCCCGTGAGCGTTCAGGTCGAGCAACGCCGGATGACCAGCGAAGAGATCGTGCGG
The DNA here is from genome assembly GCA_049283735.1 of Candidatus Dormiibacterota bacterium. Taxonomy (GTDB): domain Bacteria; phylum Chloroflexota; class Dormibacteria; order Aeolococcales; family Aeolococcaceae; genus Palsa-851. The sequence continues at coordinate 8,255 of JBAPWO010000225.1, forward strand.
TTGTCGAAGGAGCACACATTCTTCTCGTGGTCGGTGCAGGGCGCGGTCGATCCCATCGCCATCGATCATGCCGAGGGCGTCTGGTTGTACACCCCGGAAGGACTGCGCATTCTCGACTTCAACAGCCAGCTGATGTCGGTGAACATCGGGCACGGAGACCGACGGGTCGTCGACGCCATCGTCGAGCAGGCCACCAGGCTGCAATTCGTCCAGCCCGCCTTCGTCACCGAGATTCGAGCGCGACTCGGCGAGAAGCTGACCGGGCTCCTGCCCGGCGATCTCGACAAGGTCTTCTTCACGCTCGGCGGCGCCGAGGCGATCGAGAACGCGATCAAGATCGCCCGACAGTACACCGGGCGCCACAAGATCCTCGCTCGCTACCGCGCCTACCACGGCGCGACCATGGGGGCGATGACGCTCACCGGCGATCCGCGCCGCTGGGCGACGGAGCCGGGACTCGTCGGCGTGGTCCGGTATCCCGACACCCATCGCTGGGGCGAGCGCGAGCCGCGACCCGTGGAGGAGAGCCTCCGCGGTCTCGAGGACGTGATCATGTACGAGGGACCGCACACCATCGCGGCGATATTCCTCGAGACCATCGTCGGCACCAACGGCATCCTGATTCCGCCGGACGGTTACATTCAAGGCGTTCGCGAACTCTGCGACCGGCACGGCATCCTGATGGTGGCCGACGAGGTGATGGCGGGCTTCGGGCGCACCGGCAGGTGGTTCGCAATCGAGCACTGGAACACCGTCCCGGACCTGATGACCATGGCCAAGGGCCTCACGTCCTCGTATCTTCCATTGGGCGCCGTCGCGATGCGCCGGCACATAGCCGAGAGGTTCGACACGACGATGTTCTTCGGCGGGCTCACGTATTCCAGCCACCCCGTGTCACTTGCGGCCTCGCTCGCGACCTTGAGCGTGTACGAGGAGGATCATCTCATCGAGCGTGCTGCCGCGATGGACACGGTGATGCGCGCGCATCACGAGCGTCTTGCCGCAAAGCACTCCAGCGTCGGTGCGCATCGAAACCTTGGACTCTTCGGCATCCTCGACCTGGTCAGACGGCAGGAGCCGTACACGCCCATGACCGCGTTCAACGCGACCAGCGCGGAGATGACCGCCATCGCCAGGTATCTTCGGGAACACGGCGTGTACACGATGGTCTCCAACAACTCGATCCACACCAACCCGCCACTCTGCATCAGCGAGGAGGACCTGGCGCATGGGTTCGAGGTCATCGACGGCGCACTCTCGATCGCGGACCAGGCCGTCCAGGGCTAGAGCCTGAACGCCACCGCGGCCGGACGGTCGTGACCAACCACGACGCCGAGCGTGCGCGGCTTCGCGACGACCCGGCCGGCTGGCGGCGCTGGGGGCCGTACCTCAGCGAGCGCGCCTGGGGGACGGTGCGCGAGGACTACAGCGCGAACGGGGACGCCTGGAACTACGTTCCCCACGACCAGGCGCGCTCGCGCGCCTACCGCTGGAGCGAGGAGGGCCTTGGCGGAATCTGCGATGAGCACCAGTTGCTGTGTCTCGCCTTCGCGTTCTGGAACGGCGTCGATCCCATCCTCAAAGAGCGGATCTTCGGGCTGACCGGCCCGCAGGGAAATCACGGTGAGGACGCCAAGGAATACTGGTGGTACGTCGACTCGACGCCGACGCATTCGTGGATGCGCTGGCGATATCTCTATCCGCAGGTCGCGTTTCCCTACGACGACCTGCTCGCCGAGAACCAGCGTCGCGGTCCGCTCGACCCCGAGTACGAGCTCGCGGACACCGGCGTGCTCAACAAAGGCTTCTGGGACATCACCGTCGACTATGCGAAGGAGACGCCCGAAGACCTGGTGCTGGAGCTGCGCGCGCGCAATACCGGCGCCACCACCAAAAGCCTCCACGTCCTCCCGACGCTCTGGTTCCGCAACACCTGGGCGTGGGGCATCATCGACACGACCCCGTCGCTGCACGTGGAGAATGGACGAATCGTCGCCGACCACACGGTGGTGGGCCGGATGTTCCTGAGCGGGGACGGCGACCACACGACGCTGGTCTGCGACAACGAGTCCAACGCCGAGCGCCTCTGGGGATCGACGTCACGGAGCGCCTTTCCCAAGGACGGCATCAACGACCACGTGATCCACGCTGCGCAGACCGTGAACCCCGCGCAGGTCGGAACCAAGGCGGCGCTGCACTACGTGCTCTCCGTCGACGCCGGCCGGCAGGCGCTGATCAGGCTCCGATTCGGCCGCCGCGAGAGTGACGCCGCCGACGGAGCGGCAGCGGCGCTCGAGCTCCGCCACGGCGAAGCCGACGCGTTGTACGCGAGCGTGATGGTCGACCGGCTCACGACCGACGAGCGCCTCGTCGTCCGTCAAGCGCTCAGCGGCATGCTCTGGGGCAAGCAGTTCTACCACTACAACGTGACGCGCTGGCTCGACGGCGATCCGGCCGAACCCGCACCGCCCGCCGAGCGACTCGTGGGACGCAACGCCGGATGGCGGCACGTCGACACCGCGGACGTGCTCTCCATGCCCGACAAGTGGGAGTATCCCTGGTTCGCCGCCTGGGATCTGGGTTTCCAGTGCGTCGCGCTGGCCCACGTCGATCCCGAGTTCGCCAAGCAGCAGCTGATCCTGCTCTGTCGCGAGTGGTACATGCATGCCAACGGCCAGCTCCCAGCCTACGAATGGTCGTTCGACGACGTCAACCCGCCGGTCCACGCATGGGCTGCGCTGCGAGTCTTCGAGATCGACGGCGCGACTGATTACCAGTTCCTCGCGCGCGTCTTCCACAAGCTGCTCATCAACTTCACCTGGTGGGTCAATCGCGAGGACGCCGAGGGCAACAACATCTTCGAGGGCGGGTTCCTGGGCCTTGACAATGTCGGCCCGTTCAACCGTTCGGCGGTGCTCCCCGCCGGCGGCCACCTGGAGCAATCGGACGGCACCGCGTGGATGGCCATGTACTCGCTCAATCTGCTCGAGATTGCCCTGATCCTCGCAAGCTTCGATCGCACGTACGAGGACGTGGCGACGAAGTTCTTCGAACACTTCGCGACCATCGCGACCGCCATGAACGAGCAGGGACTCTGGGACGAGGATGCGGGCTTCTACTACGACAGCTGGCATCTCGCCGACGGCACGCGGGTTCCAATCCAGGCGCGCTCGATCGTGGGGCTCATCCCGCTCTGCGCCGCGACGACGCTCGGTCACGATACCCTGCGCCGGCTCCCGGATTTCGCGGCGCGGCTGCGTTTGTTCATCACGCTCAAACCGCGTTACGCCGCAGCCGTGTCACTCGAGGTCGAGGACGCGCAGCGCGAGAGCCGCCTGCTCGCGATCGTCGACCCCAACCGTCTGCGCCGCATTCTCGAGTATGTGCTCGACGAATCCGAGTTCCTGAGCGACCACGGCCTGCGCTCGCTTTCGCGATTTCATGTCGACCATCCACTCGACGTCAACCTCGGTGGTGCTGTCGCCCGGCTCGATTACGAACCCGCGGAGTCGACCTCGCGGCTCTATGGCGGTAACTCGAATTGGCGTGGACCGATCTGGTTTCCGGTGAACCACCTCATCATCGGAGCCCTTCGCGTGTATCACCGCTTCCTCGGTGACGCGTGGACCGTCGAGTACCCCCGTGGGTCGGGCCGTCAGGCACACCTCGGCGCGGTCGCAGACGACATCGCCGCGCGTCTTGCATCCATCTTTCTGAAGGCCGCCGACGGCGTCCGCCCGGTCGTCGCCGGGATCGATCTCTACACGCGGCCCGACCTCGCGGATGCCATCCCATTCCACGAGTACTTTCACGCGGAAACCGGACAGGGCCTCGGCGCATCGCATCAGACCGGATGGACCGGCCTGGTCGCCGACCTGCTGCTGCGCCGGACCGGTGAACGCGATCGCTATGACATCGCATCGCTGTCCGACCGCGCGGCTACACTCGACTGAGCCATGGAATCGCAGCATCGGATTCGCGGCGCCCTCGCGGCGGCGGTCACGCCGCTCACCGCTGCGGACGGTGCCATCGATGGCGATGGGATCGCAGCGGAGGTGGACTTCTACGCCCGCGCCGGCCTTGACGGCATCCTCGCGCTCGGCACCACCGGCGAGGGGATCCTGTTCTCGGTCGACGAGCGTCGACATGCGGCGGACGAGTTCGTGACATCAGCGCATCACCGGCTCGCGGTCGTGGTGCACTGCGGGGCGCAGACCACCCATGACACGGTGGTGCTCGCCGAGCATGCGGCGAGCCACGGCGCGGCGGGAGTCGCCGTGATCCCGCCCCCATATTTCGCACTCGACGCGGAGGCCATCTGGCGCCACCTCGACGCAGCCGCAGGCGCATGCGCACCTCTGCCCTTCTACATCTATGAGTTCGCAGCGCGGAGCGGCTACGCGGTCCCGGTCGAGGTGATCCGTCGACTGCAGTCGACCGCGCCGAACCTGGCTGGGCTCAAGGTCTCCGACACTCCCTTCGATCGGGTCAAGCCGTACCTGATTGCCGGCCTCGACGTGTTCATCGGCGCCGAAGGCCTGATCTGTCAGGGACTGGAGTCAGGCGCGGCAGGCGCGGTCTCCGGCCTTGCCGCGGCGCTCCCCGAGCTGACCATCGGCGCCGTCCGCTCCGGCACACCGGAGGCGAGCGCACAGGCGGCGCGGGCGAGGTCCGCCATCGAACCGTACCCCTTCCAGTCTGCGTTGAAGTTCATCCTGCAACGTCGCGGGGTCGCGATCGAGGACGCGGTCAGGCCGCCCCTGCAGACGCTGAACGCGGAGCAGCGACAGGCGCTCCGCATCCTGATCGACGACCCGGCGGGAGCGCTCGCGGCGCTCCACCCTGTGGCTTAGAGCACCGCGGTCTCGACGACCGCTCCGGGTTCGGCGAAGCGGCTCAGTCGCAGCGGGTGCAGGTCGAAGCTGCTGCACTCACCCTCGCTGATCAACTCGGTCACCGCCTGTCCCGCCGCAAGCGAGTGCATGATGCCGTGGCCGCCGAACCCCACGCACTGGATGAACCACGGTGCCGTGGCGGCGGCGTCGATGATGGCGTGGTGGTCGGGGGTTTCGGGATAGAGCCCGGCCCAGCATTTTCGCGAGCTGATCGGCACGTCCTCGAGGAAGGGGAAGCGGTTGCCGATGCGCGCGGCGACCGCGTCGAGGAACGCGGGATCGAAGGTGGTGTCCATGGTCGGTGGGTCGGCGGGATCGGAGAACCCGATCAGAAAGCCGGCACCCTCGCGGCGGATGAGCACACCGGTGTCGTTGTCGACACACATCGGGATCGCATCGGGGATCCCGGGAACAGCCTCGGTGCACGCAAGATTTCTCCGCCGCGACACGACCGGGAGATCGATGCCTGCCATCGCCGCCAGCTCACGAGCGAACGGGCCGCCGGCGTTGACGACGAAGTCGGTCTCGATGTCTCCCGCCGTGGTGCGGACGCGCGCCGGGCGGCCTCCTGCCACGTCGAGCACCTCGGTGTCGAGCAGAAAGGAGGTGTCGAGACGCCGGCACGCCGCCCACAACGCGCTCACCACACCGTGCGGGTCGATGGTTCCGTCACCGGCGCAGAACGTCGCGGCCGACAGGCCGTCGACGTTGACAAAGGGGGCAATATCGAGGACCTGAGCGGCCGAGAGCCACTGGACGTCGACGCCGAGGGACCGTTGCAGCTCCCAACCCCGGCGGAGCGCAATCTCGCCCGCGTCGGTCCCGGTGAGGAAGAGGTAGCCGACCGCGCGGAACCCCACCTGCGCACCCTCGACCTCGTCCAACTCGCGGAGCTTCTCGATGGTGAATTGCGAGAACGTGATGTTGACCGGCGTGGTGAATTGCGCTCGAACCCCGCCGTTGGCGCGGCTCGTCGAGCCCATGCCCGGCGAGGGGTTGCGGTCGATCACAACGACCCGCTCCACCCCCGCACGCCGGAGTTGGAGAGCGACCGCAAGCCCGATCGCGCCGGCGCCCACAACGACCACTCGGGCCCGGCGCCACACGGGGGAATCCCCCGTGAGCCCCCTGTTTCCTGATCGGGTCCCGGGCAGCTGGCTCACCGGCTACCGGCGCGGCGCGGCCTGCACCTCGGCCAGTGGCAGGCCGCGGATGGATGCGTCGAGCAACTCCACCGGGTGGACCACGGGAAGCGGACGTCCCGCCCGCCGCAGGGCTGCCTGGATCTGGAGCAGGCAGCCACCATTACCGGCGGTGAGCAGCTCGGCACCACTTGCGACGACGTTGGCGGCCTTGCGATCGCCGAGATCATCGGCAGCCTGGGGCGCGACGAGGTTGTAGATCCCCGCGCTCCCGCAGCACACGTCGGATTCCTTGAGGTCGACGAGCTCGAGCTGCGGGATACGGCCGAGCACGGCGCGCGGTTGGAGTCGCACACCCTGGGCGTGAGCGAGATGGCAGGCGTCGTGATACGCGACCCGAGCAGGCAGCGGGTGGAGCTGCGCGGGAAGCTGCAGGTCGAGCTCCGCGATCACCTCCATCACGTCGCGAACCCGGGCCGAGAAGGCCGCGGCACGCGCCGACCAGAACGGGTCATCGCCGAGCAGCGCCCCGTACTCCTTCATCGCCGACCCGCAGCCCGCACTGTTCACGACGACGCGGTCGATCCCGAGGTTCTCCATCTGGGCAATGAGATCGCGCATCCGCCGCAACGCGGGTCGCTCCCGACCGGCATGGATCTCGAGCGCACCGCAGCAGCCCTGGAGCGGGGGCACGAGCACGTCGCAGCCGTGAGCCGCGAGCACACGTGCGGTCGCTCGATTGACCTGCGAGAAAAAGGCGTCCTGCACGCATCCGGTGAGCAGTGCGACCCGCAGGACCGGCCGTCGGCTGGGTGAGAGGCGTCGCGGCGTGCGCGCGCGGAGATCAGCGAGGCGCAGGGACGGTGCCATGTCGTCGAGGCGGCGCACGGTCCTGGGCAGCAGGCGTCGCAGCCGCTCCCGGCGCAGCAGCCTCCGGAGCCCGAGGGCCTGCGTGAGCGCGAGCGCGCTTGCGACCGTGCGCATCCGCCGCGGGTTGGGGAGCACCGCGAAGAGTGCGGCTCGCGACGCGCGAACGTGCCAGGGGCGAGCGAAGTGGCGTTCGATCTGCGGGCGGACCTGTTCGACCAGGCGGTTGTACTGCACCCCCGAAGGGCAGGCGTCGACGCACGCCATGCAGCCGAGACACGCATCCCAGTGGCGCACCACCTCCGCGTCCATGCCGACCTCGCCGCGCGCCGCGAGATCCATGAGCAGGATGCGACCTCGAGGGGAGTCCATCTCCTCGCCCCAGAGGAGGTAGGTCGGGCACGCCGGAAGGCAGAAACCGCAGTGCACGCAGTCCGCGATCAGGGACGGGTCCGGAGAGTGGTGATCGTCGAACGCGGCTGTCGCGGCACCTGCGCGCGGGTGACCCAGGACGCGTGGCGGGCCGGAGCTCACCGCGGTCATGTCAGATACCATCGACCTGGCGGCCCGGGCTCAAGGTTCGGGCAGGGTCCAGCTGCCGTTTCACCGAGCGCATCAAATCGAGTGCCGCGCCGTCCTCGGACTCTCCGCTGGAGATGGTCTCGCCGCGCCTGATCAGCAGACGGCCGCCGGCGGTTCGCACCGCGGTCGCGACCATCTCGAGCGCTTCCGGCGCGAACCGCACCTCACCGGTACCGAGCAGCGGACGCAGCGCCACGGCGTCGCATGTAGCAGACATAGATGACAGAAATTCACCTACTCGCGACGGCAGCACTGCAACCGCGCCCACCAGACCCGGGCCGGTCCAGGGCGACCCCGCAACCGCCCCCGACAACGCGGTCTCCTCATCGCCTGCAAGGATCCGGCCGCCGAGCTCCCGGGAGACGCGCTGGGCCTGGACCGTGGCGCCGAGCTCTGAGCTGTCGAAGCGCACTATCACCAGGCCCTCGGGCCAGTGGAGATCGACGACGGTCGGGGTCACCTGGAGCCGCCCGACTCCTGTGGCGAACCTGCAGAGGTCGAGGACGGACCGCGACTCGAGGACGACGGTTCGCGACGCCGCGGGCAGGGGATGGAGACGGAAGGCCACCTCGGTGATCACCGCAAGCGTCCCCAGCGATCCCACCAGCAGCTTGGCGACATCGAAGCCGGCGACGTTCTTCACGACCTTGCCGCCGCTCCGCCCGACGGTTCCATCGGAAAGAACGAAGCTGGCGCCGATCACCAGATCGCGCGGCGTACCGAAGCGCGTGCGCAGCGGTCCGCTCGCGGCGGTGGCGACCACGCCGCCGATGGTCGCGTCTTTGTCCTGCGGTGGATCGAGCATGAGGCGCTGCCGGAAGCCTGGGGCCGAGGAGAGGGCGTCCTGCAGGCGGGCGAGCTGAGTTCCAGCGCGGACGACGCAGACGAGGTCGGCGGGCTCGTGGTCGACGATTCCCTCGATTCGGGAGGTCGAGAGCACGACGTCGCACCGCTCCGGCGGCGAACCCCAGTCGATCTTCGTGCCGCCGCCGCGAGCCACGACCACAAGTCCGCGCGCGGTCGCGGCTGAGAGCACGGACGCCACCTCCAGCTCGTCACCCGGCGAGACGACCAGGCCCGGAACGATGCCGCCGACCGCATCGGCGGCGCCTCCGGTCCGGACCTGCGCGGCGCCGACAAGCTCGTTGAACAGATGCAGCTCCTGCGCCGCCGAGACCATCACAGACGCTCCGCCAACCCTGCGGTCTCGATGGCGTGCGGACGGTACATCCCGGGCACCTCACCGCAGAGCCGTGGGGTCGGCAGCGCTTTGCCCGGGTTGCAGAGATCACTCGGGTCGAAGGCGTCGCGGACGCGCCCCATCACGGCGATCGAGCCAGGGCTGAACATCTTCGGCATGTAGCAGGCCTTGTCGGATCCGACTCCGTGCTCACCGGTGATCGAGCCACCGGCGGCGATGCAGGACTCGAGGATCAATCCGGCGAGCTCGAGCGCGCGGTCGGAGGCGCCGGGCTCGGCGTCGTCATACAGCACGAGCGGGTGGAGGTTGCCGTCACCGGCGTGGAACACGTTGGCGACGCGCAGGCCGTAGGTCGCCGACAGTGCGCTGATCGACTCGAGAACGTCGCGCAGCCGCGTGCGTGGGATCACCCCATCCTGGACGTAGTAGCTCGGGCTGATCCGTCCCATCGAGGCGAATGCGGCCTTGCGTGCCTTCCAGATCAGTGCCCGCTCAGCCTCACTCGCGGCCACCCGTGTCTCGGTTGCTCCGATCGCCGTGCAGATGTCGATGACCTGGCGAAGGAACGCCTCCGACTCGACGGCAGGCCCGTCGAGCTCGACGATCAGCGCCGCTCCGCAATCCGGATACCCGGCGTGAACGATGTCTTCGCACGCCTGGATGGCGAGACGATCCATCATCTCGATCGCGGCCGGTGTGATGCCGGCGGCGATGATCCGCGACACGGCCTCGCCGGCGTCACCCATGGTTGCGAACGCCGCGAGCACCGTCTCGGTCGACTCTGGAACGCGAACGATCCGCAGCACGACTTCAGTCACGATCCCGAGCGTCCCCTCACTGCCGATCACGACGCCGAGCAGGTCGTAGCCGGCTGCGTCGCGCACCGGGCCGCCGAGATGGGCGATTCGCCCAACCGGGGTGACGAAGGTCGCCCCGAGCACGTGGTGCGTGGTGAAACCATATTTCAGGCAATGCGCTCCGCCGGAATTCTCTGCGACGTTACCGCCGATGGTGCAGACCTGCTGCGACGATGGATCGGGTGCGTAGAAGTACCCCAGCGGCCGGACCGCCTTGCTCACCTCGAGGTTGGTGACCCCGGGCTGCACGGTCACCTGTTGATTCTCCAGGTCGATGCCGAGGATGGCCCGCATGCGGCTGAGGCCGATGACGACGCCGTCGGCGACCGGGAGCGCACCGCCGGACAGCCCGGTACCGGCTCCGCGCGCGACGAAGGGCACGTTCGCCTCCGCACATGCCCGCACCACCGCTGCCACCTGCTCGGTTGTCAGCGGAAGCACGACGGCCGCGGGCGCGACCCGGCGGCCCGTGAGTCCGTCGCACGCGTACGTCCGCAGGGCTGCGGGTGCGGTGATCATCCCGTCGTCGCCAACCGCGGCGCTCAGACGTCCAAGCAGGGCGGGCTCAAGCACGCGTGCCGACCACCGACGCCGCCGCATCGATCGTGCGCGCGGCCTCGGACTCGCTGACCGTCCCCATGTGCCCGATGCGCACGCCTCGTCCTGCCCACGGCCCGAGACAGGGCGCGATCACCACACCGCGATCGCTCATCCCCTTCCGCAAGGTCACGTCCTCGACCCCGTCGGGGAGCGCCAGAACGCTCAACGTGGGCGCGAGATACGCGCCATTGGTGAGCGGCACGAACCCGAGCTCGCTCATGCCGTCGCGAATCATGCCGGCCACGCGGTGGTGGCGCTGGTATCGAACCGGAAGTCCTTCGGCGAAGATGCCGTCGAGCGACACTTCGAGCGCGCGCAGCAATGACACGGAATGCGTCGAGAAGTACGTGCGCGGGTCATCGACTGACGCATCCCAACGGCGCAGATCCGCGTAGTACGCGCGGATGTCGCCGAGTGACTCACGCCGCCGGCGGGCTCGGTCGGATACGGCCAGCATCGCGAGTCCGGGAGGCACGGCGAGTGCCTTCTGGGCGCCGGTCAGCAGGACGTCGACGTCCCATGTATCCATCCGCTCATGGATACCGCCGGTCGCACAGACTCCGTCGACGACGATCACCGCTTCCGGTGCGACCGAGCGAACCGTCGCCGCGAGCGCGCCGCAATCCGCGAGCACGCCGCTGCTGGTGTCCACATGGGTGATGCACACCAGCGCCGGCTGGTCGCCAAGGAGCACCAGCTCTCGAAGCGAGTCCGTTCCGGCGTGCTCGCCCCAATCGACTCGCAGCACGTCGGCGCGCATCCCGAGCGCTCCGGCGACGTCGGCGAAGCGATCACCAAAGTACCCGTGGCTGACGACGACGACGCGGTCGCCGGGTGACGCGTGGTTGACGAGCGCCGCTTCCATCGCCAGCGTGCCAGCGCCCGCGAAACAGTAGACCCGTGCGTGGGCGGAGCCGACGAGCTGCCGGATGCCTTCCTGGATCCGCACCATCGTCGCGGCGTTCTCGGGTCCGGTGTGGCTCCGGACGGGCTCGGCGAGAGCTGCCAGCACTTCAGGGTCCACCGGCGTGGGCCCGGGGATCATGAGCAGCGGCGACGTTGTCATGAGCGGCCCCATGCTGCCACACGGGCCATGCCACGGGTGAACACGCCCGCTCGCCCCCCGACGTCGTTGGTGCGGCGACCGGCTCGGTCGGTTAGATCGAGTCGCGACGGAAGGCGGCGATCACGATGGGCGCGTCCTCGCGCACCGAGACGTCGGTGCCGTCGGTGAAGAAGACGCGCGTCGAGCCGACGGACACCTGTCGAACCTGGGTCACCGCGTCCACGTTGATGTATGTCGAGGCGTCGTCGGCACTCAGGTGGAGCACGACCCATTTGGCCACGTCTGGCAGTCTACCAACCCATCGCGACGCGTCCGGATACGCGGGTGACACGAACGCTCCTTGCTCCGACAGGGAAGTCGGGACGGGCGGGTGACGGTTGTCACAGTGTTGAACGTGCGTCGATATCGGCTCCTGCTAAGTACGCTATCGAACAGACGGACCTCAGGGCGCGCTTCAGATTGGCCTGGTACGCACCGTCGGATCGTGGCCGCCGCACCCGGGCGAGGGCACGTCGTCGCAGCAGATCGGGCGATCAGGTCGCGCCGATCAGAGGAGACCTGACAGTGACCGTCGCCCTGGTTGCCGCCGTGCTGCTCGCGGGCGGCATCGCGCTGCTGACCGCGATCAGGTCGCGCGGACTGCTCCGCGCGCTCGCGCATCAGGCGTCACACGATTCGCTCACCGGGCTGCCCAATCGCACCCACCTGCGGCGGCGCCTGGAGCGCGAGCTCGCGGCGCTCGACACTCCGGGGCAGTGCGTGACTCTGATGATGCTCGACCTCGACGGCTTCAAGGAGATCAATGACACCTTCGGTCACAGCATCGGTGACCAGGTGCTGATTCGGGTGGCTCGCCGCATCGTGAGCAGCGTCCGCGATATCGCCGCCGTCGCCCGCCTCGGTGGCGACGAGTTCGCGGTTCTGCCAGCGCCAGGCGCCGGCGACGATGTGGACGTTCTGGCACGACGTGTGCTCGCCGTACTCGAACTCCCCCTGGCGATACAGACGACCACGGTCGCCGTGGTCGCGAGCATCGGGATCGCCTCAGCCGGGCTTGGCGAAACTGCCGACGAGCTGCTGCGCAACGCCGACCTCGCCATGTACACGGCCAAAGCCGCGGGTGGCAACCGGTATGCGCTGTACCAGCCGTACATGCACACGGCGATCGCCGAGCGGGTGCGAGTCGAGAACGGCCTGCGCACGGCGTGGCTCACCGGGGACTTGCTGGTGCACTACCAGCCGATCGTCGACCTCGCCGACGGCCGGATGGTCTCGGTCGAGGCACTCGCGCGCTGGAGACATCCCGACGGTGACGTGATACCTCCGGCGGTGTTCATCCCGATTGCGGAACGCACCGGGATGATCATCCCCATCGGCGCGCGCATTCTCAATGAGGCGTGTCAGCAACTCGCCGGCTGGCAACAGGAGTACGGCGACGCGGCGGACATCACCATGAGCGTCAATCTCTCACCGCGCCAGCTCCATGCGGATGACCTGGTGCCCATCGTCGCCGAAGCGATGCGCAGCGCGGGCATCAAGCCCCAGCGTCTGATCCTCGAGGTCACCGAGACCGCCGTCATGGATGACATGGACGGTGCGATCCGGATCCTCAGCCGGCTCAAGGCTCTCGGCGTCGGCATGGCAATCGACGATTTCGGGGTCGGCGCGTCATCGCTGGCCAGGTTGCGCCGCCTTCCGGTCGACGTCGTGAAGATCGACAAGTCGCTGGTCGATCACGTCCCCGACGGGCACGTGGCCAGCGATCTCCTCGGTGCGATCGTCGGCATGGTCAGAGCCCTGCAGCTGAAGACGATCATCGAGGGTGTGGAACGCGCCGACCAGGCGGCGCATCTCCGCGGAGCCGGCTATGACCTTGCCCAGGGCTTCTATTACGCCCGGCCGATGGATGCCGCGGGCATCGAGCGGTCGCTGGCCTCCGCTCGCGCGGCCGGCGAAGGTCGCGCCGTGTTTCCGATCGAGGCGGCACGCCAGCCGATCGCCGAACGCGAGACGGCGGGACGCGCGCTCGTCGTTGACGACGATCGGGCGGTCGGCGAGATCGCGTGCCGGATCCTCGAGCGCCACGGCCTGCGCACCGTGCTGGTCCCAACCATCCGAGAGGCGACGGCCGAGCTGTCGCATCCCACCGACGTGATGGTGGTGGACATCGGCATGCCGGACGGCGATGGCTGGGACCTGATCACCCATCTGCGCGCGGGCACGATGCATGCTCGAATGCCGATGGTCGTGATGACCGGACTGCTCGACAGCGCCGAGGTTCTCAACCGAGCCTACGACCTCGAGTGCGAGTACCTCGGCAAGCCCTTCGCCCCGGAAGCCCTGATGGCGAAGGTCGAATCAGCTCGACGGATGACCGCCGGCGCCTCCGCTGCGCCTGACCCCGAGGGTCTGGCCGTCGGATGACGGCGTCGCGGGTCTCCGGCGTCCTCGTGAGCTGCCTGGCCTGGTCTCGACGGTTCACGTGAGACCATGGGCGCGGTGTCTCGCCAGCTTCGGTTCGGATACAAGGTCTCGGCGGAGCAGTTCAGTCCCTCCGACTTGCTCGATTTCACGGTGGCTGCGGAGCAGTGCGGCTTCGACACCGCGGCGATCAGCGATCACTTTCAGCCCTGGCGGCACAGCGGCGGTCACGCTCCCTTCTCACTGACCTGGCTGGGGGCGGCCGGTCAGGCAACCAGCCGGATCTCGCTCGGCACCAGCGTGCTCACCCCGACCTTCCGCTATCACCCGGCGATCGTTGCGCAGGCGATGGGGACGCTCGGGACCATGTTTCCCGGCCGCATCTGGCTCGGAGTCGGTACCGGCGAGTCGATGAACGAGGCACCACTCGACATCGAGTGGCCGGACACCAAGGAGCGTTTCGCGCGGCTCAAGGAAGCGGTCGCGCTCATCCGGACGCTGTTGACGAGCGACCGGGTCACCTTCGACGGCACGTACTACCGGACCCGGAACGCCACCATCTACGACCGGCCGGCGACGCCGATACCGATCTACATCGCCGCCGCGGGAGCGTCAGCCGCACGGCTCGCCGGCCGGGTCGCCGACGGACTCATCTGCACCAGCGGCAAGGCCATGGAGCTGTACTCCGACACGCTGCTCCCGGCGGTGACGGAGGGCGCACGCGCAGCCGGACGAGACCCTGCCGACGTCGAGCTCACCATCGAGATGAAGGTCTCATTCGACAGCGATCAAGACAGAGCGCGCGCGGACACACAGCACTGGGCAGCGCTGGCGCTGTCCCCGGAGGAAAAGACCGGTGTCGAGGACGCGGTCGAGATGGAGCGCCTTGCTGACGCGCTTCCCACCGAGCGAGCCGCCGGCCGCTGGATCGTGTCGTCAGATCCCGACGAGCATGTGGAACGCATCCGTCCATACCTGGACCTCGGATTCACCCATCTGATCTTTCACGCCCCGGGCCTTGACCAGCGTCGATTTCTCGAGCTGTACGCCCGCGAGGTGCTGCCCCGCCTCCGCACTCTTCCGATGCGCGAGGGCGGGGCCTGAGCGGGGTCTATCCCTGCGTCGTCGGCCCGCTGCGATCCACGGTGATGCGCAGCAGCACACGGCGCTCGCGTGCCATGGCATCGCGATAGTCCTGCCAGTCGGGATGTTCTCCACTGACCCGACGGTAGTAGTCGACGAGCGGCTCCAGCGCGTCGGGAAGGCTGAGAACCTCGGCGTCGCCCTCGAGGGCATGCCACTCGCCGAAGAAGCGTTCGCTGAGCACGCAGAGACCGGCCCGCGGGTTGCGGCGAAGGTTGAGCGTCTTCATCGCCCCCTCACGTGTGCTGATCACCACGCGATCCTGCTCGTCGACGCCGGCGAGCACCGGCGAGAGCTGCGCCTGGCCGTCGCGTCGATAGGTCGCGAGCACGCCTCGCGGGTTCGTGCGGAGGAAGTCGAGTGCGCGCTCATGGGCCATCACCCGACTCTAGGGCGCGGAGCAGGGACGCCGCCAGGCGCCGCTCGCCCAGCGCGCCCTCCATCACGGTGTCGTCGACCAGCGGGCGCATCCCCAGCGCACGGATCGGCTCGGCCAATGCCCCGTCATCGCGGTCGATGACCATGGTGGCTGCGATGCCCGCGTAGCGCCTGGCCACACCCAGGGCGGTCGCCTCCTCGCCCATCTGCCGGAGCATGTCCACGGTCGGTCCTTTCAGCGACCGGCCGCCGACCACCGGCGACACCACGACAACGCGCTCCCGGTGGAGCTCCTTGCCGAGGACGGCGAGGATGGGGTCGACGCTCAGGAGTGGATTCGACGGTCCGATGATCACGACATCGGCGTTGGCGACAGCGTCGACGGCTTCCGGCGCGGGGCGCGCGGATTCGATCCCCGCGAGGCGCATCCCGCGTACCGCCGGCAAGCACCGCAGTCCCACGAACCACTCCTGCATGCGCAGCTCTCCGGAATCGGTGAGGATCCGGGTGCGCACTGGGTCGTCGCTCATCGGGATCACCCGCACCCCGATGCCGAAGCTCCGAGCCAGATGCGCCACCGCCTCTGCCAGACGCAGGCCGCCACGCAACAGCGTGGCCCGGAGCAGATGCATGCCGATATCCCGGTCTCCGAGTTGGAACCAGGTCTGCTCGCCAAGGCTCCCGAGCATCGCCTGCGCGTGAAACGTGTCGTCGCGCACGCCAAATCCGGTCGCTTCGTTGAAGATGCCCGCGAGCCGGTAGAGGATCGCGTCGACGTCAGGGCTCACGAGCAGACCCCAGAACTCTTCGTCGTCGGCGGTGTTGGCGACGATGGACAGATCGTCGGGTGAGAGCACCGCCGCCAGGCCGGTTGCGAGGCGCGCGCCCCCTGTGCCTCCCGAGAGCAGCGCCACCCTCACCGGAAGAGGTCCAGCTCAGTTGGGCGCACCAGGTCCTGACCGGTGCCCGGCGCCGCGTCGAGCTCGTCGAGTCCGTGCACGATGACCGCGGGAACGCGTCGAGTCTTGCCCATCAGCAGCTCGGCGGCGGCCGCCAGCTCGTCGGCGATCGCCACCAGGGTCGCCTGCAACGGCATCCCGAAGTCGTCCGGTCGGCCGCGGTAGTCGATCATCGCCGGTATCCCCGCGACGCCGAGGGCCACGTTGACAAGCCCCATCCGCCACGCGCGCCCGAAGGTGTCGCTGACGATCACGCCGGCCCGCACGCCCGCCAGCGCGTAGATCCGATCACGAAGCGCACGGGCGCTGGCGTCGCAATCGACGGGAAGCAGGCAGACGTCGTCCACCCCGTCGACGTTCGACCGATCGACGCCGGCGTTCGCGCAGACGAACCCCTGGTGGGTCTCGACGATCAGCACGCGGTCGTCGCGCACCACGCGGGTGGTCTCGTCGAGGATCACCTGGACCATGCGGGGATCCGCGTCGAGCTTGCGCGCGAGTGCGATCGCGCGCTCTGACGGTGTGACGTCCGAGAGGCTTCGAATCCGGCCTTCCGCTTTGGAGACGACCTTCTGGGCCACGACCACGACATCGCCGCCACGGATTGGCGCGGAATGCCGGACGATGAGCGCCGCAAGGTCGTCGCCGGGGCGGATCTCCGGGAGTCCTTCGACGCCGCGCAGCTCGAGGGTCACCCGGTCGGCTCGAGCCGGCGCCAGGCTGAGAGGTCTGACGGTTCGTCAAGATCGAGCGCGAGGCGCGGGTCGTCGTGGACGATGAACCTGCGACCGCGCAGCCGGGCTTCCTCGGCGAACTTCGGCAGCGAGGCTGCTCCGAAGTGGAGGGAGAAGTCGCCGGGCGGCCGCAGATAGAGCGCGTTCGTTCCCTGGCGGCCGTCCGCCGCAGCGGCGACCACGATGCCTTCGGGGGCGTCCGTGTGCGCGAGGAGCCGGCGCAGCGCCGCTTCGTCGACGAGCGGAAGATCAGAGCTCAGGAGCAGCGCCGCGTCCGCGCCGCGCTGCATGACCTCGACGAGACCGCGTGCGGCCGCCTGGTTCTGCCCGCTCGGCAAGCGCTCGACGACGAGGGCCGCGCCCCGGAGGCGGGCGAGGTCCGCGGCTTCCTCCGATCCGCAGACGGCGAGCGTCGGTGCCAGCGCCAGTGCCGCGTCCAGCGCGCGCGCCGCGGTCATCTCGGCCAGCCGGCGACGGGGCAGAGGCCCCAGGACCGGTGCCAGGCGGCTCTTCGCGGTCGTGAAGTCCTTGATCAGCACGACGATCCAGAACGACGGCGGCATGGGGTGCTACCGGCTCCCTTCAGCGGCCAGGGTCACGTCGGTGCGGCGCGGCGTCTCCACGACGTCGCGATCCTTGAGCAGGTTGAGCGTCGTGACCACCGCGATCAGCACCAGCGCGCCGACGATCTCGATCCCGTACAGCGGGAGGCCGAGTCCGACTGGAGCCGGCAGCGAGAAGACCAGAAAGAGGGTGCACGGGTACGCCAGCTCGGCGATCGAGGCCATGGATGCAGGGGTGCTCGCGAGCGCGCGGTAGTACAGCAGCATCGCCAGCAGCCCGGGGACGAGCGCGATTCCGATGAAGCCGGGGATCTGGTGCACGGAGAACGTGCCGAGGTGCCCCCCACCGACCCCGGTGAGCATGAGCACGAGCAGCACCGGCAGAGCGAGGGAAAACCGCATCGCCGCGGTGGTGACGAACGAGACGTTGGAGAGGCTGTAGCGCCCGAACACCGTCCCCGAGGCCCAGAGGATCACGGCGCCGAGAATCAATACGGCAGCGAGAAATTGACCATGCTGCACCGAGGAGAACGGGGCCAGCGGGTTCTGCGGAAACACGATCAGATAGACCCCCACGATCGCGCAGGCCGCCAGGGGCCAGAAGTACGGCTTGCGCCGCTCCTTGAGGAAGATGCGCGCCATGGCGATACCGAACACCGGCTGCAGCATGTAGAGGAGATAGACCTCGTTCTCGACGTTGAAATCCGGAGCGGCATGCGCTGGGAATGCATAGCTCAGCGCCTGGGTGAAGAGCACTGTGGCGAAGGCCTGTGCGCCGAGCGCGATGATGCCCATGGCGATCCACTGGCGGAGGGGGAGATGGCGCAACTCTCGGCGGACCCGCCCGGCAACGGGAAGGAAGCACAGCGCGATGAGCAGTGACTCGACGAACACGATCTGGCTCGCGGTCAACTGTTTCGTCAGCGCTGGGCGGAAGTAGGGATCGGTCGCCCACATCGCGGCGGCGACGGCCACGGCCAAGGGTCCCATCCGCCCGATGAGACCGCCGGTTCTCGCCCCCATGCTCAGATGGACCTGGCCGCGCGGGGTCGCGAGGACCGCCGGTCTTCGAAGTGCACCGGTAAATTACACTCGAAGGCGTGCTTCCCGGGGTCGGGGACAATCGCACCTTTGGAGATCATGGATGCTGTACGGCAAAGAGCACGTCGATCGATACGTCGAGACCAACGGCGAAGAAGGGTACAGCTGGCGCAACGGCGTCGAGATCCTGATCCTCACCACCAGGGGGCGCAAATCCGGTGCGCTGCACAGCAACGCGCTCATCTTCGGGCGTCACGGTGATGACTACCTGGTGGTCGGCTCCAAGGGTGGAGCTCCCGCACCACCGGCGTGGTACGTGAACCTGGTTGCAGACCCGGAAGTGCAGGTCCAGGTCAAGGGAGATCGCTTCGCAGCCCACGCACGCCCGGCGACGGCCGATGAGAAACCCGAGCTGTGGAAGACGATGACCGCGATCTGGCCGGATTACGATCAATACCAGCAGCGCACCGAGCGGGAGATTCCCGTGGTCATCCTGACGCGCGACTGACTGTCGGGGACTGGGGAAAGCACCGTGACCACGACCGTCGCGAGCGTCGCCGAGTTGACGGCACTGACCGGCACACATCTCGGGTATTGCGAATGGCGCGAGATCACCCAGGACCGGATCAACGCATTCGCCGATGCGACCGATGACCATCAGTGGATTCATGTCGACGCGGAGCGTGCGGCGGCGGGTCCGTTCGGCACCACCATCGCGCATGGATTCCTCACGCTCTCGTTGCTCGTTCCGATGTGGAGCGAGATCCTGCATTTCGAGGGCGTGCGCCTGGGCATCAACTACGGGTTGAACAAGGTGCGGTTTGTTTCCCCGGTGCCGGTTGGCTCGCGGATCCGTACCGGCGCGACGCTCGTGTCGGTCGAGACCGTCGCGGACGGCAGTCTGCAGATTGTCGTGGACTTCGTGGTCGAGCGTGAAGGCGCCGAGAAGCCGTGCTGCATCGCCCAGGGGCTGTATCGCTTCTACGTCTGACCGGGCGCATGGGGTCAGCGCGTCGGCGCCGCCCGCAGATCGGGAAAATCCTCTTCCCAGTACTCGTTCTGTGCGCGTGCGCGCTCCGTCTGCTCGCGCATCGTAAGCTCCTTCGCGCGCAGATCGACGCGGCGGATTTTCCCCGAAATGGTCTTGGGCAGCTCTGCGAACTCCAGCCTTCGGATGCGCTTGTAGGCGGCAAGGTTGGCCTGTGAATGCTCGAAGATCGAGCGTGCGACCTCCTCCGACGCAACATATCCGCCGCCGACGGCGATGAATGCCTTCGGAACCGAAAGGCGCACAGGATCCGGTGACGGCACCACGGCTGCCTCTGCCACTGCCGGATGCTCGATGAGCACGCTCTCGAGCTCGAACGGGGAGATGCGATAGTCAGACGACTTGAAGACATCGTCGGACCGGCCGACGTAGGTGATGTACCCGTCGCCGTCACGGGACGCGACGTCCCCGGTGTGATAGAAGCCATCGCGCATCACCTCGGCAGTGTGCTCGCTGTCGTCGCGATACCCGACCATCAGCGCCACCGGTCGGCGTGCGAGATCGATGCAGATCTCACCGGTCGCACCGTGGGCGCCGCTCGCCGGATCGATGAGATCGATCACGTACCCGGGGAGCGTCCGGCCCATCGAGCCCGGCTTGACCGGCTGCCCCGTCGTGTTGGCGATCTGCGCGGTGGTCTCGGTCTGCCCATACCCGTCGCGAATGATGAGTCCCCACGCTCGTCGTACCTGCTCGATGACCTCCGGGTTCAGCGGCTCGCCGGCGCTGAGCACTTCGCGCAGCGGCGGGTGCCAGGCCTGGAGATCCTCCTGGATGACCATCCGCCACACCGTCGGCGGAGCGCACAGGCTGGTCACCGAGCATCGCGTCAGCGTCTCGAGCAGGCGTCGCGCGGAAAAGCGCGCGGAGTTGAGGATCAGGACGGTCGCCTCGGCATTCCACGGCGCGAAGACGTTGCTCCACGCGTGCTTCGCCCAGCCCGGTGACGAGATGTTGAGGTGCACATCGCCGGGCTGCAGACCGAGCCAGTACATCGTCGAGAGATGGCCCACCGGATAGCTCACATGAGTGTGCTCGACCAGCTTCGGCTGCGCCGTCGTCCCGGACGTGAAGTACAGGAAGAGCGGATCGCTCGCCGGTGTCGGCCCGTCCGGCGTGAACGCGCTCTCGCCGGTCATGAAATCGTCGTACTGCAGCCATCCGTCGACCGCCTCACCGACGGCGATACGGGTGAACGCGCCGGTGATCTGTGCGAAGTGATCCGTCTGCGTGGACTCGGCGATGACGTGCGCGACGTGACCGCGCTCGACCCGATCGGCGATGTCGGACGGGGTGAGCAGGGTGGTCGACGGAATCATCACCGCGCCCAGTTTGGTCAGCGCGAGGATGCACTCCCACAGCGCGGCGCGGTTGCCGAGCATGAGCAGGGTCGGGTCGCCGCGACGCACGCCCTGGTCGCGCAGCCATGTGGCGAGCGCGTTGGAGCGGGCGGTCAGCTCGGCGAACGACAGCCGTGTCTCGGTGTCGTCGTCATCGATGATCCAGAGCCCCGGCCGGTCGTTGCCGGCGGCGATGGTGTCGAACCAGTCGAGCGCCCAGTTGAAGGTCGCGGGGCGCGGCCATTGAAAGCCGGCGTACGCCGTCTGGTAATCGCCCCGATGCGAGAGCAGGAAGTCGCGGGCGGCTCTGAATTCCATCCTCACACGCTCCTCATCTCACGTCGCCCGCTCAGGGACCCTTCGAGCGTATCGCGCGGGCGGCATCCATGAGGCGCTCCGCGCGTGCTGGATCGACCCGGCTCCATGTGTCGCCGTTCACCTTCAGGCTCGTGCCCACGATGACCCCGTCGGCGACGGCCAGGATCTCGTCGAGCCTTTCCGCGTTGACGCCGGTGTTCGCGAAGACCGGCATGTCGGGCACCGCGTCCTTGGCGGTTCTCAGGTCGCTCATGGTGAACGGCACCCCGGCCGCGGGCCCGGAGATGAGGATCGCGTCCACTCCGAGGAACGCCGCGCTCCTGGCGCGATCGCCGATGCCGCGGGTGCCCAGGGCGCTGCTGAACTCCGGCGAGATGTTGTCGAAGAAGGCGACGTCGTCGGCTCCGATTGCGGTGCGATAGCCGGCGAGATCACCGATGGCGGGGGCGATCAACCCGAGGTCACTCTCGTACACGCCGGTGAGGACTTCTCGAACGAAGGACGCCCCCGTGGCGCGGGCAAGCGCGATGCTCGACTTCGCGTCCCAGAGGATGTTCACCCCAAAGGGGACGCGCACCGACGCACGCAGCTCGCCGATCACCGCGGCCATCGCCGCGGGAATCTCCGGTCAGACCACCAGTTGATAGGGGATGTCGTTCTCGTTGCAGAAGAGCACGCCGTCGACTCCGGCCCCCTGGAGGGTCTCGAGGTCGCGGCCGACCACGTCGACGAGGTGGCTCCTTCCCAGCTCGCGGTTGTGACGCGGCCGCCCGGGCAGCCCCGGGAAGTGGAGCATCGCGATCACCGGCTTCGGGGTTCCGAATCGCTGGGCCAGCGACAGGTTCATCCCATCTCCTCAGTGCACCGTTGCGCGGTGCCGATCAATGAATGCAATGACGGCTCGATTCCACGGGTCGGGATTTTCCACGAATGCCGCATGTCCCCCGGGGACGATTGCCCACGACGCGCGCGGTAGTTCCTCGAACAAACGGTGGGAGAGCGACAGCCGGACGATGATGTCGTCGTCGGCTGCGATCACCAGCGCCGGTGTGTGCAGCGCACCGAGACGGTCCGCGCAGTCGTGGGTGGCGAGCGCGGCGATCTGCGCCGAAAATGACGACGCCGGCTGGGTGCCCTGCTCCGCCTCGGCGACGATGGTGGCGAGCCGCTCAGGCTCTGCCTCGAAGAAGGTCGGGCTGAAAACCCAGGGTGCCTGCTGGCGCATCATCAAGGGCATCCCGCCGGCTTCGGCGATCTGCCCCCAGGCGGCGAAGGCAGCCCGCGTATAGGCGTCGGGCCGGGCGTAGGCGCTCGCGAGCACGACCGAGCGGAGATCGGAGGGGTACGACAGCGCATATTCCTGGGCGATCAGGGCGCCCAGGGAGACGCCGACAAGGTGGAAGGACGCCAGCCCGAGCGCGTCGGCGAGAGCCTTGGTGTCCGCGGCCATCTCGCGGCTCGAGTACGGACCGGGCGGCAGCGACGTGCGCCCGACACCGCGGTTGTCGAACGTGATCACGCGCAGACCTGCGGCCACGAAGGGAGCGACCTGCATCGTCCAGCACTCGAGGTCGTCACCCACGCCGTTGACGAGCACGACGGTCTCGGACCCCTCGCCGGTGATCCGGTAGTGGATGTCGAGGCCGTTGGCGTGGACGAGGGGCATCCGTCTAACCCCTGAGGCCGCGAGCGTTGATCGCTCCTCGCCACTGATCGACCGAGGACAGCAGGTCTGCGATGACGCGATCGTCAGGATCCTCCCAACCGGGGATGATCTCGAAGATCAGATCGACGGTCCCGGCGCCGGCGGATTCCAGGGTCTCGAGGACTCGTGCCGGGTCGATTCGCCCGGTGGCGTTGTGTTCCGCAGTGAAAGCCCAGTGGCGATCGGCGATGCCGTCCGACTGCTGCAACTGCACCTCGACGAGCCGGCTCCCGAAGTGCTGCAGCCAGGCGTATGGATCGCGCTCCGCGCCTTCGGTTCCGGGCACGCACTGGTGGCCGACGTCGAGGCACAGCCGCCACGGGGCGTGCTCGCGATCGCCGTCGGTGAGCAGGTCCTCGACCTGCGCCATCGTCGACGGCTCGCGCACCGCCACCAAGTTCTCGAGGAGGAGGTATTCGAGCCCCACCGCGCTTGCGTGAGCGGCGATGGTCTCGAGGTCCCGCTTCAGACCGTCCCAGCGTTCGGCTCGGCGCTCGGGAATGTTCCAGTCCGGGACGCTCATCGCTCCGACGTGCCCCCCGGCGGCGCGGGCTCCGAGTGCCGCGGTGAGGTCGATGATGCCGCGGTACCACCGCAGCGCCGCTTCGCGCCGCCCCTGGTCGGGGTGCATGAGGAGGTCGAGCGAGTACGCCGACAAGCCGGTGAAGGTGGCGTGCGCCGCCAGCCGGTTGGCGTCGAGCGCGGCGCGGTGGCGTTCGACGGCATCTCGGCCACCGGCGAAGGTCTCGATGCCCTCGATGAGGTCGAGTGACAGCTCGACGAGATCCAGCCCGAGGTCATTGCGTACGACCGACGCCCAGTCGGCGGGGCGCGGCCAGCGTTTCAGGGCGAAGCAGGTGTTGATGCCGAGGTTGACCCTCATACGCGCTCGCCCGGATACGGCCTCGACGGCCTGCCGTCGGCGCCCACCGCCGCAGCGCCGGCGTGAAGCGTGGAGGATGCGACCACCGCTCGGTAGCGTTCGTAGACAGCCGCGTATCTGTCGTGATTGGCAGGATCTGGCTCGATGGGCGGATCGGGGCGGCAGGCGGTGGCGATCGCCGACTCCGCGTCCGGATAGACGCCGATTCCGAGCCCGGCGAGCATCGCGACGCCGGCGGTGGTCGCGTCTCCGGGGATGCGCAGCACCGGGATGCCAAGCACGTCGGCCTTGATGTGATTCCACGTCCGCAGGGAGGCTGCACGCCCGGAGACGCGCATCTCGTTTGCGGGCGTGCTCGCGTTTGCGAGGCGCTCCAGGTGCGCTCGAATCGCGAAGGCGACGCCCTCCAGCGCAGCCCGTGCCAGTGATCGGCGGTCGTGCCTGACGGACAGGCCGATCGCGCCGCCGCGGAGTTCCGGATCGTCACGCTCGCCGTCTCCGAGGACCGCTACGAAGAGCAGCCCGTCCGACCCGGGGGCGATCTCGGCTGCCTCGCGGTCGAGCCGGTCGAAATCGGCGGCTCGTAGCCGGCCGGATCGACCGCCGTAGGTCAGCGAGGCGAGCCAATCCACCGCTTCGCCCGCGGTGTTGATCCCCACCTCGGTGACGTAGCCATCGGGGCCGACGGCGCTCGGGTAGTGAGTCATCGCCAGGTCACGGGTCGGCTCGCTCACGACCGTGTTCAGGCAGGTCGAGCTGCCGGCCATCTCGCTCACCGGTCCGGACGAGGTCACGCCGGCCCCGAAGGCGCAGGCGATGCTGTCACCGGCGCCGGCGACGATCGGAATCGTCGCGCCCAGCCCGAAGCGCCGGACCAGGGAAGGGCGCAACTCGCCGACGATGCTCCAGGACGGCTGGGGGACCGGCAGCTGCGCCGGGTCGAGACCCACCGCGGCCACGAGGTCGGGTGCCCATCGGCGCTCCCGGAGGTTCAACAGCGCGCTCGACGCCGCCATGGTCCAGTCGGTGACCGCCTCGCCGGTGAGAGTCAGCGCGAGAAGCTCCGTCGGCTGCACAAAGAGGCGCGCCGACTTGAAGACGTCCGGCTCCTCCGCGCGGATCCAGAGGATCTTGGCTGCGACGTGAAACGCGGCCGGAAGGTGTCCGGTCAACGTGTGCAGCGCTTCGGCGCCGAATGTTTCTCGCAGCCACGCTGCTTCCGCGACGGCGCGGTTGTCCCGGTAGATGAGACCCGGCCGCAGCGGTTCCCCATGGCCATCGATGGGAACCACAGACGGGCACTGCCCGGTCAATCCGATCGCGTGGATCGTGTGCCCGCTGCCGAGTTCCTTGATGAGCGCGCCCAGGGCCGAGAGCGATGACGAACGCCAGCCGTTCGCATCCTGCTCCGCCCATCCTTCGCGCGGTGTGCTCGTCGGGTAGGGGCGGCGGACCTCGAGGAGCATCGCCCCCGCGGTGTCGTACGCGGTCGCGCGAGCACCTGACGTGCCCACGTCGACGGACAGGAGGGCATCGGTCGGATTCGCGGTCGTGGCCACCGCGGGCTACCCGCGAACCAGCTGCTGCGCCTTGACCCTGTCGCCGTCGAGCGTCAACAACGCGCCGTTCAGCGCTCCCGTCGAGTAGTCACTGCCCGGGTTGATGACCACCGTCCGGCCGATCCGCCGGATGCCCGCGGACTCGTGAATATGTCCGTGGAGTCCGAGCAGCGGCTGATAGGCCTGCTCGGCGTCACGGACCGCTGTGCTCCCCACCGCCACCATCCGCACCTGACCGAGGGTCGCCTGCACCTGCAGGTTCGCGTCGAGGAGCGGCGCCTCGTCGAGCTGGGTTCCGAACGGCGGCGCGTGCAGGTTGAAAACCGCCCGCTCGGGGTGCTGAAGGTCGGGCACCATCGCGTCGATCGTCGCCCGCAGATGGCCCTCGTCCTGCTCGCGATACGTGTGCCAGGGCGTCACGTTCGAGAACCCCCAGCTGATCATCTCGTGCTCGTCGTCGAGCCAGACGACCTTGCCCTCGTCATGCGTGCCCCATGGAGCGCTGTCCAGCAGCGCTCCAAGCTCCTCCGGGTCGTCATTGCCCAGCATGAAGTACAGCGGAATGTTCAGGGGCCGGAGGCGGGCGTCGGCAAGCTCGAGCCATTCGGTCAGCCGCTCGCGCATCAGGCCCAGGAAGAGGTCGTCGAGACCGCCGTTCGCCTCCTTGGCCTCGAGCTCGCCGGGATCGGCACGGTACGGGTAATAGCCGTGATCGGCGATCAGCTTCTCGAGCGCGTTCAGCTCGGGTCCTTCGACGACGTCGTAGTCGGTACCGACGAACCGGCATTGCCAGTGCCCGCCTGGGGCGCGGACGATCGACTGGATTGCCTTGCCGGCAACGTCGCCACCGAGAATCAGGATGTCGGCCTCGTAGATCTTTGCGGCGTTGATGAACTTTCGAAAGCACACGCTCGATCCGTGCAGGTCGCTGACGAAGTAGATCCTCGTCTTCGACATGTCAGGCGGGAACCGCCTCGCGTGCGCGATGTACCGTGGCCATGAAGCGTCCGGCTCGATCGGGGTCGACGGGGTTCCAGGTGACGCCGTCACGTTTCAGGCTGGTGCCGACAAGGAGCCCGTCGGCGATCGCGAGAATCGCATCGACGGTTTCCTCACGCACGCCGGTGTTGGCGAGGACCGGCATCTCCGGCACCGCCTCCTTGGCCTCGTGCAACTCGGAGATATGCGTGTCGGTCCCGGTGATCTGACCGCTGATGAGGATCGCGTCGACGCCGAGATACGCAGCGCTTCTCGCTCGCATCGCGATCGAGCGATTCCCGAGGCTGCTCGCGAATTCCGGCGTGATGTTGCTGAACATGGCCACAGACCCGGCGCCGATCTGCTCGCGGTACGCCGCGATCGCTCCGAAGTCCGGCCGCATCACGCCGAGGTCGCTCTCGAAGACACCGGTGAACACTTCGCGGACAAAGGACGCGCCGGTCGCGCGCGCCACCGCGAGGCTCGACACCGGGTCCCAGACGAGGTCGATGCCGAAGGGTCGGGTGATCAGGTCACGAACCTGGCCGATCACGGCCGCCATCGCCGCGGCAACCTCGGGGCCAACCCGCATCTGATACGGCAGGTCCGCCTCGTTGCAGAAGAGAAACCCGTCGACGCCGGCAGCCTGAAGCGATTCGAGATCGCGCTCGACGGTCTCGACGAGGTATCGCATCCCAGCCGATCGGTCGTGCCGGGGGCGGCCGGGCATTGCCGGCAGGTGGAGCATCGCGATCACCGGTTTGTCCACGCCGAACAGGCGGCGCAGAAGGGTCACGCCGGCCTTCTGACGTCGGTGAGGCGTGTCCGGCCGTTCTCGATCGGGCGGAGCAGCGATGCCTCGAGCCCGGCGACCACGACCTCGATGCCCGCCTGCTCGATGCGCACTATCTCCTCGGGATCGGCGCTGCCGTCGGTCACGATGGTGGAGACCTGCTCGATCGACGCCACCGTGCTCATCGCGACCGCGCCGAACTTCGAGCCGTCGGCGATCACGATGATCCGCTCGGTGCGCTCGAGGCCGCCGCGGATCACGTCCGCGTCGCGATCGTCGAGCTCGGTGATCCCGCGGCGGGCGGAGAGACCCGCGGCGCCGATCACCGCGGTGTCGGTGTTGTAGCGGCGCACGGCCTCGACCGCCGAGGCACCGATGCACGTCAGCTCGTCCTGGCGAACCAGGCCGCCCGCGATGATCACGCGGACGTTGCGGGTGCCGAGCAGGCTCGCCACCGCGAGCGACGGTGTGACCACCATGAGGTCCTCCCGCGCCGGGAGGAGTCGCGCGAAATGCTCGACGGTCGTGCCGATGCCGAGGAACATGGCGCGCACTCCCACGGTCATCTCAGCCGCGCGCTTGGCGATGAGGCGCTTCTCCCTGGCGTGATGCAGGGTGCGCGCATTGGCCCCGACCTCGAACGTCCGCACCAGGTGGGTGGTGGCGCCTCCGTAGGTGCGCCGCACGAAACCGTCGCGCTCCAGACGGCGGAGGTCGCGCCGGATCGTCATCTCGGAAACCTGGAAATCGCGCGCGAGGGTGCTGACCTCGATAGCCTGGTCTTCCGCGACCCGTTCCAACACCTTCAAGCGCCGCTCGACAGCTAACACCTTGCGCGACTCCTCCTTGAACTACTCGCCCGGATTACTCAGTCAGGGTTGTCGGGTCTTGACCGGAAGTTGTCCCTCCGTGTCCATAAGCCTCTTGACACTGGTGTTCGATTGTGTTCAAACTCTGCATGTTTTCGACGCGTGTGTCAAGTTCGTGGCGGTCGGGCCGCCGGAGGATCGCCATGGCAACCGCGAGCAGGCTGTTCGTCCGCAACAGCACTGGGCTGGTCCGCTCTGCGTCGGCTATCGATGCGACGATCTTCAATGCGGTCATCTCGGCACCGGTCGGATCGACGATCGCGTACTCCATCTTCTTCGCGCTGGTCGCGTTCCCCGGTGCCGACGTCGCCACGGTGATCCTGCTCGTCGCGGCCATCAACATTCCGGTGCTCATCATGTTCGCGCTGCTCGGAGCGAGCATGCCGAGAGTGGGCGGTGATTACGTCTGGGTCAGCCGCGTGCTGTCGCCGCCCCTGGCCCTGATATCCAACCTCTGCATGATCATGGGTGGGCTCCTCGGAGCCGCGTTCTTCGCCAAGTTCTTCTCAGTGCTCGCCCTCGGGCCCGTGCTGGTCGCGTTGGGATCGTTCGCCAACAACACCACGTTGATCAACTGGGGTACGTCGTTCCAGACCAGCAACGGCTGGATCCTCCTTGCGTCGTTACTCATGGTCTTGCTGCAGACGCTCATCCTCATCCGCGGCACCAAGGCGACCTTCCGCTGGCAGAATTACTCGTTCATCATCGCCATGGTCGGCACGCTCATCGCATTCATCGTGCTGCTCATCGGCAGCCAGGGCGACTTCTTCTCCCACTTCGACGCCCTCAACAAGAGCTTCGGTGGCGGCAATGTCGCGGCGGTGATCAAGGGGGCGCCGGGTGCGGCGTCGGCAGCACCCAACTTCTTCAACGGCAACGCGACCCTGCCGACGCTCTTCTCGATCCAGGGGTTCATGATGTGGAACTTCTGGTCCGTGTACATGTCGGGTGAGCTGAAGAGCGCGTCGAACCGACGCCGCCAGCTCTCGGTGATGTTCGGAGCGCTCGGCTGGGACACGATCCTGCTGGTCATCGGGGTCCTGCTGCTGTTCCGTGTCGCCGGCTACAACTTCGTCTATGCGCTCAACGCCGCAAGCTCTGCGTACAAGATTCCCTCGGGACCGTTCTATCCGTTCCTCGCGTCGCTCGTGTTCAACACGCCGGTCCTGACCATCCTGATCATGGGCTCGTTCCTGTTCTGGTCACTTCCTTCGATGATCGCGAACACGTTCATGCCGATCAGGTCTTTCTTCGCCTGGTCGTTCGATCGCCTGATGCCCGAGAGCCTGGCGAACATCAACGAGCGGACGCACTCGCCGGTCATCGCGATCATCGTCACCAACGTGATCATCGCCGCTCTCGTGGTCTGGTCCGTGCTGGGAAATCAGTTCCAGCTTGTGCTCGGATTGATCGTGCTTGCCGGAGCGCTGGCGGTGATCATCGTCGGGCTGGCAGCCATCGCGCTGCCGATACGACGGCCCGACCTGTATCAGGGGTCTCCCGCCAATGTCAAATTCCTCGGGATACCCGTGCTCTGGATCGTCGGGCCACTGTCGATCGCGGAGTTCATCTTCATCATCTGGATCTCGTTTCAGTACCCCGCGCTGGTGATGGCGGGCAACTCCGCGGACGCCTGGTGGATTCCGGCGTGGTTGGGCGGACTCATCGTCGGCGGCGCGCTCCTCTACTACGTGCCACGTTTCATCCGCGCCCAGCAGGGCGTCAACATCGGGTTCGTCTACAAGGAACTCCCGCCGGAGTGACCGACCCTGCCCCCTTCCTGGAAGGGCGGTCGGTGATCGCACCGGCCGCCCTTACCATGTCCTGATGCTGATCGGATCCTGGTGATGGCGGAGCCCGAGTCGCCGATCCTGTCCGATATCCGCGAGGAGGCCGGGAGACTCGCGGAGGCCACCGTGAGCCTGGGGATGTCGGCGCGACTGATCGGTGGGCTGGCGATCTGGCTGCGATGTCCGAGCGTGCACGACGGACCGTTCGCGCGGACGTACGACGACATGGACTTCGCGATCGGCGCAGCGGCCGCCACCAAGTTCAAGGCCCTGCTCATCAGCCAGGGCTACCTCCCGGACCACTTCTTCAACGGTCTGCATGGCGCCACCCGGCTGTATTACGGGGAGCCGGCCGGCCGATGGTCGATCGACGTGGTCATCGACGAGCTGGCGATGTCGCACAAGCTCGACCTGCGCGGCCGGCTCGACGGGCCCGCACCGACGATCGCCCTCGCCGATCTCCTGCTGACAAAGCTCCAGGTGTGGGAGATCAACCGGAAGGATCTCGGCGACACCCTGTGTCTGCTCGCCGATCACGCGCTCGCCGAGGACGACGATGACGTCTAGGGAGTCAGCCTTCCTCGGATACGCTCGGTGCTCGGCAAGGATTGGGGCTTCTGCCACACCGTCCTGCGAAACACGCTGAAGGTCGCCGAGCTGTGGTCACGGGAGCCGCTGCCGGCGGCGACGCACGATGTCGCGGCCCAGATCGCGTCGCTGCGGCAGGCGATCGAAGATGCCCCGAAGTCCCGGGCGTGGCGGTTGCGCAGCCGAGTCGGAGAACGCGTCCGGTGGTACGAGACACCCGAGGAGGTCAGGCACTGACGGCGGTGACGCGGCACTAGACTTCCCTCGTGCCCCACACCAGCGCGGCCTTTGTCATCGACTCGCAGAAACCGCGTGCGTTCGAGGTCGCGAAGGAGACGGGCGTCGACTACGGCGGTCTCGAGCTCTCGAAGACATTCACCGGTGCGATCGACGGAACCAGCACGCTGGAGATGCTGTACACCCGGACGCCGGGTGACGACGGGTCGTTTGCGGGCGCGGGGTACGTGGCCCTGGAGCGCATCTCATGTACCGTCGACGGCCGCGAGGGCAGCTTCGCGCTGATCCACATCTCGACCGTTCTCGGGAACGAACCGCCATTGAGCCGATATCTCATCTCGCCCCGCTCGGGCACCGGGGAGCTGACGGGGATCTCCGGCGTGGGGCTGATCACGATTGCCGACGACGGCTCCCATACCCTGCACCTCGATTACGAGCTGGAATGATGGGAGTGTCCCCATCGAATTGATCGGGAAGGTGGCGATCGTCACCGGTGGAGCGAGTGGCATCGGAGCGGCCGCGTGCCGCGCGTTCGCCGCCGCAGGCGCGCACATCGCAGTCGTCGATCGTGACTGGGAGGGTTGTGAGGCCGTCGCCACCGAGGTCGGCGGTATCGCGATCAGGACCGATGTCGGCGACGAAGACTCGGTGAACGCGATGGTCGCCGAGGTCAGCGCCCGGCTCGGCCCGATCGACGTCTGCTTCAGCAACGCCGGCATCGCCACCGGCGGCGACATCCTCGAAACCGAGCCTGAGCTCTGGCGCGACCAGTGGGCGATCAACGTGATGGCCCATGTGTACGCGGTCCGCGCGGTGCTCCCGGGAATGCTCGAGCGAAGAACGGGATACCTCGTGCACACCGCATCGATGGCGGGCATTCTCACCAGCCACGGCAATGTCACGTACGCGACGACCAAGCACGCGGTGGTCGGGCTCGCCGAGTGGCTGTCGATCACGTATCACCATCGCGGCATCGTGGTGTCGTTGCTTGCGCCGCTGGGCGTGAGCACGCCGATGCTCGAACGCGCCGATCCCAGGTTCGCGGCTGCCGTGGCGGGTCCGATCAAGAATGCCGATTACGTGGCCGGGCTTGTGGTTGAGGCAATCCGCGCGGAGCGCTTCCTGATTGTCTCCGATCCGATTGCGGAAACGTGGATGCACCGCAAGACCGATGACCCGGAACGGTGGCTCCAGGGGATGCGCCGGGTGCAGCAGCAGTTGGAGCAGGGGACGCTGCAGCGGTGATGGACCGGTTCGATCGACTGCGAGAGCACATCAACGTTGCGAACGGCCGCGGCCTCGAGATCGGCCCGCTGGCGTCGCCGGTCGTACCGCGGAAGCTCGGCGAAGTCTACTACGTCGATCACCTGGCGACCGATGACCTGATCGCCAAATACACCCCTGATCCCAACGTCGATGAGCGGATGATCGTGTCGACCGACTTCGTCTGGGGCGCGAACACGCTTGCCGAAGCGGTCGGCTCGTCGGCGCCATTCGATTACGTCGTGGCGTCGCACGTGCTCGAGCACGTGCCGGATCTTGTGGGCTGGCTTCAGGAGATCGGAAGCGTCCTGCGACCCGGAGGGCGTCTGAGCCTGGCGATGCCGGATCGCCGCTACACCTTCGACGTCCGCCGCCGCGACAGCGACGTCTCGGAGGTCGTGGAGGCCTATCTGCTGCACCTCCGCCGCCCGGCAGTGCGCGCCACGTTCGATCACTTCTACCGGTTCGTGGTTGTCGACCCGGGTGCCATCTGGGCGGGCCTGCCGGGTCACGACAACCCGCCGCTGGACGCCGAAACGGCCATCGCCTTCGCCACCAAAGCCGCAACGACTGATGCATATCTCGACACACATTGCTGGGTGTTCTCCGATGCCACCTTCGTTGAGCTGATGGCCACGCTCATGCAGATGCGACTAGTCACGCTTCCCTTCGTCGCCTATCGACCCACACAACCTGGGGACTTTGAGTTCTTTGTCACTCTCGAGCGGGCCGATGATGATCTGACGGCGGAAGAGATTCGCGCACGGTGCCTCGCCAGCATCCCATCACTTCCGTCGGCGACGTCGACATCACCCGGCAACGGTGTCGCCGCAGCCGCATCGTCGCTTCCCCGCTACATACTCTCGGACCGGGAACTCGCTCTCATCGAGGCAAAGCGCAAGGCGATGGCGCGCATTCGAGCGGTGGGCCGGTTGAGGCATCGGCGCTGAAGCAGTGCGGGGCGAGTGCTGTGCGCCGCACTGCTCAGCGGTCGGCTGCCGGCACCTCAGCCCAGCGACGATGGCGCGACGGGCTCCAGCACCACGCCGATGTCGACGGTGTACCAGCGTCCCTGTATGCCGGCAGGTGCGGCTTCAGCCGCGAGATCGTGGGCGACGAGCGTTCGCACCAGCGACTGCTTGACGCCGAACACCACGTCTGATTCGAGATACGCGCTCTCGGAGTCGAAGACGTGCGTGGTCACCGGGATGTACCCGTCCGCCGACACGATGAAGTGAATGTGCGCCGGGCGCCACGGATGACGGCCCGTGGCCCGCAGCATCCTGCCGACCGGGCCGTCGTCGGGGATCGGATAGTCCACCGGTCGGACGGTGCGGAAGGCGAACGCGCCGTCGCCGTCGGTGCGAAACCGGCCCCGGAGGTTTTCGGGTGACTGCGCGTCATCCTGCACCGCGTAGAGTCGATTGGTCGCGTTCTGCCAGACGTCGACGGTGGCATCCGGCAACGGCCGGCCGGCGGTGTTGCGCACGTGGCCGCTGACCAGCAGCGGTTGGGCTCCGAGGTCGTCGGTGATCGCGTCCCCATTCGACCGCCAGGGCGAACCCTCGACGTAGAACGGCCCGAGCACGGTCGACTCGGTGGCGCTGCTCCCGGCTCCGTGGTTGATCAGGTCGACGAGCATCGAGAGTCCGAGCGTATCCGAGAGCAGGATGAACTCCTGACGCCGGTCGGTGCACATCTGTCCGACCTCGGTGAGGAAGCCAATGCCCGCCATCAATTCCGCTTCGGTGAGCGCCTGCTCCGCCGCGAACTCGTGGACATGGCGGATGACGCCGCCCACGAGCTCCCGCAGCCTGGGATCCGGACACTGGTCCAGCCGCTCGATCACCTGTCGGGTCAGAGCAGGTGCCGTCATGTTGTCGTCCATTCGTACCCCACGTAATTCTCCGCGAGGCTCGCCGAAGCCGCACGTGAGTTGACGGTATATGCGAGCTGGGCCAGCTGCAAGCGCACCTGGTACGCGTCAGCGTCGGGAAAGCGATGCAGCATGGATGTCATCCACCACGAGAAGTGCTGCGCTCTCCAGACCCGGCGCAGACAGTTGGCCGAATACTCGTCGAGCAATCGAGGGTCGCCGGTGCTGAAAAAGGAGACCACCGCCTGCGCGAGGACGCTCACGTCACGGAGCGCGAGATTCATCCCCTTGGCGCCCGTGGGCGGCACGATGTGCGCCGCGTCGCCGCTCAGGAACAGGCGCCCGAACTGCATGGGTTCGACGACGAAGCTGCGCATGCCCGTGATGGCCTTCTCGGTGATCAGGCCTTCGGTGAGTGACCAAGCGTCGGCGGCCAGCCTGGTACGCAGCTCCTCCCAGATGCGCGCGTCAGACCAGTCTCCGATGCGCTCGTCGGCGGGTACCTGGAGGTACAGACGGCTCACCGTGGGGGATCGCATGCTGAGGAGCGCGAAGCCATGCTCGTGATAGCCGTAGATCAGCTCATCACTCGAGGGAGCGACGCCGGCAAGGATTCCAAGCCAGGCGAACGGGTATTCGTGTTCGTACGTGGTGAGCACGCCGGGCGGGATGCTGTCGCGCGAAACGCCGTGGAATCCGTCGCACCCGGCGATGATGTCGCAGTCGATGGTGGCTCCGGCCTTGTCGAGGCTAAAGCTGACCGACGGCTGTTCGGTCTCGATAGCGTGCAACCGGACGTCGCCGACCTCGAACAGGATGGGATGGCCCGCCGACAGGCGGACGGCGATCAGGTCTTTGACGATCTCCTGCTGTCCGTACACGGTGATCCCACGCCCGCCGGTGAGCGCACCGAAGTCGATGCGGTGGTCGCGACCGCCGAAGCGCAGCCGGATTCCGTGATGCACGAGGCCCTCGCGCCGCATCCTCGCGCCGACACCCGTGGATTCGAGCAGATCAGCGCTCCCCTGTTCGAGCACACCGGCGCGCAGACGGTGCTCCACGTACTCGCGCGTCCGCGACTCGATGACGATCGTCTCGATGCCCGCGATGCTCAGCAGGTGGGCGAGCATCAGCCCGGCGGGACCGGCCCCGAGGATCGCAACCTGGGTGCGCACGCCTACCCCGCACTAGAATCCGATGGGCCCGAGTGTTCGTATAGCGAACCTAAGTTCTCTGACTGAACGTAACATATCTCTGTGCCGGCGGGAAAACCCCTGAAAAGCTAAGTTGCGAACACGATTGTGCGCTACGCGAACATGCTGATCCTTGAGCATGGCTGAGATCGTCGCGCTGCGCGACGGGATCGCCGCGCTCGTCCATGACGGCGACACGCTTGTCATGGAGGGGTTCACCCATCTCATCCCGTTCGCGGCCGGTCACGAGATCATTCGCCAGGGGCGTCGCAGTCTCACCCTGGTGCGAATGACCCCGGACCTCATCTACGACCAGCTGATCGGCATGGGGTGCGCGTCCAAGCTCATCTTCTCGTGGGGCGGCAACCCCGGCGTGGGATCCCTCCACAGATTCCGCGACGCGGTGGAGAACGCCTGGCCACTCCCCCTCGAGCTGGAGGAGCACAGCCATGCGGGCATGGCCAACCGATACCTTGCCGGAGCGAGCGGTCTTCCGTTCGCCGTGCTCCGCGGGTATGTCGGCACGGACCTTGTGGCGCAGACGGACACGATCAGGCCGATCACGTGTCCATTCACCGGCGAGGTGCTGACCGCGGTTCCCGCGCTGTTGCCCGACGTCACGATCATCCATGCGCAGCGCGCTGACCGGAAGGGCAACGTGCAGATGTGGGGCATCCTCGGCGTCCAGAAGGAAGCCGTGCTCGCCGCGAAACGCTCGCTGATCACCGTCGAGGAGATCGTCGACAGCCTTGACCCCAAGGCGCAGGAGGTCGTGCTTCCCTCCTTCGCGACGACCTATGTCGCGGTCGCGCCGGGAGGATCGCATCCCTCCTACGCGCAGGGATATTCCTTGCGGGACAACGCGTTCTATACAGAATGGGACACGATCAGCAGGCAACGGGACACGTTCCTGCGCTGGATGGACGAGAACGTGATGCGCCGAGCTCCCGCCGCGTGAGCGCGGCGTTCACGTCGGACGAGATGATGACCATCGCGGCCGCACGCCAGCTGCACAACGGGACCGTCTGCTTTGTCGGCATCGGGCTGCCGAGCACCGCGGCGAATCTCGCGCGCGTCACCCACGCCCCCGACGTCGTGCTCATCTACGAGTCGGGAACGATCGGCGCCAAGCCCGACCGTCTGCCGCTCTCGATCGGCGACAGCATCCTCGCGGAGACCGCTGATGCGGTGGTCAGTGTCCCCGAGGTCTTCAACTACTGGTTGCAACCCGGAAGGATCGACGTCGGCTTCCTCAGCGCTGCACAGATCGACCGCTACGCCAATATCAACACCACTGTGATCGGCGCCGACTACCGCCACCCCACGGTGCGGCTCCCTGGTGCGGGGGGCGCCTCCGAGATCGCCGCGTCGTGCCGCGAGGTTGTGGTGGTGGTCCGCCAGACTCCGCGGACGTTCGTCGATCGCGTCGACTTCGTCACCTCGGCCGGCTTCGGGAGCGGACCTGACGACCGCCGCCGGCAGGGTCTCACGGGGTCCGGACCTCGGGTCGTGATCACCGACTTCGGCATCCTGTCGCCTGCCCCGGGCACCTGCGAGCTCACCCTGGTCAGCGTGCACCACGGCTCGACGGCAGAGGACGCGCGCGCCGCGACCGGCTGGCCGCTCGCGGTGTCGTCCGACCTCGCGACCACCGACCCGCCGACCGAGCAGGAGCTCACGGTGCTGCGCCGCCTCGAGGCGACCAAGGGCTCGTGACCGAGGACGTCTACGTCCTGGACGCGGTGCGCACGCCGATCGGCCGCCACGGCGGTGCGCTCGCTGGGGTGCGTCCGGATGACCTTGCGGCCGGCGTGATCTCCGAGCTCGTGAAGCGGAGCCCGGCGCTCGACCCGGCAGAGGTCGGCGACGTGGTGTTTGGCGACGGCAATGGTGCCGGCGAGGACAATCGCAACCTCGCGAGGATGGCGCTCCTGCTCGCCGGCATACCGCCCGGCGTGCCGGGCACGACCGTCAACCGGCTGTGCGGCTCGGGACTCGAGGCGGTGATCGCGGCGAGCCGGGCGATCGCGGTCGGGGATCATTCGCTCTGCATCGCCGGCGGTGTCGAGTCGATGAGCCGCGCGCCATGGGTGATGCTCAAGCCGGAACGCGGATATGCGCGCACCAACGAGACGCTGTTCTCGACCACGCTCGGCTGGCGCATGGTCAACCCACGGATGCCCGCGGACTGGACGATCTCGCTCGGGGAGGGCGCGGAGTTGCTCGCCTCGAAATATTCGATCAGTCGTGAGCAGCAGGACGGGTTCGCGCTGCGCAGCCATCGCCAGGCGGCTGCCGCCTGGGACGCGGGGCGGTACGACGGCGAGGTCGTCGCGGTGCCCGGCGTTGACCTTCGCCGCGACGAGAGCATTCGCGCCGGCACGTCGATCGAGGCCCTCGCGTCACTGCGACCGGCGTTCCGGCCCGACGGCTCGGTGACCGCGGGGAATGCATCCCCGCTCAACGACGGCGCCGCCGCGATCCTGCTCGCCGATGCGGCGGGTGCGCGGCGCGCGAATCGCGAGCCGCTGGCCCGCATCGTTGCTCGCGGGGTGAGCGCAGTGGAGCCGCCGCTGTACGGGATCGGACCGGTTGCGGCGGCCAATGTCGCGCTCGGTAGAGCGGGAATCGGGTGGAAGGATCTCGCGGTCGTCGAGCTCAACGAGGCGTTCGCGGCGCAAGCGCTCGCGTGTCTGCGCGACTGGCCGGAGCTCGACCCCGAGAAGGTGAATCCAAACGGTGGGGCGATCGCGATCGGCCATCCTATCGGCTGTTCCGGGGCGCGCATCCTCGGCTCGCTCGCGCACGAGTTGCGACGTCGTGGCGGGGGCTTCGGCCTCGCCGCGATCTGCATCGGCGTCGGCCAGGGGCTCGCCGTGGTGCTGGAAGCCTGAGTGCCGGCATCGACGCGCTCGGCGCATCCGCCGAATGACGTTCCGGCATACGCATCGAGCCGGCTGCGCGCCCCGAAACAGCCGCTGCGCGTGCTCCCGGGGCGGCTCGGCGAGCTCACCGCACCGCTGCTGGCGGGCGAGACCATCGGCGCCCTCGACCACGACCTCACCCGGCAGCACGATGGGGAGCCACTCGGTGAGCGGATCACCATCAGCGGGCGGGTGCTCGACGAGAATGCGAACCCGCTGGCAGGCGCGCTCATCGAGCTCTGGCAGGCGAACGCCGCAGGCCGGTATGCGCATCTCTCGGATCAGCACCGGGCCCCGCTCGATCCCAACTTCAGCGGCGCGGGCCGGTGCCTCACCGACGCGGCAGGAGGCTATCGGTTCGTCACGATCAGGCCGGGCGCGTATCCGTGGAGCAACCATCCCAACGCATGGCGTCCCGCGCACGTGCATATCTCCGTGTTCTCGCCCGCGTTCGCGCAGCGTCTGATCACGCAGATGTACTTTCCCGGCGACCCGCTGCTCATACAGGACCCGGTGTTCAACTCGGTGCCCGACGAGGCCGCGCGGCGGCGTCTGGTCGCATCGTGGTCGCTCGAGCTCACCGAGCCGGAGTGGTCGCTCGGGTACGCGTGGGACATCGTGGTCGCGGGGCGTGAGGCCACGCCGCTCGACGATGATGCGTCCGAATGACGCTGCCGCTCACCCCGTCGCAGACCGTCGGACCGTTCTTCCGAATCGGACTTGCGACCACGATCGGTGCGCACGTCGCCGGCGAGGGGTCGCCGGGCGCGGTGCGCATCTCCGGGCAGGTGCTCGATGGCGCCGGCGAACCGGTGCCCGATGCGCTGGTCGAGACCTGGCAGGCCGAGGGCGCCGGCCGTTGCGGGACCGACGACGAGGGGCACTTCGCGATCGTCACCACCAAACCGGCGCGCAACGGTTCTCCAGACGCGCCGCATCTCGACGTGTCGGTCTTCGCGCGCGGCCTGCTCACCCGCCTGGTGACCCGCATCTACTTTCCCGACGAAGGCGAGGCCAATGACGCGGACCCGGTGCTCCGATCCCTTTCTCCGGCTGAGCGTTCAACGCTCGTGGCGGTGAGGGATGAGGGTGGTCTCCGATTCGACATCCACCTTCAGGGCGCGCGTGAGACGGTCTTCTTCGATCGCTGAGGGACTCGTCGATCCGCTGTTCGGCAGTGCCGCCGTTGACGAGGCTGTCAGCGACACAGCATGGCTTCAGGCGATGCTCGACTTCGAAGCGGCGCTGGCACACGCAGAGGCCGACGCAGGGCTGGTTCCGCTGGACGTTGCAACCGAGATCGCCGCAGCTTGCAGTGCCACGTCGTTCGACCCGGCGGAGATCGGGAGGGGCTCGACGTTGTCTGGCACCCCGGCGGCACCATTGATCCAGGCGCTCACCGACGCCGTATCGGCCGGTGCAGCGCAGTACGTGCATCTCGGCGCCACCAGCCAGGACGTCATCGACACCGCGTTCTCACTGATGGCGAAACGCGCGCTCGGCGTGATCGTCGGCGAGCTGTCTGCAGCCGGCTCCGCGTGCTTGACCTTGGCGGAGACGCACCGGCGCACGCTCATGAGCGCGCGCACGCTGTTGCAGCCGGCCACACCGACCACGTTCGGCTATAAGGCCGCCGGCTGGTTGGTCAGCCTCGACGAAGCCCGCGCGCTGCTCACGCACGTGCGAGCTGACCGGCTGGCGGTGCAGCTCGGCGGAGCCACAGGCACGCTGGCGTCGCTGGAGGGCCGAGGTGTCGAGGTGGTGCATCGTCTGGCTGCTCGCCTCGGGCTCGCGGAGCCGCTGCTTCCGTGGCACACCGACCGAACCCGGGTAGCGGAGCTCGCCGCGGCGCTCGGAACGGCGATCGGCGTTCTCGGCAAGATCGCCCGCGACGTCGTCCTGCTCGCACAGGCAGAGGTAGCAGAGGTCGGGGAGGCCGAGCACGGGACGTCGTCGACGTTGCCGCAGAAGCGAAATCCGGTCCGCGCCGTGCTCGTCCTGGCTGCGGCCGAGCGCGCCCCGGGTCTGGTCGGAACCGTGTTCACCACCATGGTGCAGGAGCACGAGCGTGCCGCCGGCGCATGGCATGCGGAGTGGGATACGGTCCGCGAGCTGCTCCATATCGCAGGTGGCGCGAGCCATCACGCAGCGTCGATGCTCGGCTCACTGCACGTCGACCCTCAGCGCATGGAGGAGAACCTCGCCTCGGACGGTGGGCTGGTGATGGCGGAGCATCTTGCCCTGCAGCTGTCCCGCCACGCGGGACGATCCACCGCTCGCGCAATCGTGCGCCGGTGCAGCGAGGACTCGATCGTGCGCCACGTCCTGTTTGCGGACATCGTGCGCGAGGATCCCGAGGTGCGCAGCCATCTCTCCGAGTCGGAGGTGCTGGCGTCGCTCGATCCAGCCGGGTACCTCGGGTCGATCGACGAGCTCATCCAGCGTGCGCAGGATGCTCACTGTGCCGCCGGTGCGCAGGTATGAGCGTGGAGGTCGCCTCGACGTTGCTCGGCGATCCGGACAGGCCGATGGTGGTGATGAGCTCCGCGCTCGGCACAACCAGGGCAATGTGGGATGCGCAACACGCGTTGACGGCTGGCCACTGCCTCCTGCTCTACGATCATCGCGGCCTCGGTGCGTCGCCGGCACCTCGAGGCCCGTACAGCATCGAGGACCTCGGTGGCGATGTCATCGCCCTGCTCGACAAGCTCGGTGCTGGAGCCGTGTCGTTCTGCGGCGTGTCCCTTGGAGGCATGGTCGGTCTCTGGATCGCGGCGCACCACCCACACCGCATCAACCGGCTTGTGGTCATGGCGACTCTCTCCCGACTCCAGCCGGCCGCCCGGTACACCGAGCGCGCAGCGACGGTACGAGCGGACGGCATGGGCTCGATTGCATCGAGCGTGGTGGCTCGATGGTTCACGGCGCGGTTTGCACGTGAGCACCCGGAGACGCTGCGCCGTTACGAGGAAACCCTCGCCGCAATGAACGCCGAGGGCTATGCCGGTTGTTGCGAGGCGATCGCGACCGGGGATCTGCGCGGCGATATTCACAAGGTGGATGCGCCGACGCTGATCATCGTCGGAGCGGAGGATCCGGTTGTTCCGGCGTCAAGCGCGGTCGTGTTCGGCGCATCGTTTCGCGACGCGAGCGTCGCAGTGGTTCCGGACGCGGCAC
>JBAPWO010000226.1:0-1693 GCA_049283735.1 Candidatus Dormiibacterota bacterium
GTGAATTGCTTTCCGCGATGTGCTTCGCGGTCGTGATTGAACGCATTTTGGCGGATTACAAGCCAATGTCGGAAATGTTGAAACCCGATTTCGTGCACGACCATGGCAAGTGGATGCTCACCTTCATCATGGTTTGGGCGTAATTTTCATTTTCGCAGTGGTTGATTATCTGGGCAGGAAATCTGCCGGAAGAAATCACCTGGTACATGCGCCGGTTGTATGGTGGTTGGGGATTTGTTGGCTTGACCTTGGTGATTTTCCAGTTTGCTGTGCCTTTCATGTTTCTACTTTCGCGGCCGTTCAAACGCGACGTACGTAGGCTAGTCTGGCTGGCAGTCTGGATCATATTAATGCGCTATGTGGATCTCTTCTGGATCATTGAGCCGAATTTTTCAAAAACATTCACTGTAACCGTAGCGGACATCGTGGTTCCGATTGCCATCGGCGGCATCTGGCTGGCGTACTTTTTCCGCAATCTGAGTTCGCTGCCGCTTCTGCCCGCGTTTGATCCGTCCGCGAACGAAGTCTTGGAACCGGCACATGACTGAAGAAGAGACAAAACACGATCACGCGGAAGAGGCGTACGAACACCAGGATTTGAGCGCACAGGCAATTTATGCGTTCCTGATCAGCCTCTTGGTAGGCGGCTTGATCGTTTATTTCATTGTCTGGGGCATGTACCGGTTCATGGATGCGCGTATCAAAGAACATGAGCCTCCGCCGAACCCGTTGGTGCGGCAAACGGAAACCGATACTCGCATAGTCTCGCCGGATGAGATTAAGAAGTTTCCCGAACCGCGTTTGGAAAAAAATGAGCGGGTTGAGATCAATGATTTTCGCTTGAAGGAAGAACAAACATTAAACAGCTATGGCTGGGTCGACCAAAAAGCCGGGATCGTACATATTCCGATTGATCGCGCCATGGAGTTGCTGGCACAAAAAGGTTTGCCGACCACACCCAGGGCGGGCGCAACTCCGCAGTCAGAGGTGAACGTTGTCACTCAGGCCGCCGAACGTTCAGATACAAGCAAGGAACCGGCGAAGACCAAGCCGCAGAAGCCGAAACAATAGAGAGGATGTAAGAGTGCGCAGTAAAACCAGATCGAAAATCAGTGGGCTAATCACAGGAGTACTAGCGTGCATATTCGCGCTGCCCGCCTGGGGCCAAGGCCTAACGCAGGGCCCCCTGTCCCCGCCTGCGAACGTGCGTCCGCCAGGACTCAAGAATGTTGGTATCGAGCAGCGTCTGAACGAACAGATTCCGCCCACGCTTGCCTTTCGCGATGAGAATGGTAGAGCAGTCCAACTGGGAGATTATTTTGGCAGAAGGCCAATGATTTTGAATCTGGTTTACTACCAGTGTCCCATGCTGTGCGGAGAAGTCTTGAGCGGCCTCGAAAGTGCGATGCGTGTGCTGAAGTTCGATGCAGGGAAAGAATTTGATGTTCTTACGGTAAGCTTCGATCCCAAAGAAACTCCAGAAATGGCGTCCGCAAAAAAGGCCGAATACCTGAAGCGTTACGGGCGTCCCGGCGCAGCCGCAGGCTGGCATTTCCTGACCGGACCAGCGGCTTCGATCGATGCCCTAACCAAGGCCGCAGGGTTTCAGTATCAATACGACCCCATGAGTGGCCAGTTTGCGCACGCAACCGCGATCATGGTGCTCACGCCCGAGGGAAAGATCGCCCAATAT
>JBAPWO010000227.1:0-10856 GCA_049283735.1 Candidatus Dormiibacterota bacterium
ACCCGGGAGATCACGATCTCGCGGTCGGCCGTCGCGGACCGCGCCGGCGCTCCTCGTCCCGTCGCGCTCATCAGCTACTCCTCCTGCCTTGCCTGCTTGAGGTCCTGCACGTACTCGTCCAGCCGGTCGAAGCTCTCGTTCCAGAACCGCTCGAACCCGCCGGCCCACTCGTGAACCGGTCGCAGTCCGCGGGCGTCAAGGCCGTACAGGCGTTGCTTGCCTGCCTTGCGGTCCCGCACCAGCCCGACCCCGCGGAGCACCCGCAGGTGTTTGGACGCCCCCGGCTGGGTCATCTCCAGCTCCTGGGCCAACTCGGTCACCGGCCACTCACCCGCCCGCAGCAGCACCAGGATCTCCCGGCGCTGCCGCTCGGCGATCGCGTTGAAGACGTCCGACGTCGTCGCTGCTCGTGCCATGGCGCAATCATATTCCGATATCGGCAAACGTCAAGCCGAGGAGGAATCAAGCGGCGGGTGCTCGGTGACGCCGGCCTTCCCATGGCGGCAGAAACCAGACGCCACCGACCCGTTACCGGCCTGAGCACCTTCGCAACCAGCCTCGCATCCCTGGCCCAGCTATCTGCCGTCGAGACGCGGTCGTCACCGCCACATACCGTCGCTCGTAACCGGGTTGTCACCCGCTGTAGGGCGATTCTGAGAGCACCGCACGGGATGCTCTCGGCGTCGCCGTAGTCAGAAGAGAGAGGGCGCATCCACAGTGGATCGCGCGCGAGGATAGAGAGGAGGCCGCGCCGCCATGTGGGAGTCTCGAGGCATCAGCCGCGCCCGTGCCCTGGTGTGCATCCTGGCCGCGGGCTTCGGAGTCTGTTACCTCACCTGGCGGCTCACGTCGACGCTCAACCCCGCGGCTCTGTGGTTCGCGATCATCCTCTGGGCGGCTGAGCTCTACGGCTTCGTCTCGAGCGTCCTCTTCTATTACACCGCCTGGAACACCCGGCCTCGCCGTCCGTGCGTGCCACCCGCCGCGGGGATGAGTGTCGATGTGATGGTGCCCACGTACAACGAGCCGGAGTGGGTGGTCCGCCGGACGCTCATCGGCGCCCTCGCAATCAGGTACCCGCATCAGACATATCTGCTCGACGACGGCCGCCGTCCGGAGATGGACGCCCTCGCCAAGGAGCTCGGCGTCGGCTACGTCACCCGGCCTGACAATGCCGGCGCCAAGGCCGGAAACCTGAATGCGGCGATGGCGCAAACCAGTGGGGACTTCATCGCCATCTTCGACGCCGACCACGTGCCCCTGCCGCAGTTTCTCGATCGCACCCTTGGCTACTTCGCCGATTCCACCGTCGCATTCGTGCAGACCCCGCAGGAGTTCTACAACGTCGAATCCTTCCAGCATCTGACCAAGCCGTCGCAGAAGCGCTCGTGGCACCAGCAGCAGCTGTTCTACCGCGTCCTCCAGCCGGGCAAGGACCACTGGAACTCGGCGTTCTTCTGCGGTTCGTGCGGGGTGATGCGCCGCGCAGCGCTGGAGCAGGTCGGAGGCTTTGCCACCGAGACGATCACCGAGGACATGCACACCTCGTTTCGCCTGCACGCCAAGGGATGGTCGTCGGCGTATCACAACGAGGTGCTCGCACTCGGTCTGGCAGCTCAGACCGCCACGACCTATCACCTCCAGCGCTTGCGCTGGGGACAGGGCACGATGCAGATGCTGCGCAAGGAGCGTCTCTTCACCAACCCCGGGCTCAGCATCCACCAACGCATCAACTATTTCGCGTCGGTGATCCACTACTTCGACGGCTACCAGCGACTCCTGCTCTACCTTGCGCCGTCGCTCGCCGTCGCCACCGGGCTGCTGCCCATCCGCGCGATGACGCTGCCTTTCATCGCCTGGGTGGTCACGTACTACGTGCTGTCGATGACGGCGTTCAAGCTGACCGGCCGCGGCTACGCGATGTTCGTCGCCACCGAGCGGTACCACATGATCGGGTTCTACACCTATATCCGATCCTCATTCGGACTGGCCAAACACAGGAAGCTCCGCTTCTCGGTCAGCCCGAAAGCGGCGGTCGGCGGTGCGGATCCGCGCCTCATGGTGCCCGCGCTGCTCATCGCCGGTTACGCGATTGCGTGCTTCATCGGTGGGATGCTGCGGCTCCTGCTCAC
Source organism: Candidatus Dormiibacterota bacterium (assembly GCA_049283735.1). Taxonomy (GTDB): domain Bacteria; phylum Chloroflexota; class Dormibacteria; order Aeolococcales; family Aeolococcaceae; genus Palsa-851. The sequence goes on from JBAPWO010000227.1 coordinate 2,133, forward strand.
GCATAACGTCAATGTCCTCGCGTTCTGGATCAACACTGCATGGAGTGGCTGGATCCTCGCCCTGGCGCTCGCCGCGGTCATGACCACCGTGCGAAGCGTCGACTACCGCCGCACCCCGCGGGCGCATGCGGCGTTGCCGGTTCGCTGGCGAGTTGCTGGCATCGACGGCATCGGTGTGCTCACCGACCTGTCGGAGAGCGGGGCTGCGTTGCTGCTGCCGCGTCCGGTGCGTGCCGGCGACACCGTGTCATTCAAAGTCCTCTGGTCACAGGTTTCGCTGCGGGCATCCGGAACCGTGCGTCGAGCCCAGCGAACCGACTCCGGGACGCTGGTGGGTCTCGAGTGGGAGGAGCCCACGGGCAGCGAGGCATTGAAACTGTCCAGGCTCGCCATCGACCTGACCGCACGCCATTTTCTGCTCGACTTCGATCACCCGCCCGACCGCGTGGGCCAGATGCCGCTGACGCGCCGTCATCGCCGTCACTCGCCGCGCAAGCAGGTGGTCGTGCCCGTGCGGCTCGGCGTCGACGACGATGCCCCGTGGGCAGTGACCGAGGACGTGAGCGCGGCCGGAGCCCTGGTGCTGTCGCCGATCGAGATTCCTGTCGGGACCCGTCTTCAGGTGAGCCGCTGGGACAGCGCACCGGTCAGCGTGGAAGTGATGCGCTGTCAGGCGGTGAACCTACCACCGGGTCAGGCATGGCGTCTTGGTTTGCGCGTGAGCGGTGCTCTGGTGGCAACCGGAGTCATCCCGATTGCGGAAGTGGCGGAGCCCATCGTGGCGTCGTTGGAGGTCGCCGCGGCATAGGTCAGCAGTCGAACGCAAACCAGCACAACTCGTTGCGCAGCCGCTGGTCGTCGAGCACGAGTTCTCGGATCTCGTGGGGGAGTTGGGCGCGCTGCCACCGGCACTCCAATCGGCCGGCCTCCACGCGGTCGTCTTCAGTCGCTGCGGCCCGCGCGGCCTTGATCGCGTAGGCCGCCGCTCCGAGTTCGTGGGCCGCCACGTGGCCCACCGCCGCAGCCTGGCCGGCAGCGTACGCGGCATCCCGTGCTGGCCCACTCAGGTCTCTGGCCGCTGCGTTTGCATGGCCGGCCGCCGTGCGGGCCTCTCCCCACGTGATCTCACCCCGCGCCCAGGCACGTCCGAGGTCGATCGCCCGACGGGGACGGTCGTCCTTCGGCCGTACCTGCTCGAAGTAGCGCAGCACGTGCTCCGCGCAGTCAGCCGCCCACATCGCGAGAAGACGATGATCGTCGTCCTTGAGGATCCCACCGCGACGCACGGTGATGAACCGCGGATCCCGGATCTTGGGAAGGATCACCAGTTTGCCGATCTCGCTCCTATGTCCACCAAGGTAGCAAGATGCCGGCCCGGTGGTCTTGGTGGCTCACGGGCAGTCTGAGCGTGGAGAACACACCCAAGTGGACCGAATGCAGGGAGCCGCCGCGAGATCGACAGCGCAGGGTGTAGCGGCAGTGGGTGACCGCGATTCGTACAACCAGCAGGTCATCGCCGAGTTCCGAGCTCGACCGCGCTGGAAGGGTCTGCGGACCTGGGTTGAGCGCGAGGAGTACGATCCGCGAGGCGTAACCCGCAGCCGTACTTTTCGTGATTCGGGTTGCGCCGTTCCGGGCGGTATCGAGAGGACATCCGTCCCAGCGAAGCGGGACGGGACAGGAGGACGACAGATGCGTATCCGTCAATCGGGGATTGTTCTGGCCGCGGGCGCCGTTGTTGCGCTTGCCGCCTCCCAGCAGGCGACGCCGACCATTGCCGCGGCAGCATCGCCCACCTCGCGTGCGCCGGCTCACCCCGCAGCCTACGTTCCGCTCCGAGGCTCGAAGGGAACCGGTTTCGACCGGGTGTTCACCAACATGGACTACAACGGCGGCCCGGTGATGCCGTCGAACACCGACTACATGGTGCTCTGGAGCCCGTCCGGCCTCTCCGCGTACCCGGCCGGGTTTGTCTCGGGTCTGGAGACGTTCTTCTCCGACCTGGCCCACGACAGCGGCGGTCACCAGAACGTCGATTCGGTGTCGGCCCAGTACCAGGACCTGACCGGCGCATTCGCGCAATACAAGACCACTTTCGGCGGAGCGCTGGTGGATACCGATCCCTATCCGCCCACCGAGTGTCCGGTGGGTGGTACGAGTCCCTTGACTGGCCAGGTAGTGAGCGCATGCAACACCGACGCTCAGATCCAGGCCGAGCTTGAGAGCTTCGTCGCCTCCCGCGGTTTGAAGACCGATCTGAGCCACGAGTACTTCCTGCTCACGCCTCCAACCGTGGAGAGCTGCTTCAGCAATGACCCCAGCACAGGTTTTGGCGGCTGCTCAGCCGGTGAGTCCAAAGACCTTGCCTTCTGCGCGTACCACCAGAACACGAGCCTGTCGCCCATGCTTCTCTATGCCAATGACCCGTTCGATGCCACCAATCCAGCCTGTCAGGACGGGAACAATCCCAATGGCATCGCAGATGGTGAGATCAACGGCGGGCTCAGCCATGAGCAGAACGAATCGGTCAGCGATCCGCTGCCGAACGACGCCTGGACCAACGGCGCCGGCGCGCTCCAGGGCTCCGAGATCGGCGACCAGTGCGTCGGCGAGATGGGCACACCGCTGGGGTTGGCGCCCAATGGTGCGAAGTACAACCAGGTGATCAACGGCCACTTCTACTGGTTCCAGGAGGAGTGGAGCAATCAGACCCATTCGTGCCTGCAGCGGCTCACGCCCAGCGCGGCGCGGCCGCACGCCATGTTCACGGTGACGCCGGGCTCTGGGCTGACCCTGAACTTCAACGCCGCCGGCTCGAGCGCACCTGGCGGAGTCGCCGAGTACGTGTGGCAGTTCAACGCCGTGCTGAACCAGCAGACCTTCGAGGAGACCACCCCGACCATCTCGTACACCTTCCCGTCGGCCGGCGCCTATTCTGTCGGGCTGACCATCATGACCAAGGACGGCACGTCCACGGGCAACGGCGGCATCGTCACCACCGGTCAGAGTGGGACCACGCCCGGGTTCAACTTCACACCGAAGCACGCGGCGGCAGGAACGCCGGTGAGCTTCTCCGCGCTGGGAACCGTCAGCGCGCAGCCCGTGATGACGTACCTCTGGGAGTTCGGCGACGGCACGACCGGTTCTGGCCAGTCTCCGGCGCACACCTACAGCCGGCCGGGTCGGTACACGGTCACGCTGGTGATGTTCAGCGGTGTCGGGTCGGCGTTTCCTGGACAAGGAGCGGGGCCCATTTCCACGCAGGCATTGACGGTAACCTGAACCGCGAGACAGCAGGTGCGGGGGTCGCGGTCCGCTGCGCGGGTCGCGGTCCCCTCAATCCTGGCGCGGCCTGGACTGAGTGATGCGTACCGCTGAAGGACCGGCCGGCGGCTGAGCCCCGGCCGGTCCCCCACACGGGCGTAAGCCTTACCGGGATGCGACTGCTGCCAGATCCTTCCAGGCGGTCTTCAGGGCCGAAATGTTCTCGGAACCGAGCACCAGACGCGTGTCGGTCGCAAGATACACGGTCGTCAGGTTGATGCCGGCGTCGGCGAGGCGACGCGTAACCGTACCAAGCATGCCGGGACGGTCTTCCACGCGCTCAACGATCACTTCCGTCTCGCGGATGGCCTTATAGCCGACCTTGGCGATCACGCGGCTCGTCGCTGCCTTGTCCGTGGTCAGCAGGTGAACGATTGCATTCCCGTTCTGTTCGATAGCGCACAGACCCTCGATATTGACGTTCTCGCGACCCAGCTCCTCTGCGAGCTTCGCGAGACTGCCCTTGCTGTGCGGTATAGCGACGTTGAAGTCATAGGCATTCATGACTTTCCTCCTGTGTCGGGTTGCCGAGATTACCAGCTGGCAACCACCGAGACTGCGCGCTCTGTCACTCAAAATGCAAATGGTGCGAAGCCCGCATTGTGTGCGACCGACGCACACCGCTCGAAGCCTGAAGTCAGGTCGAGCGCCGCAGCCTGAGCTACGTCATCCTCGTCCACGTGACGAGCTCGTCCGCCGGCATGGTGTTGATGACCATGTCGGCCACAACACCGCACGCGGCAGCGCGCTCGCACCCGCGCAGCTGCCACTCGAGCTGACCCGGCGCGTGCGCGTCGGTGTCGACGGCGAGCCGGCATCCCGCCTCGATAGCGAGCTTCAGCAGGCGCATCGGTGGATCGAGCCGTTCCGGACGTGAGTTGATCTCGACCGCGACGTGATGCTCCCGGCACGCCGCGAAGACGGCGTCCGCGTCGAACTCCGACTCGGGTCGGCCGCGGCCGACGACGATCCGCCCGGTGCAATGGCCGAGGACGTCCATGTGCGGGTTGCGGATGGCGGTGAGCATGCGCGGTGTCATCTCCGTCTGCGGCATGCGGAGCTTCGAGTGCACGCTCGCCACCACGACGTCGAGCTGCGCGAGCAGGTCTGGCTCCTGATCGAGCGAGCCGTCTTCGAGGATGTCGACCTCGATGCCGGTCAGGATCCGAAATGGCGCGAGTCGTTCGTTGATGCCGCGCACGACGTCGAGTTGATCGCGGAGCCGCGCGGCGCTCAGCCCATGGGCCACCGTGAGCCGCGGTGAGTGATCGGTGAGGACGATGTACTCGTGCCCAAGGGCGATCGCGGTCCGAGCCATGTCCTCGATGGGGCTGCCGCCGTCCGACCAGTCCGAGTGCACGTGGCAGTCGCCACGCAGTGCCCGTCGCAGCGCCAGCGCAGCCTCCGCAATGGGCGGGACCTCTGTTTCGAGGCGCTGCAGGTACGCGGGTGTCGTCCCCGCCAGCGCCTCCGCGATGACCTGCGCTGTGACCGGGCCGATCCCCGCGAGACCGTGCAATGTGCGGCGCCTGCTTCGCTCCTCGAGCTCAGCGTCTGGAAGCGCACGAAGGACGGCGGCCGCGTTGCGAAAGGCACGCACGCGGTAGGAAGGTTCGCGCTCGCGTTCGAGGAGGTACGCAATGCGCTCGAGAGCAGAGATTGCGTCGTCGCGGCCTGTCAACTTCGTGCGTTAACCTTCCTTGCCCTCGGCCTCGCTCTGCTGCGCCTTCCCCCGACGCTGAGCCCGCTGACCGTAGGCGATGGTGAGCACGAGCGTGAGCGCGAAGACGCCGAAGAAGAGCAGCGGCGAGACGACTAGCAAGAGTGCGGTGGAGAGGAGGAAGCTGAGGCCGGCACGAATCAGTGCGTCCGCGATAAACGCACTCCCCCACATGGCCGTCATCATGCGCATGGAGTGCCGAAAACCCCGGTACTGCCAGAGGTCAGTCCAGACGTGCGAGCGTTGCGGATCACCGCCGGTGGCGAACTCCTGGACGATGTAGAACATGAGGGGGCGTGGGGCAAACAGGGAACCGAAGAAGACCAGACCGGAGAGGCCGGTGAAGAATGACTCTTTGACGAGCGTGAAGCGAGGAGCTCCCGAGATGAGGCTTGCCGCGGCACCCACGACGATGAAGAAGAGCGATATTGCCGCGATGAGGTCGATGCGTCGGGCACGCGCCAAATCCCAGGCGGTGTACCCGAGCGGGAACACCGCGCCGGCCACGAGCGCTGGGACGTCGGCGACACCGCGTCCCTTGAGCACCACATACAGCAGGACTGGAAACCCGCCGTTGATGACCAGGTTGGGGATGAGCGAGCGGAGCACCCTGGCTGCGGAAGGCTGCTCGAGCCCTTGGGGTGGACGATTCGGATCGGAGTCCGACATGCTCTCGACGGTCAAGCTGATGCGTATGGTCCAACATCGTCAGCCACGCGGGCAGGGTCCGGGGGAAGCCGGTGCTTGGCCGCCCCATAAGGGGTTCCTTCGCGCCTCGGCGTACCACCGCGCGGCACCGCAGGCGTGGCATTTGCAACAGTTCGGATGCGCATACGGGAACGGTCCGGTTGCGGCCGAGTGTGGCTTGGCACCGCGCGTGACACTCTCGACCCCATGGAAACGAAGGGCCACACGGGTGCCAGGGCTGCCTGTGACTGCAGCGCCCTGCGCATCAACGCCGCCGGTGCGCCGGCGTGAGCACGGCCGGCTGGCCAGAACCGCCACCGCTTCCACCGCCCGCTGAGCCCTCCGCCTGGCAGCCACCCGCGGCGGTGCCGGATGACGCCCAGCCACGCGCCGAGTCTCGCCGCGAGCACTCGAAAGCGTTCCGGGCGGTCGCGGGCAGCGGAATCGCGGTTCTTGTGGCGGGCGGCGTCGCGGCGGCTGTGCTCGCCTTCGGCTTCCTTCGCGGTACCGCTGACTCGATGGTGTCGTTCGCTCCGAGCGATACGTCGGTTTATGTCAATCTCGACCTCGAGCCGTCGGGTGGCCAGTTGCTCGCCCTCAACAGCCTCCTCGGCAAGTTCCCTGGTCTGGGCGGTTCGTCGCGAGACGCGACGATCAACCACTGGCTCGACAGCGCTGTGCAGTCGTCGGGGCTCTCGCACACCGACGTGCGCACCTGGCTCGGGTCGCAACTCTCCCTGATCGTGTTGGGAAACCCCGGAGCCGTGACTCCGTCGGAGGTTGCGCTTCTGGCGAGCACCAATGACGCGGCTGCTCAGGCGATGTTCGCCAAGTACATGGCGGGGCCGGTCGGGCATACCCAACGCTGGACAGCGGCGACCTACGATGGCGTCACCGTCAATGTCGGACAGGACTCTTCGGCCGCCACCCAGGTCTGGGCGATCACCGCCGGCACCGTCATAGCGGGGACGTCCGAAACCGCTGTCGACGAGGTGATCGACACCTCCCAGGGCAAACACGCGAACCTCCTGTCGACTGCCGACTACACATCGGTGCAGGCGCAGCTTCCCAGCGATCGGCTCGCCTTCGTCTACCTCAACGTTCCCAGCCTTGATTCGCTGATCCCATCCGCACCCGCCACGGCGAGTGTGACATCGGCCCTGAACGGATACAAAGGAATCGGAGAGGCGGTTGTGGCTTCGTCATCGGGAATCACGGTGTCCGGCACCATCGACTATGACGCCGCCAAGCTCAGCGCTGCGTCGCGCGCAATGCTCGGCGTCCCGGCTCACGCGAACGGGGCACTTGCCTATGTGCCCGCGCACGCCCTGGGGTTTCTCACGCTGGTCGGCCTTCCTCAGATCCTCAAGAGCGTCGTCTCGCTGGCCGGCCCGAGCATTGGCACGTCAGCGAGCCAGGCGCTGCAACAGCTTGGCATCACCGGATCATCGGGCATCATCAATCACCTCACCGGTGACGCCGGTATCGAAGTCGAGCAGGCACAAGGAGCACAGGTGCCATCGGGCGCGCTGCTCATCGGGACGAACTCATCCGCTGCTGCGCAGACCTTCCTCGACGGGTTGACGAGCGCAGCCTGCTCGGCGGCTGGCGCCTGCGGCTCTTCCACGGTGACCCGCCAGACCTATGAGGGTGTGACCATCTCCACGATCGCCATCCCCAACGTCACCGCCGCCGAGCTCGGCCCGTCATACGCGGTCGACAATGGCTGGGCGATCGTTGCGTCGACCGCCGCCGAGGTGCGCGCTGTGGTCGATGCCAAACGCTCCGGCAACATCACCACCTCACCGCAGTACCGGGTCGTTGCCGGCCAGGTCGGCGCGAGCAATGACGGCATGTTCTATCTCAACGTGCAGGCGATCGTCGCCGCGGTGCGCACGGTGCTCCCGGCGGATTTCCGCGTCTACTTCGATCAACAGGTTGCTCCCTATCTGACGCCGATACAGGCGCTGGGGAGCAGTGCGCATTTCTTCAAAGACCATGTGGCCACTTCGGAGTTCGTGCTGATTCGGTAGGCGGTTGTCTTGAGCGCAGCTGACCACACTCACGCCGACGAGCGCATGAGTGCGCCAGCCATGCGGCGACGGCATACGGTGTGGTGAATGTAATCCGGGGTGGGAAGTTTCACAGCGAGCCGGCACCGGGCCGCACCCGGAAAGCCACCGTGTTGCGAAACCGGTAGGTAGTAGCGGCACCCGGTCACCGTCTCCTCTGAATACGGACACGAACCAAGTGCGTCGCTGAGATCGATGCCTTTGGCCATTTCCCCTCTGGTGTGGTCTGCCACTGTCCGCTCTTCATGCTCGGCGCTGGGGACCGCCGCCGCCAGTGCCGTTGGTCATCGAGTTGGCATCACCCGGTCGCCATCGCGCGGAGCGCGAAAAGCACCGTCAGCACCGCGCCTCCGACCAGCCAGACCCGTGCCTCACGAGCCCCCAACCGCACGCCGATCGTCATGGCGACCGGGAGCGTCAGCAGCGTCGCCGCGCCATAGAACCAGTGCAGAAGTTGGTGGGGGTGTTCGCCGGTCGCGACCAGCACGATCCCGATCGCGACCTGGACTGCGGCCAGCACGATCGTCGCGCGGAGATACAGACGCACGATCGGGAGAATTCGTGGACGGAACAGGCTGACGATCGCGGCAAATGCCCCAACCGCAGCCAGAATTGTCAGTACGAAACCGTACCGATCGTGGATCAGCACGGCGGCTATCGTAGCGGGACGGTGGGGAAACCTCGGCAGAGGTCATTGGTCACATACCAGCTGGCCGAGGTCACCCATTCCGGCGACCTCGTGCCCTTTCGGGCAGTGCGCGCGACCACGCACACTCTCGTTTGACACTCCAACGACACGGAGGCTGCCAATGGACGCGCCGGCTCCCTACATTCACTGGGGCTTCATCCTCATCTCGCTGCCCAATTTCGTCCTCATCTGCGTGATGGTGGCGCTCTTCGTGGTGGCGCTTGTCGCGCCGT
>JBAPWO010000228.1:0-10871 GCA_049283735.1 Candidatus Dormiibacterota bacterium
GGCCGTACAGCTTCGGCAGCGGATCACTGTCGGTGATCCAGTTGCGCCAGTCCCGTTCCACTTCGGTGAGGTGCCGAAGCAGTCCCAATAGCGACATCGTCGACGGCGGAACTGACCGACGAGCCAGTTGCTCCGCATCCAGACCGTCGCACTTCATCCGCAGGGTCATCCGGTACCTCGACAGATAGTCCTGCAGAGTGGCAAGCTCGCCGCCGTCCCCACCGACTCCTTCATGGTTGCGAGGGTCATTGCTCGGGTCAACCCACATATCGGGGTACATGGTTGCCTGGCTCCATCGTCTGAGGTGGTCGCTCACGCGTTCTATCTTCGTTCGCGACGCCCGAGGTTCGCTAGCCGAGGCCCAAACGGACATAGCGGTCGGCAGGCCGAAGATCGCCGCACCGGAGTTCGTTTCTCCACGATCCGGGCGGGCCAGGTCCGTAAAGGGTCGTCGTTGCGGGCCTCATGCTGGCCGAGGTGTAGCTCCGTCTGCCGACACATGGCTGGAGGTCGGCAAACGCCGGCTGCGCATGCGGGCGAGTCGGTGCTTGGTGACGAGCGCATCGAGACGCTGGCCGCATCGCGCGATCTCGAATCGGTACGGCAAGTACCAGGCGCAGACGGACCGCAAAGATCAGGCGTGCTACCACCCGGCCCGCAGGGGGACCTGCACCATCGACGCGCCGCAAGCTCACCACTAGGGTGTTTTGGCATGAGAGAGAACCATGATGCGATCGTGGTGGGTGCGGGCTCGGCGGGTCTCGCCGCCGCGAAAGCGCTGGTAACGCGCGGCTTCGAGACAGTTGTGATCGAAAGTGCGGGCACCGTGGCTGCGCGGTGGCGTTCGCGCTACGACGAGCTCCGGCTCAACTCGTGGCGGCCCATGTCGAAGCTGCAGGGTGAAGGGATGCCGCGTAGTTGCGGGCGCTACCCCAGCCGCGATGACGTCGTGGCGTATCTGGACGCATTCGCACTGCGCAACCGGATACGAGTGGAGTGCAATGCGTCGCTCCTCCGTGTCGAGCGGGACGGCGGCCTCTGGCGGTTGAAGACCTCCGCCGGTGCGATGTGCTGCCGCTACCTGGTTATCGCCACTGGTTGGGACGCGGTGCCGCAGCTTCCCGACTGGCCGGGACGCGATTCGTTTGCGCCTGAGCTGATCCACTCGTCGGCGTTTCGCAGTGCGCGCGCCTACCAAGACCGAAGCGTTATGGTGGTGGGGTTTGGAAACTCGGGTCTCGATATCGCCAGCCATCTCGTCAAGGCCGGAGCCCGAGTCACGATTTCGATGCGTACCCCGCCGAACCTCGCGACTCGGGAGGTGTTCGGCATTCCGGGCCAGCCGCTCCTAGCCTATTTCGCCGATCACCTTCCGTCCACCGTGGCCGATTTCATGTTCTCAATAGTGCGGCGGATCACCTTCGGCGATCTGAGACGCTTCGGCCTCCCGCCGCCACCGGAAGGCGTGTACGGCAATTTCCTGCATCGCCACCGGAATCCTGCCGTGGATGACGGGTTCATAGCCGCGCTCAAGAGGGGAACGGCTCACGTCGTAGGCGATGTGCGGCGCCTTGACGGCCGTGACGTCGTCCTGGTCGACGGCGGTCGCCTACAGCCTGACGCAGTCATCTGCGCGACCGGGTACAAGCGCGGATTGGAGCCGCTGGTCGGCAGCCTGGGCGTGCTTGCCGCCGACGGAGCACCGCTGTATCACGATGGCGCTCCGGAGCACCCCGCCGCTCCTCGACTATATTTCTGCGGCATGTGGGGCCAGTTCAGCGGTCAGATCCGGCTCGGCCCCATCCACGCTGGACGCATCGCGCGGGCTGCTGCTCGCGACAGAGGGCGCGTCCCGAAGTAGTCTCGGTCCTGCAGGAGAGAACGGCGTCCACTCGCCTTTTCGGACCGGGAAAAAGGCAAGAACATCCCTCTTAGCCCTGGAGTGGCGACCTCCTGCTAGTACGTCCGCGGTCATTTGGCCCGGTCCTCGTCAAGCTGGCCAACTCCCGACCACCGTCGTCGTTGCGAGCTCCCACACTCCATCGGCGACGTTGCGAGGGACTGCATGCCGGACACACGAGCGCTTCCTCACCAGGACGGGTCGCAGGAGGAATCCGGCTCGGTGATCATCGCCGAACGCGACTGCAGCCGCATCGCTCCGTTCCCGCGAACGATCTCCTCACGCAGCCGCACCGAACCGATAGAACAAGTCAACTCGGGCGCGCCGGTGGTTCTCGCGCGGGTGCGCGATGAGGATCCAGTTGTTGATGAGCCCTTGCAGATCCGACCTGGGACAACGTCCGGGACAACGTTGTTGATCCGTGCCGCCACCGGCTGCCACTAGGGTGCCCGTTAGCCTATACAATTCAGTGTATGGTGCCAAGAGCTGGGCAGCCCGGCCGAGTCGATGGCGACGACGTAGCATGGATAACAAGTGTCCCCTGAGCCTTCGAATCCGTCGGCAGACGCGCAACCGACGTCGGGCGCAAGGGCGCAGACCTTAGCTCTGCAGGGGCTAGCGAACCGGATCGTCCGGGGGCTGCTGCGGACGCCGCTGTTCTGCAGGGTCGTGGGCAACCGCCTGATCACCGTGTATGTCGTCGGTCGCAAGTCGGGTCGGCACTACGCTATCCCGGTCGCGTACACCCGCCAGGAGCGGATTCTGCTCATCGGCACGCCGTTCGCCTGGGGTCGCAACCTCCGCACCGGCGAGCCGGTGGAGATTCGATTCAAGGGCAAGCGTCGCCGCGCGGATGTGGAAGTGCTCGTCGACGAGGATGGAGTCGTAGAGCAGTACGCCGCGATGGCGCGCGACAACCACAGCTTTGCCAAATTCAACAAGATCGGCCTCGACCAAATTGGCAACCCGAATCCGTCAGACCTTCACCTGGCGTGGGCGGCAGGCGCCCGAGCTGTACGTCTGACGCCGCGCTGACCCGATAACGCCAGACAGGCCGATGCTGAGGAGGAGTCCCTGCGGGATGAGGATCCAGTTGTGATGAGTGCCTGCAGCTGATCCACGAGGGACGACTGGTCGGCGCCGATGGGCCATCAGGTGTCATTAGCGAACGCTGTGTCACCCTAGCGTGCAATAAGCACACTTGAGTTAAAAGACGCAAGCGGTGGATGCGGGAATCTACTGGAACGACGGTATGAACCTGATCGTCCTCTGGCCTGCTGCAAAGCCGAGTCGATTCTCGATCAACTCCGGATGCGGGTCCGCCTGCTCCTGACCCTCGGCGAACGTGCCTTGGTGCGTGTACGGCACTCGCTCCATACCCGACGCGAAGTCGCCCCTCGCACCGGCGAGCTCTGGATGGTGCTCGGATATCTCTTGCCCCACGGCGAAGGTTCCCTCGTGCTTGTGCACGTTCGTCTCCCAGGACCCTGGATGACCGTACCAGCGCCGGGTCCTACGGGCCGACCGGCCGGTAGTTGTGGAACAGCCTTGAGCGTACGAAAGCGCGGTCGAGACTTCCGTGCGGTAGCGAACATAAGCGAGCACAGTCGGCCGCGGTCGGAGACACGGATCGGCGCGCGCGGACCCGGCAAAACGCAGAACATTCCCTGCAGCCACGAGTGACGACCTCCGGCCGGTAGCCGGGTCGTATCCACTCCGCCATCAAACCCGCGCCCAAAGCGCCCAAACGCGCACCCTTGGCGAGGTCCGACGCTAAGGAGGACCTAACTCAGCCTCCCGTCCACAAGCCTCATGGCCTAGTCTCGGACGCGGGAAGAAGTATGGTGGCGAGGATTCGCCGCTTCCGAGCACGACTCGGCGAGTTGGCCAGACGTGGTTGGAGCGCCGCAAAAATATCGCGGGCCAGTTCAGCCAGTTCCTTGTCAGTCAGCCAGAGTGCGAGCAGCCGGTAGCTCACGCCGTCACGCACGAGGTCGACGTCAGACCTGTCCAGGTAGCGGTCGAAGTCGCGGATGAGTCCTGCGGCGAAGGCCAGGAAAGCCTGACGGTGATCTTGGGCGCTCATTTTGGCTAGATCCGCCACGCTGATCGCTGCGGCCGACATGCGGAGCACATAGGTGCGCTCTACAGCCGAGAAAAGCACATGGCTGACGACAACAGGGCTTCCTACAATGACGGCCGAATCGTCTGTGACGACGGAGGTCTGCTTATAAAGTGGTACTACCTATGGGGAGCAAAACGAATTCCTTATTCAGCGCTTAAGGGCGTCAGCGAACTTCCCTTGACGGGGGCGAGCAAAGTGCGGAGGTGGCGGCTCTGGGGCAGTGGCGACTTCCTGCACTGGTGGAACCTTGATCCTGAACGACCGCACAAGAGCATGGCGCTGGTGCTCGACACCGGCCACCACATCCGACCGACCATCACGCCACACGACCCCGGAAGCGTTGAAGGCATTCTGCGGGCGCATATCCAAGCACCAGGCGATTGACAGCGTTCACGGACGAGCGGCCTGCGTCGCTCGCTCGAAAACATGACGCGATAATACAAATGTTGTCGTTGCTGCATGCGGGCGATACCGATGCCGGTTAGCACGTTGACGCCCCTATGCGCTGCGTTCACGGCGACGTGCGGTCGCAGCGGCGGCACCACGCACGTTCATGTGCCTGTTGCCACTGCGTCGCAGGCAACAGCTTCTGCTCCCGCGACGTACTCGACGGCGTCCACTGGCGCGGGATGTCGCATCTCGTCAAGGCGCACCAGCGCGATCCCCGCCACGACGAGCGCCCCTCCCGCGAGCTGCGTCGCATCAAGGCGTTGTTCCAGGAGCAGCCATGCGAAGACGACCGCGAACAGCACCTCAGCGAGGCCGACGAACGAGGCTAGTCTTGAACCGAGGAGACGCACGGCGGCGATGCCGGCAACGTACGCAATCACGGCGGCGATCAGCGCCAGTCCGAGCACGGGAAGAATCCACGACACCCGCCGGCCGAGCAGCGTGACGGCACCGAAGGTGGCGTGCAGCGGCAGGAGCCCGGATAGACCTGCGACGGCGAGGACAATGCCGCCCACGACGAGACCGCCCCATGCCATCAGGAGAGGTGGAAGGCTCTCGTCCCTCTCGGCAGAAAGGATGAAGTAGGCCGCCAGTCCCACTGCGGCTCCAAGTCCCCAGAGTGCCCCGACAGCGTCGAGACGGTGTGAGCCGGCCAGGTCGAGAACGAGCACGAGCCCAGCAATGGCAGCACCCCCACCAACCACCGTGAGCCTTGCGGGCCGATGGCCATGGCGGAGCCAGCCCCATCCGACCACAAGCAGGATCCCGGAGTACTCGAGCAGCAAGGCGACACCGACCGAAAGATGGGCCACCGCGTTGAAGTAGCAGAGCTGTGCGCCCGCCACCGCCATCGCGCCATACACACTTATGGTGCGAAGCGATGCCCAGGTCGCATGCCGGGATCGCACGTGAAGGAGTGCCGGAACGGTCAGCACGATAGCGGCGATCACCACACGGGCTGTCACGGCGGCGCCCGGTGTCCAGCCAGCGGCGATCAGGCTCGCGGCGAATGAGCCGGAGGTGCCAAAGGTGGCCGCGGAGAGAAGGCCCATGGCCAAACCTACGTTCAGTGATCGGCGCACGATTTCGGCCTCCCGCGTTCCGTCGAATCGTAATGACCCAATAACACTACGGCCATTACAGCTTAGGGAGCGAGGTGTAAGATGTCAAGGTGCTCTTCGCTCATGACACCGAGGTTGCGCTGCGAGCCGCGGCAGCACTGGTGAACACCGAGGAGCAGGCCGGGGACCGTCTCAGTTCCGTGGAGGACCTGGACCGGTTCGTCGCGAAGTGGGGATGGACCGGCAGCCGTCGGCGGGATGCCGGCGAGCTCGAGCAGGTGCGCGCGATGCGCCCGCGGCTGCGCGGCCTCTGGGAGCTGGATGCGGACGGTCTCGTGACCGAGGTGAACGCGATCCTCCGTGACTCGCATGCGATGCCGCAACTCGTTCGACACGACAAATGGGACTACCACCTGCACGCGACTCTGCCCGAGGTAGCGCTCGCCGATCGGATAGTCGTCGAGGCTGCGATGGCATTCGTGGACGTCGTTCGGCAGGGAGAACTCGACCGGCTGCGCGTCTGCGACGCCGATGACTGCGATGACGTCCTCGTTGACCTCTCGAAGAACAGGTCGCGCCGCTACTGCAGCGCCACCTGCTCGAGCCGCGTCAACGTCGCCGCGTTTCGCGCGCGTCAACGCTGACCGCGACGCGTCATGTCCATCCTCCCCCAGCCTGAGAGGGTGTGGTTTCCGCGAGCGCATCACCACTATCCATGCGCGCAGCGGGCAGACCTACGGAGCGCCGCGGGCACACGCCGAGCTGCCAATCTGCGCGACTCGGTCCTTTGTTGCGCCTTCAAGCCCGAGTGATGGTCGGGTGAAACCGGGGCCGGGAAGCCAGCTCTGCCGACGTCGTGCGACGTACGGATGCGTCAGCCGGAAGCCGTCCCTCACATGGCGGCCGGCGAGCGCGAGACGAGCCCGGCGCCGTCGTCGACACCGGGCTCGTCAACGGATTGACGTCGGCGGTCAGTCTCCGTCTGGGATGAAGACGAAGCCGTGCGCCGCGCTGTTTGCGTCGGTGTAATAGCCGACGAGCTCGCTGGTATCCGACAGGGCCTGGACCGAGCTGCCGGTGGAGCCCCTGGGGTCGTCGATCGTGGTGAACCGTCCCCGGATCAGGATGAACCCGTGGAGCACGCCGCCGGCGTCGAAGTACTGGCCTCCGACCTCGCCGTTGTCGTTGATGCCGAAGGTCTCGGTACCCAGGCCGCTGCCGTTGGCAGCCGATGGGTCGTTGATGAGCGCACTCAGATGGCCTGACCGATCAAGGAATCCATGGTGGTCACCCTGGGCGTCGACGAGAGCTCCCGTCGCGACACCGTTGTTGTTGGTGGAGCAGAGCGCAGTTCCCTGCCCGCCGGCCGTCCCTGCGTGCGGATCGTCGACCGTCTTGTATCGCCCGTCAATCAGGGTGAAGCCGTGAATGACGCCGGCGCTGTCGATGTAAGCGCCAGTGACATCGCCGGCATCGTTGATGCCCTGGGGGATGGTTCCCTGCGACGCCGATGTGCCCGCGTTCGAGTCGTCCAGGGTCGCGAACTTCCCGTGGCGGAAAAGAAAACCATGATTCACACCGCTGGCGTCGGTGTAGTAGCCAACGATGGCGCCGCCGGAGTTGATGCTTAAAGGATCGGTTCCCTGGAAGGCACCGTTGCCGGCGTGAGGATCATTCACCGCCGTGAACGTGCCGTCCTTGTAAAGGAAGCCGAACCCCTGGTTGGTGCTCGTGTAGTAGTTTCCGACGAGCGCTCCCTCCTTGTTGATCCCGGATGGATAGGTTCCCTGCCCACTTGCGGTCCCGGCGCTCGGATCGTCGATCGTCCGGAAGTGACCGTCACTCGCTGACGTCGACGGCGCGGCCCATGCCGCGAGCGGGGCAAGCATCAGCCCGCCGGCGGCGAGGACCACCGCCAACGCGCGCCTCGCCACCCTGCTGCTCTCCCGTGCGCCGCGAGCCGGCGCCAGCCCAGATGCCCACCTCAGACGTCGCGTGACTCTCATGGCTCGTTCTCCTCATTGCCGTCCCGAGAGGGAGGCTCACCACTGGTGGCGCCAGAAAGCCACCACGGGTCGCCAGAAACCGTCTGGCGATTTGCGTGGACGGGGCCATCACGTGGGCGGTAGGATCCGGAGCACCCCGGCTGACGGCCTGGGGGTGGTGCAATGGGTTCGCAGGGGGATCCGCGCGACGTCGCGGGTGTTGGAATTGGGATGGGCAGGGCTCCCTCAGCCTAAGGGGCGGCGTCTCGATGGCTGCAGCGATTTACCGGCTCGCTGATCACCGCGAGCGGACCAACCTCCCGCTCCAACTGACGAGCTTCGTTGGCCGTACAGCCGAGATCGGGGTGGTCAAGGAGTTGGTCGCTCACGAGCGCCTGGTCACGCTCACTGGCGCCGGGGGCATCGGCAAGACTCGGCTCGCTCTCGAGGTCGCCCGGCAGGGTCTTGGATCATTCGGCGACGGCGTCTGGCTCGTTGAACTGGCAGGGTTGACTGATGGCGAGCTGGTCCCGGAGGCCGTCATCAGCGCACTGGGCTTCACGGCCCAAAAAGGACTCGGCCCAACCGAGTCGCTGATCAGGGTGCTCGAGGCACGCGACCTCCTCTGCGTGCTCGACAACTGCGAGCACCTCGTCGCGCCGACGGCACAGCTGGTGGATGCGCTCTTGCGGCGCTGCCCGGGCCTGCGCATCCTCGCCACAAGCCGGGACGTGCTCAGAGTCGGGGGAGAGATCACCTGGCGAGTGCCGTCCATGGCAACGCCCGACGAGAAACGCCGGCATACCCTCGAGGATCTGCGCAGCTTCGAGGCGGTGCAACTGCTCATCCAGCGTGCGCGTGCGGCCCGACCGGGCTTTGACATCGATGACGGCAACGCGGCCGCCGTCGCGCGGATCTGCCAGCACGCGGACGGCATCCCGCTTGCTCTCGAGCTCATCGCATCCCGGACTCGAGCGATGTCCGTCGCCGCAATCGACGAACGACTCGCAGAACGGTTCAACATCGTGGCGGGAGCCAGCCGGTTGTCACTTCCGAGGCAGCGCACTCTGCAGGCGACGTTCGACTGGAGCGTCGATACGCTCAGCGAGGGAGGGCAGCGAGTCTTCCGGTGGCTGTCCGTGTTTGCGGGTGGATTCACGATCGAGGCAGCTGAGGCCGTCTGCGGCGAGAACCCAGATGGCGAGCGTCAGTCCGCCCTCGACCTCCTGATCGACCTGGTCGACAAGTCGCTGGTGGTACTGCAGGCGAAGGACGATGCGGGACGCTACCGATTGCTCGAGCCAATCCGCCAGTACGCGCATGAGCGGTTGATTGAGGCGGGCGAGAATGCCGCGGCGCACAGCCGACACGCTCGCTTCTTCCTCGATCTTGGGGAGCGGGCGTATGCGGAACTGCGGGGGGCGCGACAGCCAGTGTGGATGGGTCGTGTGGAAGAGGAGTTGGACAACTTCAGAGCGTCCTTCAGATGGGCACTCGCGCACGATCCTGCTGCCGCCCTGCGGCTCGCAGTCGCGCTCGAACGGTACTGGATCAGAAACAGCCCCGCAGAGGGGCGCGAGTGGCTGCACGAGGCCCTCGCGTTGTATCGAACTCGCGACGAGCTCAGGGCTCACGCGCTCTACGATGCTACGTTCTGGGCCTGGTTTCGCGG
The DNA here is from genome assembly GCA_049283735.1 of Candidatus Dormiibacterota bacterium. Classification (GTDB taxonomy): domain Bacteria; phylum Chloroflexota; class Dormibacteria; order Aeolococcales; family Aeolococcaceae; genus Palsa-851. The sequence goes on from JBAPWO010000228.1 coordinate 9,194, forward strand.
CTATCTCGGGGAAGCTCGCGAGCTCGGGGAACAGTGCCTCGCGATCGCTCGTGAGCTTGGGAACGACCTCCTGATCGGTCAGGCGCTTAGCGCACTTGCCACGGTCATCAGCGCCGAGCGTTTCGAGGGTTGGCTCATCGCGTGTCTCGAGACCTTTGCGGGGGCGGAGCAGCACATCAGATCGGCAGGTGATTCCGAAGCGCTGGGTACCGTGCTCAACAATTACAGCTCCACCCTTGTGGAGCACGGAGATCTCGTCGCCGCGCGCGCGAAGATCGATGAGGCGGTTGCTCTGGCCAGGAGTCGGAACGACCTCTGGCAGCTCGGCGGGTTTTTCACAAGCCTCGCCGAGGTCGACGTCGCGGACGGAGCCACCGCCAGCGCCGAGGAGAACTGGAAGCAGGCGCTTGACTTTTCGCTGCAGCTCGGCTGCGGTCGAACGACTGCCGCCTATGCGCTGGCCGGACTGGCTCAGCTCGCCATCGATGAGCAACCCGAGCAGTCCCTGCGGCTCCTGGGTGCCGCGAGCTCTCTGCTCGAAACTGCTGGCGTCGTCGAGTTGGCGAGCGACGTTGATGGTGCGCGGCGCGCTCTCCATGCATCGCTTGGCGACGAGGCGAGCGACGTACTCTGGCAGGAGGGCACCCGCATGTCGCTCGAGGAGGCGGTCACATTGGCTCACGGCGATTCGCCGTCGGCCAGCCTCACGGCTACGACGACGAATGCGTTTATACGTGAGGGAGAGTTCTGGACGCTGACTTACGAAGGTGTCGTCGCGCGACTCAAGGACAGCAAGGGACTGCGCGACATCGCGCGACTCCTGCAGACACCAGGGACCGAGGTGGCCGCCATCGATCTTGCGAGTGGACCGTCCGGTGCGCGCAGGACGCGTGCTTCCGGAAGCAGAGACCTCGACCTCGGAGTCGAGGGCGATGTGGGAGAGGCGCTCGACGCCACGGCGAGGGCGGAATACCGCGCTCGACTGCTGGACCTCGAGGAGGAGATCGATGAAGCAGATGCCCACAACGATCCGGAACGCGCCAGCCGTGCCCGCGAGGAACGCGAGTTCCTCCTCGGCGAACTCAGGGCAGCCGTCGGCCTCGGCGGTCGCGCACGCCGTGTCCTTGATCCGGCTGAGCGTGCGCGCAAGGCAATTACAGGCAGGATCCGGGATGCAGTCATTCATGTCGAGGCGGCGCATCCCCGAGCCGGCCACCATCTGCGCCGATCGATTCGCACCGGAAGCTTCTGCGTCTACGATCCACCAGGTCCGACTAGTTGGCGACTCTAGAGCGGATGGGATCAGCTCATGAGCCGGATCTGCATCGCAGGTGACGGCAACTATTTCATCGGGTGTGTAACGCAGCGGATCGCATCGAGTGAGCATGTGCCGTAGTGACATTTCACCACTCGAGTGCGCAGGCAGCCTGCGCCGCACAATACCTCGATGTCGCGACAGCGGCATGAGGAGCGCTGAACGTCAGTAGATGAACCCTTCGACGTCGGTGAGCGATGAGATCAATCGCTGGTCGACGATCCCCAGGCCGTCGACGTTGGCCTCGTCGACGATGAAGCTGGTCGGGTTCACCACCGACTCCACGTAGGCGACGTGCCCGAGCGGGCTGTAGCCGTTGCCGGGGCCGAAGACGACGATCGCGCCCACCCTCGGGATGATGCC
>JBAPWO010000229.1:0-2312 GCA_049283735.1 Candidatus Dormiibacterota bacterium
CACACCGAGTCTGGAGGAGGCCGGAGCATGACCAAGGGAGCTATGGCGGCGCTGAGCGCGGGGGTTGCGGTATTCGGGTTCGATCCTGAGCCCGGGACCCCGGCGAGCCGGGCGTTGCACGTGCTCACCCTGAAGAGAACCCTCCCCACAGGCGACCTAGGCCCCAGGGAGCGGTTCCCCGAAGCGGCACTTCGAGCCGCGGCCGAGGCCGGCATCGACCTGGGAGGCCGTCGAGGAGCCCGGGGAGGCCAGCGTCTCCATCTCGTCGGCGTCGAGGACGATCCCGCACGATCCCGGAGCGTCACGGTCTGGTACTACGCGGCGGCCCAATACGGACCGGTTCCGGGACCCGGGGTCTGGTCGGCGACCGGACGAGGCCTGCACCTCGTCGCACCGGGCGCGGCCGCGCTGCGCTCCGCTCTCGACCGGCTTCGCGCCGACACCCGGCAGCTCGCCGGTGCCGCTGCGCTGGTCGGCGACGTCTTCACCGGGGACGACCTGCTGCGCCTCCACGTGGCCCTTCACGGGGGCCCCGAGGGCAGCGAGCGGACCTTCAGGCGGCGGATCCAGGAGTTGCGCGATTCCGGCGTGCTCCGTCCCGTGCGGGACACCGAGGTCGCCGCTCTGCGGCTCCGCGTACCCCGATTCCGATCGCCGGCGGGCACCGGGGGCAGGCCCCCCGAGCTGCTCCGGTACTCAGGCGCGGGCGGCGAGGACGAGCAGCTCGCCGCGCTCAGGGCCCGACGCGCGGGCTGATCCCGGGCGCTACCCTGCGTCAGCCGGCCAGTCGGGCTCGCCGCTGGTCAGGACCAGGGTGACCGGACCATCGTTGACGAGGTCAACGGCCATGTGGGCGCGAAAGCTGCCGGTTTCGACGTGGTGGCCGAGGTGGCGGAGGGCGGCCACGAACGCGTCATAGAGCTCGGCCGCACGGTCGGGAGGTGCGGCGCGGACGAAGGAGGGGCGATGCCCACGCGAGGTGTCGGCATGAAGCGTGAACTGGCTCACTACCAGGACCGCGCCGCGGGAAGCTGCCAGGTCGAGGTTCATCCGGCCGGCTGCGTCCGGAAAGATCCGCAGGGTCGCGATGCGGGCGGCAAGCCGCTCCGCGACCGCTTCGTCATCCTGTGGGCCGACCGAAAGCAGGACGCACAGGCCCGCGTCGATGGCGCTCACCGTCTCTGCGCCCACATCGACCTTGGCTCGGCTGACCCGTTGGACGACCGCCCTCACTCGAGGAAGCGCAGCCCGCGCCAAATGCGGATGGCTTCCGCCTCGGCCTCGAGGAAGTTGGGGCGCGAATCGCGCATGCCGTGCACGAGAAAGCTCCAGGCCCGGCGCTCGCCATCCGCTCCCTCGTTCGTGCCGAAAGCGCTGCCGAGCGCGCGGGGTGGGTACATCTCAATCCGGTTGCCGTCGCGCATCCGCTTGAAGATCGGCCGGCGGACAAGGATCGATTCGAGGGCTCGTTGGTCGGCCAGCCGGCCGTTGACGAGGTCGACGACGCGGAGCTTGGCGATCGGGTTGTCCGGATCGCGAACACCGACCCGGCACGAAAAGCGCTCGGAGATGTCGCGGAGGACGAACACAAGCGCGAGCGCGTCAGTCTCGTCGCCGGCGACGCGGATGAAGCCCGCCGCGGCGAGGTCGTTCGCGGGCGGGTCGTCGCGGAGATCGGCCGCCAGCGCCTGGTCGAAGAAGAGTTGGGCGAAGAGGTCGGTCGAGCCGGCATCGGCGAGCCACGGAAGCCGGTCGCGCCATTCCCGGCCCGTGATGAGCTCGGCGAACCGGTCCTGTAATCGATCCCGGTGGGCTGCTGCGATGCCGCGCACGCGGACATGGATGACCCGGGCCATGCTTTGATTGTACGGGCGCTTCAGTGGACCAAACGCGCCATGGGAAGGGCGTGAGGTGCCGGTACACTGCGTCGCGGATCGCCGAGGTAGCTCAGTTGGTAGAGCACAGGTCTGAAAAACCTGGTGTCGACAGTTCGATTCTGTCCCTCGGCACCACATTTTTCGATGGGCGGGCCTCTGCCGATGTTCCAGGCCGCCCACGCCTCGAGAAGGCAGGCCTAAGCGTCGCGACAGAGACATGACGAGCGCCGCTGAACGTCAGTAGATGAAGCCCTCGACGTCGGTGAGCGATGAGATCAATCGCTGGTCGACGATCCCCAGGCCGTCGGCGTTGGCCTCGTCGACGATGAAGCTGGTCGGGTTCACCACCGACTCCACGTAGGCGACGTGCCCGAGCGGGCTGTAGCCGTTGCCGGGGCCGAAGACGACGATCGCGCCCACCCTCGGGATGATGCC
>JBAPWO010000230.1:0-1597 GCA_049283735.1 Candidatus Dormiibacterota bacterium
CGTTCGCGCTCCTCGCTATCGACGTCGACGACCTCAAGGCCGTCAACGACGGGTACGGTCACGCGGCGGGCGATGCGCTCCTTGTGGCGATCGGACATGTGCTTGCGAGCGTCGCGCGCAAGGGCGAGACGCTCGCGCGCATCGGCGGCGACGAATTCGTCCTTCTGATCCCCGATGCTTCGGAAGAGGCGCCAGCGGTGGTCGCGCGACGCGCAGAGGGCGCCGTTGCGGGATTGAACCTTCCTACCGGTCCAGCGAGAGTGAGTGTCGGTTGGGCATCTGGCGCCGCCGGCGACGATCCGTACCTGGTGCTTCAGCGGGCTGACGCCCAGTTGTATGTCGCAAAGACCGGCAAAGGTGGTTCAGGCTCCAGCACAAGGTCGCTGACGCTGGCAAAGGAATCCGACTCCGCAGAAGTCAAGGTCACCACGGATGGATCGAATGCTCGCGAGTAATCAGCCAGCAGGCGCGCTGGCAGCTGCATTCAGAATTCCGGTTCAACTTCCCATTGGAACGGCGTTTGGGTATCGATAGCGTGTGAGAGAACGTCGCACCCGTCTTGGAGCCGCCGGAGCCAGGCGCTATCCCTTATTCTATAAAGGAAATCGGAGCGAGAGGGATTCGAACCCTCGATACCGCTTGACGCGGTATACCGCATTTCCAGAAAGCGGGTGTGGCCTGACCGGTCCCGTCTGGGACCGTCTCCTGAATACAAACGGGAAGTCAGACCCGACAGTAACCGACTGGCTGCGACCTCTGATTGGCATCGGCGTTGGCATCGGAGGATTGGCTGCCGCGAATGCTTCCTCAGGTTGATAAGGGACCTCGGCGCCCTCGGATCGCCGATATCGTGGAAGGGCGAATCTCGTCGCTGCGCGCTCTGCCCCGTGTACTTTCGAGGGCCCATAGTGAGGCGCGCGGGGCTTCTACCTGGAGCGCCGGGACCGCCTCCGGTCTGACGCCACCCGGCGTGCTCAGTCCGATTCCGCGCTCACCAGCGGGCTGAGTGAGTCAAACGCCTCCTCGATCCTGGGCGACTTCGAAGTTGGGGTCCGACGCCTGTGGAGCTTCCGCATCGCAAACAGTCCGATCGCTGCGGCGACGAGGCACGACAATCCGCCGACCGCCAAACCACTCCGCGCACCTGCCACCTCCACGACCCAGCCGACGAGTGGACCACCGGCCGGTGTCGAACCCATGAATCCGACAGTCCAGAGTGACATCACGCGCCCACGCATCGATGGGGTCGCCTCGAGTTGGAGCGTCGCGTTGCCGGTGGACATGAAGCAGATCGCGGCAAATCCCGTCACGGCCATCGCGACAAAGCCGATCGCAAGCGTCGGCGCAAGCGCAACACCGAGCATTGCAACCCCGAAGCCGGTGGCGGCGAACGTCATCGTGCGCAGTCCCGTCCGACCCCGCATTGCGGTGAACAGGCCGCCGAAAACGGCCCCAAGACCCATGGCGGCCGTGAGAAAGCCATACGTCGCCGCGTTGCCACCAAAGGTCTGCTTGGCCACTACCGGCAACGTCACCTGGAATTCATAGGCCAGCGTTCCAACGATCCCTGCCATCACGAGTGGCACCCAGAGTCGCG
>JBAPWO010000231.1:0-2355 GCA_049283735.1 Candidatus Dormiibacterota bacterium
TGCGACTCCTCTTCCGCGAAAACTGGGTGGTCTACGCCAAGCCACCCTTCGGAGGTCCTGAACATGTTCTGAACTATCTCGCCCGCTATACGCACCGCGTCGCCATCTCCAACCATCGACTGGTGGCGTTCCAGAATGATCGAGTCTCGTTTCGCTGGAAAGACTATACGCACGGCGGCAAGCAGAAAATCATGACGGTTTCCGCAGATGAGTTTCTGCGACGATTCTTGATCCACGTTCTCCCGAAAGGGTTGGTCCGCATCCGCCACTTCGGACTTTTCGCTAATCGCAGGCGCGGCGGTATGCTCGTACGCTGCCGCAATCTGCTCAGCGCGCACTGCCCAAGCGAGGCTGACACAACAACCCATCTGCGCTGTCCGGTTTGCGCCGGTCCCATGTTCACTATTGAACGGCTGACCAACAGCCAGCTTTATTTCCAATCGGCCCTGACCATGCCTGATTCCCAGAGGTGCAGCCTTGACTCCTCCTGAGATACCGATGGCGCAACTTGTTTCGATCAACGTCTGTTGTAGGTGTGTTCCAACACGCCATGCCCTCGTCTGCTCACGCAGCGACGGAGTCCCCCAAACACCACCCTTTCTGTCACAGGTCAAGACTCCAATGCGATGTTCAAGAACAACGCCGTCTCTCCCTTCGTCTCGGTTGCTTGCTTTAGAGACGCCCTGCACCCGGCACGGACGGATTGAAATCCCATAGCCCACCGCGTCCGCCGCAGACGCCAGCGGCTCATTTCAAACGACCCTATCGAAACTGCCCCGACCACACCACTGCGCACCCCCACACTTCTTATTTCGGGGCAGTCCCGATAGGGCCCTAACGTTTATCGTTACTTATGTGGTGAAACTTCCTACAAGCCTACTTCGGGACAACGTCGCCGGAGTCTGCCTAAAAACGTGAAAACGTAACTTCCGGTTGGCCGTCACTCACCAGCCATCCACGGATGCGTGAGCATTTGTGCAGATCGCTTCCGTTACTGGATGATGGTTACCGCGATTCGTAACTCGAAGTCGTTATCACTTCCGTATAGCCAATGATCTATCCGGACGTGGCGCATTTAACGTACCAAGCACAGCGCGGGAGCTATAATACGTGGCACTCATGGCACTCACCTCTGGCATGAAACTTGGCCCCTACGAAATCCAGTCGCTGCTGGGTGCAGGAGGTATGGGCGAGGTGTATCGTGCCCACGATTCTCGGTTGAACCGCACCGTTGCGATCAAGGTTCTGCCCGCGACGTTCTCTGCGGACCGCGACCGTCTGCAGCGCTTCGCGCAAGAAGCGCGGGCGGCGGCGGCACTCAACCATCCCAATATTCTTTCCATCTTCGACATCGGCGAGGAGCAGGGTGCGCCTTATGTTGTCTCGGAATTGCTGGAAGGTGAGACCCTTCGCGAACGCCTGCGGAACGGCCCGCTGCCCATCCGCAGAGTAGTCGATTACTCATTACAAGTGGCGCGTGGGCTGGCGGCGGCGCATGAGAAGGGCATCGTGCATCGCGATCTGAAGCCGGAAAACTTGTTTCTGACCAGCGACAACCGGGTGAAGATTCTCGATTTTGGTTTAGCCAAGCTGACGGGACCGGAAACGAACGATGGCAGCGGAGACGCTCCAACCATGCAAGTGGCGACCGACGCCGGCGTGGTCATGGGCACTGCCGGTTACATGTCGCCCGAGCAGGTGCGCGGAAAATCGGCCGATCACCGCTCCGACCTTTTTTCTTTTGGCGCGATCCTTTACGAAATGATTTCGGGCAAGCGGGCCTTCCACGGCGAGACGTCGGCCGACACAATGAGTGCGATCCTCAAGGAAGAAGCGCCGGAGCTTTCCGAAACCGCTCGCAACGTTCCCCCGGGTCTGGAAAGAATTGTGCGGCACTGCCTGGAAAAGCATCCCGCGCAACGGTTCCAGTCGGCGGGAGACATCGCGTTCGACCTGGAAGCCTTGACGGACGTTTCCGCCGCTACCAAGTCTGGTGCGCAAGCCGCGGTACAACAAGCCAACGCAGGAAGCTCGCGTCGTCAGTTGGCGGCCGCTGCGGGTGTGATCGTGCTCGCGGCAGCCATGCTTGGTCTGGGTTGGTGGTGGGGGCGAGGCAAGGGTACCCCACCCCTAGCGGAATACAAGCAGATCACATTCCGTAGCGGTTTCATCGGCAACGCCCGGTACACGCCTGATGGCAGCATTGTTTATAGCGCGTCGTGGGATGGCGGCGACCTTCAACTTTACATGGCACGCACTGACGACACGGTCTCACGCGAACTCGGGCTGAAACGCGCTGAGCTGTTGGCAATCTCCAAAAGTGGAGAGCTTGCCGTGCGGCTCAATACCGTATTC
>JBAPWO010000232.1:0-2859 GCA_049283735.1 Candidatus Dormiibacterota bacterium
GGACGCGGCGTGCCAGCTCTTTGCGGGTGAGGCCCAGCACTGCGCCACCCAGGTAGATGTTCTCGCGCGCGGAGAGCTCGGGATTGAAGCCGACCCCCAGCTCGAGGAACGGCGCCACGCGACCGGAGAGGCGCACCCGCCCCGAGTCCGGCGAATAGATGCGCGACAGGATCTTGAGGAGCGTGCTCTTCCCGCAGCCGTTGGGCCCGGTGATGCCGAGAAACTCGCCCGCCCCGACGTCAAAGCTGACGTCCTTCAACGCCATCAGGTCGCGGTACCGAGACGTGCTCCGCAGATGGGTGACCCGGTACTTGAGCGTGGCACTGCGATCCAGTGGGATCCGAAACACCTTGCTCACGTTCTCGGCGGAGATTGCCGGATCTGTCACAGCGCCTCGGCGAACTGGGAGCTGCGGCGGGTGAAGATGATGAACCCGAGACCGAAGATCACGAGCACAGCGGTGATCGGCACGATCAGCAACGGACCCAGAACCTGCGACGACCAGGGAACCACCTGCGAAACAAGGGCGCGGCGCATGTCCTCGATGATCTGGGCCATGGGGTTGAACGCGATGAGTGTCTTCCACCTCGGCGGAATCAGCGAAAAGGGAAAGACCACTGCACTGCCATAGAACAGAATCTGCAGCAGGATCTCCCACACGTGGGCAATATCGCGGTAGAAGACGTACAGCGCTGAGAGCAGCAGGCCGATCCCCGCGACGAGCACGTACAGCTCGACGAACAGAAGGGGAAGGACCAGCGTGTACAAACCGACGTGGAACCATCCCAGCGGCAGGCCGACCGCGAGGATGAGCACCATGTTCACCGCGAGCGTCATGCTGACGCTGAGAGTGGACGCCACAACGAGGATCCAGCGCGGAAAGTACGCCTTGCTGAGGATGTGACCGTTGGCCACGACCGAGGCTGTGGACGTGGCGGTGGCTTCGGCAAAGAACGTCCACACCACGATGCCGAGCAGCAGCTCCACGGGGAAATTCTCAGCAGGACTGCCTCTGCCGACGTGCAGGAACACGGCGAAGACCAAGTACGTCGTCCCGAAGATCAACAGCGGTTTGAAGAGCGACCACGCGTAGCCGAGCACCGACCCCGTGTACTTCAGCTTGAATGTCGTCACGGCCAACTCGCGCGTGAGGTTCAGGTTGCTGCGCAGCGCGGATGTCCGCGTCACCCCGCCCCCCAATGAGGCCCTCGGCTCGAACAGCCCGGACTCCGAGATCATCGAATTTCCCATGATAAGGTCGCGGTCTGTGTGATTCTCGCTCGACGTGGCTGCGCGTGCCCCCGTCGTCGCTTCGGCTCATGATTGTACCCGCGAAGGTGCCAACCAGGCCCGCACGCGGCAGATCCATCTCGGCGTTGATAGAGTCCGCGGCGCGATGAGGCGCCTTGCCGAGACCGACCGGCGACGGGCATACGGACGATTGCGGCGCCTTGTGTGGGACGGCGTGTGGCGCCGGCGGTTGGTCACGCTTGCCCTGGTCGTTGGCGCCAACGCAGCCGTGTTGACGGTGACATACCGTGCAGTCGTCTTTCACGATCGCACGCTTCTGACCGGCACATATCTCCAGGGGACCGAGTTCGTCTCCGGACCGTATGGCTATCCGGCACCAGTGCCGGTTGGATGGAATGAGGTCGACGCGGGTGCCTCCGCCTGGGGTTTCGTCCCGCAGATCAAGAAGGCTCATCTCGAGCTCACACAGGGCGAACTCCCGCTGTGGGACGCGAACGTCATGCTCGGAGCTCCCTTGGCCGCGGACGCCACGCACGGCCTGTTCAACCCCCTCACGTGGCCGCTGGTCGCGTCTCCGACACCGGGCGTGTGGGACGCATGGCTGCTGGCGCGTTTGCTCGCCGCCGGCGTGTTCTGCACCTACCTGTGCCGGTATCTCGGTCTGCGCCCACTTCCTGCGACAGTCGCGGGTTTCGTCTACATGATGTCGGGCGTCTTCGAATTGCGCACGACGACCATTCAGACGGGCGTCATGGCGATGCTTCCCTTGCTCATCCTCGGCGTCGAGCGATGTTTGCGACAGCCATCGCGCACGTCGAGCGGCATCCTCGCGGTCGCGGTCGCATCGTCGGTGCTGTTTGGCATGCCGGAAGAGACGGCCCTGTGCCTGCTCATGGGAGCTGCATGGTTCCTGGTCAGGTTTGCAGCGACGTTGACCCGGACTCACCGCCTGCCCCCCGTCAATGTCGTGTACGCCGCAGTCGGCGGAGGCGTCGTCGGACTGCTCTTCAGCCTGCCGTTGATCCTGCCGTTCTCCGAGTACGTTGGAAACGCCCTGACCCAGCACCCACCTGGATCACATCCCTCTCTCCAGCTGGAGGACTGGCGGCAGCTGCTGAGCTTCGTCGGACCGCATTGGAACATCGTGGGGCCACGAGGGTTTGCGGGTGCACTGGCCCCGGTCGACAACTGGTTCGGCATTGGCGCGCTCTTCCTGGGAGCGCTTGGCGCCTTCTCGCGAGCGTTGTCGCGAAGCGTGCGCATTCTGCTTGTGGTGACGGCGGTCGCAGTTGTGGCCAAGGTCGTCGGATTTCCGGAATGGTACAACCAGCTCTTCGCCAACACCCCGGTGTTGGGTCAAATCACCTTCTGGGCGTACAGTGGCGTGCTTGTGTCACTCGCTGTGGCGTTGCTCGCAGGCGCGGGATTGCAGAGCATCGCCTTGGGCAGCGTGAAGCCACGCCACGTGTTGGCGTGCGCGACCGTGCTCGTCGCCATCACCGCGGCGTTAGCCCCCACCTACCTGAGCGGAACTCCGGTTCGCTTCAGTCAGGTCGCCATAACGGTGGGTGCTCTGCTTGTTGTCGTCGCCGGCGCACTGCTCGCCTC
>JBAPWO010000233.1:0-3691 GCA_049283735.1 Candidatus Dormiibacterota bacterium
ACGCTGGAGTTGCGGCGGCGACTGTTGGCTACGTCGAGGCGACCGGGGATCAGGAATTTGCTCGCCAGGAGGGCCTGGAGCTGCTGGTCGAGACGGCGCGGCTCTGGCGTTCGCTCGGCCACGTCGACGGGGAGGGATGGTTCCGCATCGACGGGGTGACTGGGCCCGACGAATACAGTGCGGTGGCCGATAACAACGTCTACACCAACCTGATGGCTCAGGCCAACCTGCGCGCTGCCGCCGCGGCGGTGCTCAGGTGGCGTGAGCGCGCCGCAGAGCTGGGCGCTGACGCCGACGAGGCGCAGAGCTGGGTGGATGCTGCCGAGGCGATGTTCATTCCCTGCGACGAGCGTCTCGGGATACATGAGCAATCTGAGGGCTTCACCAAGCACCAGGTGTGGGACTTCGAGGCCACGCGGGACGCGGACTATCCGCTGCTGCTGCACTTCCCCTACTTTCAGCTGTATCGCAAGCAGGTCGTCAAGCAGGCCGACTTGGTGCTGGCCATGCACCTGCGTGGGGACGCCTTCACCATGGCGGAGAAGGCGCGCAACTTCGAGTACTACGAGCGTATCACCGTGCGCGATTCGTCACTGTCTGCATGCACCCAGGCGGTGCTTGCCGCGGAACTCGGCCATCTCGATCTCGCCTATGCGTACGTGGGAGAGGCGGCGCTGATGGACCTCGACGACCTGGAGCACAACACCTGCGACGGTCTGCATCTCGCGTCGCTCGCGGGCGCCTGGATCGCGCTGGTGATGGGCTTCGGTGGACTGCGAACCCACGGTGGCGTACTGTCGTTCACCCCGCGCCTGCCTGCACGGCTGAGCCGGCTGCGTTTCAAGGTGCGCTGGCAGGGCGCGCGCCTGGGTGTGGACATCACGCGCGGACAGGTGAGCTACGAGTTGATCGATGGGAGCAGCCTCCGGTTGCGCCACGAAGATGCGGCGCTCGAGCTAATCGCAGGTGCGGATGTGACCCTGCCCTTGGCGGACATCGAATCGCGCGCGACCCCGTCACAACCCAGAGGACGACGCCCTGCTCGGCGTCGTGACACCTCTTCGGTTGTGCGCGTGAGTCAGGAACGCGTGCGCAATGACTGACTACTACACGTTCCCGGTGTGGATCGTCGTCACCCACTTCTTGAACATGCTCTTCATCCTGTTCCTCGCCCGCAGCGGGCTCGAGGTGCTTTCGGCGTGCCCGAAGTTCTACTGGAACGACCACTGCACGCCAGGACGCGAATGGTTGCGGCTCACCAAGAAGCGGTTCTCTGCCGACCCGGTCACGCCGTGGAGCTCGCTGGAGGAAGAGGACTCCTGGTCGCCGGTGATCGCGCTTCCAGGTCGCAAGAACCTCGGCATCGGCAGGCACTGGCACTTCATGAGCATTCAGTTCTGGATCCTCAACGGCGCCGTCTATATCGCGCTGCTGTTCGCCAGCGGCTACTACCGGACGATCGTCCCCACGACGTGGGCGATCTTCCCCGATGCGCTGCGAGCCATCGGCGACTATCTGCAGCTCCGCCTCCCTCCCGCACAACCGGGCCTGCCCTTCAATGCCGTCCAGCAGCTTGCCTATTTCGCCGTGATCTTCCTGCTTGCACCGCTGCAAATCCTGACCGGGGCAGCCATGTCGCCGGCAGTGATCGGCCGCTTCCCCCGGTACGCACAGCTCTTCGGAGGGAAGCAACGGGCGCGCAGCCTCCATTTCATTGGCCTCTGTCTCTTCGCCGGGTTCATCGTGATGCACACCGTGCTGGTCATCATCACCGGGCTGCCCAACCTCTGGACCGTCATGGTGCTCGGGCATCGCGAGCACGCCCCGTACACGGACCAGGGCCTGGCGGTCGCGATCGGCCTGACCGGCCTGTTCGGGATTCTGCTGATCAACGTCGTGGCCACGCTGGTGTCGCTGCGCTATCGGAGGTTTGTCCAGCGTTCGCTGGGCATCGTCGTCGATCCCTTCGAGCGCCTGCTCTCCCGGGTGTTCGTCTCCCGCCAGCGCTACGCCTGGACCGACATCTCCCCGTACCACCGGGTCAACGGCTACCCGCCACCCGACGAGACGTACAGGGCGATGGCCGAGAACGGTTTCCGCGACTACCGCCTCGAAGTCGCCGGCTTGGTCGAGCATCCGCTCCGCTTGACCCTGGACGAGCTGCGCGCGCTGGGCTGGACAACGCAGATCGTCAAGCACAACTGCATTCAGGGCTGGTCGGCCATCGCTCAGTGTGGCGGGGTGCCGCTCGCCAGATTTGTCGAGGCCGTCAAACCCAGAGCCGCAGCCCGATGCATCGCGTTCTATGCTTTCGACGACAAGACCATCACTGAGAATGAGGGCCGTTCGGGCTACTTCTACGGGACCATCCCGCTCTCCTTCGCCTTCAAACCCCAGACGATCCTCGCTCTCGAGATGAACGATGAGCCGCTGCGGGTGGAGCATGGCGCCCCGGTTCGCCTGCGGATCGAGACCCAGCTTGGCTTCAAGATGGTCAAGTGGGTGCGGGCCATCGAGTTTGTCGAGGGCTATGCCGCAATCGGTCAGGGCCAGGGTGGCTGGCGCGAGGACCAGCAGTACTACGCCAATGCGGCGGGGATCTAAGGGCGTGGCATCATGCGCCGCATTCCATCCACCGACTCGAAACGGCGTGGTTGAGCGTTGCGGTCGGTCTGTACAACCCATGGAGGAGGTTGGTTGTGACAACAGCTAAGCCCGCTCGGCCGACGACGCTGGCCATCGACATCGGAGGCACCGGGCTGAAGGCGTCGGTGCTCGGCCCGAGGGGCAAGCTCCTGGCCGACCGGGTGCGCATCCCGACGACCTACCCGTGCTCGCCCGACCAGCTGGTCGAGGCCCTGGCGACACTGGTAGCCCCGCTGCCCGCCGTCAACCGTGTGTCGATCGGCTTTACTGGCGTCGTGCGCAAGGGCATCGTGCTCACGGCCCCTCATTTCGTGACGGAGTCTGGCCCTGGATCACCGGTTGCGCCACGGTTGGTGGCTGCATGGACAGGTTTCGACCTCGCGACAGCGATGGCGTCGCGCCTTCGCCACCCGGTGCGAGTTGCCAACGACGCAGACATTCAAGGCCTGGAGGTGGCGAGTGGTGCAGGGGTTGAGTTTGTCGTGACGCTTGGTACCGGGGTCGGCACAGCGCTGCTGGTCGATGGCAGGCTGGCTCCGCATCTCGAACTGGCGCAGCATCCCTTTCGCAAGGGTGAGACGTATGACGAGCAGCTCGGCAACGAAGCATTGCAGAAGATCGGCGCCAAACGCTGGCGGGAGCGCACCCGAAAGGCCGTCGCCAACTTCCACACGCTGATCAACTACGACCGTCTCTACGTCGGTGGTGGCAACGCCAAGGTGCTTGACGCGCACGTCGACAAATCGGTCACCATCGTGGGCAACATCGCTGGCATTCTGGGCGGGATCAAGCTCTGGGACCTGCCCGAGGAGTGACGCGAGGCCCGCAACCGATAATTTGGACACCACGTCATTGACAGCGTGATGGACTGGAGGCGATGCATGCAGCTGGGGATCATCAGACTACGGCGAATGGGCGCCAATCTTATCGAGCGCATGACCTGCGAGGCCCATCAGTGCGTGGCCTTTGAAGATTGCGCGGGCGCAGGTGTGGGCGTCGGCTACGGTCGCTGGACTACGCTCGCCGCTGTCGACGAGGGGTGCCG
>JBAPWO010000234.1:0-3355 GCA_049283735.1 Candidatus Dormiibacterota bacterium
GTCCTAACTAGGCGCACACGTTCTTGTGCAGCGGGCCCTCAAACTCCGGGTAGCCGAGCGTCGCGAACTGGTTGGTCCCGTACTGCGCGTCCTTTCCATAGGCGTTGACGAGCGCCGAGACGTTCCCGAACTCGAGGACACACTGCCCACCCGTCTTGGACTGACTCCAGTACGGATAGAAATTGCCGGGACCTGACGGCGGTACCGTGCAGCCGCTCAACGTCGCCGGCGTGCAGGTGTTCTCGCTCAAGGCGAGGTCGGTCTGGAAGTAGAACTTCGGATACTGCGCCCCGCCCGTGGTCGGAAAGGCCTGCACGAAGCTCGCGGGATAGGTCGACGCGGTCGTTCCCTTCGGCCATTCGGCCCAGTAGGCGCTTCCGTCGAAATCGAGATCACCGTTCTGGAAGATGTTGGCAAGACAGCCGGCGACCTCGTCAGGCGTTGAGTTGAGGGTTCCGTGCGTGTCTCCCTTGGTCCAGCACGCGGCGTCGGCCTCCGGGCTGCCGGTGTCGGCCGTTGACTCGTACGGCCCGACACAATTGTTGTAGAGAGGATCGCCGGACCCTCCCGCACCGGTGCCGATCTGGTTGGTCACCGAGGTGCACGCCTCGAAATGCCCGATCTCGTACTCAGTGCTGATGTTGGTCTGCAGAGCGGCCCATGGCGTGATGTTGCCCTTCTTCGCAGTCGAGTATTCCGGCTGGAAGTTGAACGGAGTGCCACTGCAGTCAGCCATCGAGGTGTTCGCGAACCCGTTGGCCGCCGACGCCTGCATGAACCCGCTCCTGTGCAGGGTCAGGTCGTCGATGGTGACCTTGAACGCGTTTCCGCCGCCTTTGGCCGGTGCATCCCCCATGTGAACGACGATCTTGTCGCCAGGGTTCATGAGCAGCGTGTGCGCATTCGGGATGAACTTGGCAGGACTGGTGGTCTGCGGATTCGGCGGACCGGTCGGCACGCCGTTGGTCTGGATGAACGCGAAGTTCACGGGCTCGATGCAGTTGTTGTTGCACGTGGCAAAACCGTTGGTGCACTCAAGGCTGTCGATGTTGAGCGCCGCGCACCAATGGGTGTTGTCGCAGCTCACGCTGTCGATGAACGGCGCGTCGCCGGGCGGATAGAACTGCATCTCCATGAACGCCGATCCCCCGCCGTTGAATGTGCTCGTCGGGGCGTTTGTGTCGGAGTTGGGGGTGCAGGGTGCCTGCGGGTAGGAGTTTGGATCGCACTGGGCCATCGAGAACCACGGGGCCACCGACAGCTCGAACCAGTGCGAGACGTCCTTCCCGGGGGTCGCAACTGTGGGCAAGGCGGTCGGATCGGAGCCAAGCTTCTCCGTCCAGCTGACGCTGTTGCCGGAGCCGGGACTCGACGAGACGAACGTTGTGTCGGGCTCGTCGTGACCGATGTACTGGCCGTTGTCGTAGAACTTGCCGCCCCAGGTGTTCTGGTTGTCGATGCCGGCGACGCCCTTGATGTCGGTGCAGGTCATCGCTCGGAGCGACTTCTGAGCCGGGCTGTAACCGTTGCAGTCGAGCTCGCCGGCCGCCGAGGGCTTCAGCGCCCCGCTCTTTGTCGAAGCAGCGACCGGGCCGTTCGCGCCGACGCCGAAGAGTACCGCGCTGAGCGCGAGGGTCATCCCTGCTCCGATCAGTCGCGACCGCCGGCTCGACCACGCGCCGGAAGCGCGGCCTCTCACGCCTCGAGCCTCGTTTCCAGCCTGTCTCTCTGTCATGACGCCCCCTCTCTGCGAACTCAATGATCGTGCTTAAGTGACCAAACGCACTATCCACCTGGCATCTGTGCACTGTCAAGGCTATCGAGTCGACTGGTGCAACCCGATCCCATTCGTGCGACCGACCTCGGTCAGACCTCCCTGCGGTGAAGGCTCCACACTGCCAGAGCCACGATCGCAACGACCCAGAAGACCACGTACCCGAGGAACACCGCGGAGGGCGGGGATTGGACGAAAAAGGGATTGCCCGCGCGCTCGGTCGTCGCTCCGAGAACGTCCCGGTACAGCACCGGCTCGAGTTCGTACACCGATCCGCGCCAGAGCGCGTCGGTCGGCAGCAGCAGCTGCGTGATGGTGCCGGCGTTCTTGATCGCATGGCTGCCGAACACGTCGCCGATCGCCCCGGCGATGCCGCCAATCCAGGCGACGAAGAAGAGCACCAGGCTGATCACCCCGGCTGTCATGCCGGAGAGCCGTGTGCTGATCAGCAGGGTGAGCGACATCACCACGATCCCCTCGCCGCTCAGATAGGCACCCAGGCCGGCAGGCCCGGGTGGAACATATCCCGTCGTGAGCCCGACGACCACGAGCTCGAGGGTCGTCGTGGCCGCGACGTACACGACGATGAGCGCGGCGAGGCCGAGCCACTTTCCGAGGACCACCTGGTACCTGCTGAGCGGGCGAGCCAGCATGGCGAGGGCGACGCCGGACTCCACGTCACCCGAGATCGCCGGCGAGGCCACCACCACGGCGCTGAGCGCGAGCACGCCGCTGAACATGAACTCGACGAGCACCAGCACCTGCGAGGTCGCGAGATGGAGCTCACTGGCGGCGATCGGGGTCCCGTCGGGGTTGGTGAGGGTGGTGAGATGCTGAAACCCCCAGCCGGTGAGCCCGATGACGACGACCGTGAGGATGGCGAGCGCGAGCAGCAGCCTCCGCCGCGCGGCTTCCCGGATCGTGAGCCGGGCGATGGTCAGCGCTGCCATCGCGCCTGCTCGGCCTCGATCAGCGCCAGGAACCGCTCCTCGAGCGTCTGGCGTACCGGCTCGACCGCGTACACCCGCGCACCACTCGCCACCACCTCAGCCACGAGGTCGGGAACGAGATCCGCGTCCACACCATTGACCACGAACCACCCGTCGTGCTCCGCGAGCGCGCCGCGGCGCGTGAGCGCGGCCCGTCCGTCGTCGGTCAACCCGGTGAGCCGCATGCGCACCCCGCCACTGCCGAGGAGCTCGTCGAGGCGTCCGATCGCCAGGACGCGGCCGTCGGAGACGACCGCTGCGCGATCGCAGATCTGCTCGACCTCGCCGAGGAGATGGGAGTTCAGAAACACTGCACACCCCCGATCCCGAAGATCCCGGATGATCGTGCGGGTATCGGCGCGGCCCACCGGGTCGAGCGCCGAGGTGGGCTCGTCGAGAACCACGAGATCCGGATTCCCGAGCAACGCTACGCCGAGGCCGAGACGCTGCTGCATCCCCTTGGAAAAGGTCTCGACCCTGGCGTCGCCGTGGCCGCTGAGTCCGACCGTCGACAGCGCCCTCGAGATCTGAGCGGGCCATTCGGCCCGAGCCAGCCCGGCGAGCCTGCAGTGCAGGCCGAGCACCTCGGCGC
>JBAPWO010000235.1:0-5614 GCA_049283735.1 Candidatus Dormiibacterota bacterium
TCACGGACATGTCCATCGCGCCGTGGCCTTCCATCTTGCCGAGCAGGCCGCGATCGGCTTGCTTGCGCGCTTGCTCGACGATGCTGCGCCGCAGGGTGAATCGAAAGATCACCGCGAGAATGACGATCATCACCAGGCCGCCGCCGAACTCGGCGGCGAGGAACTGCCAGCCAAGCAGGATGAGGAGGACCAGACCAAGCTCAAAGACCAGGTTGGTCGAGGCGAATTCGAAGATCACGGCATTGCCGAGCGTCGACCCTTTGCGGAACAGCGTTCGAGCCACCGCTACCGCGGCATAGGAGCACGAGGAGGACGCTGCGCCGAATACCGTCGCCAACGCTATTGACTTCGGTGTGTCGCGGCCGAGCAGGCGTGAGACCGCCTGCTTGGAAACCAGGGTCTCCACTACGGCCGAGAGAAGGAAGCCGAGCGCGAGCGGCCACAGCACCTGCCAGAACATTGCGAACGACAGCCGCAGCGCCGACCCGATATGGTCGAGAATGAACGCGAGAACGCTCACGCTCAGTTCTCCACGAAACGACCGATCGCCTGGCTCAGCTCGCGAAGTTTGGCTGCCCCATGGCCACTCCTCACGGCATCAGCAACGCAATGCTCAACATGATCGTCGAGAAGCAAGAGCGCAACTCGGTCGAGCGCAGCTTTGACCGACTTCACCTGGGTCAGGATGTCAATGCAGTAGCGCTCCTCATCCACCATCCGCTGGAGGCCGCGGGCCTGGCCTTCGATACGAAGGAGACGCTTCTGTAGGTCGTCTTTGTGCGCGATGTAGCCTGCCATTGCCTTAGCATACCCCTAGCGGGTAGGGCTAGGTACCGGCGCGCCGCGTGACGAGTGCGACGTGCTGATCGCGGCGAACACCGCAGCGACGCCGACTGCGAGTGCAAGAACCCACAACCCGCTTATCAGAAGGTCGGAGCCCAGGTGCTGCTGAGGTGCCAACGAGGCATCGACCACCACCCGCATTGGGCCATACGTGGGGAAGAGCACCGCCCACCCTCGAGGAGTGCCACCCCCGAACATCGGGTTCTGGATGATGCCGGCGTCGATCACGGGCAGGAGCAACCTGATCGCTCCCGAGAATGCTCAGCAAGGTTGTTGGCTCAGTCTTGACACCAAAGGTCCGTAAGCATTACCTTACGGTGCGTGGCGACTGACCAACTTGCCGCCTGGTCCGCCCTTGGCGACGGCACCAGGCGCACCATCTTCGAGCGGCTGACCAAACGCCCATACGCGGTCGGCGAGCTCGCCAAATGCCTACCGGTGAGCCGGCCCGCTGTCTCCCAGCACCTTCGGGTGCTCAAGGACGCCGGGCTGGTCGTTGATGAGCCCGTTGGCAACCGCCGCATCTACGCGATCAACCCAGACGGCCTCAGCGCGTTGCGTGCAGAGCTCGATAGCTTTTGGACCACCGCTCTGACCGGGTACAAAGCCGCCGTCGAACAACCAGAAAAGGAGGTCACATGACCACACCAGCCGCACCAACGTCCGTCCGCCACGAGGTCGTCGTTGACGCGCCGATCGAGCGCGCGTTCTCGGTCTTCACTCAGGGCTTCGGCAGTTTCAAGCCGCCCGAGCACAACATGCTGGGCGTCGATATCGCCGAGACGGTGTTCGAACTGACCGAGGGCGGCTCCGTCTACGACAAGGGTGTCGACGGCAGCGAGTGTCACTGGGCTCGAGTGCTCGCGTACGACCCGCCCAACCGAGTGGTGATCAGCTGGGATATCAGCCCGCAATGGCAAATCGAGACTGATCACGCGAAAACCAGCGAGGTCGATGTGCGATTCATCGCCGAGGCGCCAGACCGCACGCGGCTCGAGCTCGAGCATCGGCACATCGATCGCCACGGCGACGGCTGGGAGGCCGTCCGCGAGGGGGTCGACGCGAACGACGGGTGGCCGCTTTACCTACGCCGATTCGCCGACGTGGTGGCCGCATAGCTGCAGCCCGACCGATAAGCCGAATCAGGACCGAAACGGAGGCAAGCTGTATGGCACCCATCGTCACGAGCATAGAGATCGACCGTCCGCAGGACGACGTGTTCGCCTATGTCACCGATCCGTCCAGGTTCGCGGAGTGGCAGGCCGGTGTCGAGGGCGGGAGCACTGAGGAAGGCAAGTCCCCCACCGTGGGATCGAAGTGCACGACGACGCGGCGGATCGGCGGCACCGCGCGGCAGTCAACCTCGGAGATCACCAAGATCGATCCGCCATCAAGCTGGGCAATTCACGGGATCGACGGCCCGATACGAGCGATCGTCGACGTGACCGTCGAGCCGCTCGCCGGCAGCGACCGGTCGCGCGTGACGATCGAGCTGGAATTCGAGGGGCACGGCATCGGCAAGCTACTCGTGCCCCTGGTCGTGCGCCGGCAAGCGCGCAACGAGATGCCGGCAAACTGCCGCAAGCTCAAGCAACGACTCGAAAGCCTGCCAAGCCCGTCTCCTGCGTGACCGCCTCAGGCCCCTCGGCCGCTGCCACTTCTCGCTTAACGACGTTGTGCTGCGTGAACAGCCCCGGGTTCGTACGCGCACTTCCCTGCGAATGAAGGTTCTGTGCCACCAGGCCGCGGGGGACGAGCCGTGCCACTTCGTCCTGATCTTCCTCGGGCCCTTCGACGTGACAATCCTGGATGATCGCGTCTGATCCGACAGCAGCAGATGCTTCCTGATGCGTCCAGTCGTTGAGGCTTCGGGCGCGACCGGTTCCACGCTGACGCATCTCGACGACAGGCTCAGCGGTGTCTCCTATCCAGCCGAACGAGCTGCGGAGAAGACGGCGCGTCGCTGGCGGCGGAGCAGGATCCAAGGGAGTCGGACAGCCGAGCCATCGCTTTGCGAAAGCTTCGACGTGGTAGCTAGGCCCGCGGGTACAACCACTGCAGATGCCAGACGGATTTGAAGGGCGACAATCGATTGGCTGTCTCAACAACTCATCTGAGAACCTACAGCAAGTGGGCGTGCCCCGATGTGACGGACACGAACGTTGTGAGCAGTCCACCGAATTCACACCACTACCCGGGACTTGACCAGCCGGATTCGAAGATGGGTCCGGTCCGACAAGAACGCCGAATCGGGGCACGTACTGTATTAATGTGTGTGTTCCAACCATCCTCGACGCGAGCCCGATGTGTCGTCGTGTCTCGGTCGTCCCAAGCCGAGTCGTTCGCCGGGCGGTGCCCTGTTCTGCAGCTTGATCTCCGAGGTGTTCCACGAGCGATTACGGTGAGCCGGCGCAATGGCGAGTGTTCAGGTGACGATTGCGCCGTCCGGTGAGCAGTACGAGATCGCGAGTGGGCGTCAGCGGGCGACGATCGTCGAGGTCGGCGGCGGTGTCCGCGAGTACGAGGTGGGCGGACGCCTCGTCCTTGACCCTTTTCCGGTCGACGCCATTTGCGATGGGGCGCACGGCAATGTGCTCGTTCCGTGGCCCAACCGCCTCGCCGACGGGCGTTACCGGTTCGATGGGACCGGCTACCAGCTGGCGCTGACCGAGCCGGAGAAGAGCAACGCCATCCATGGCCTCTTGCGCTGGCGTTCCTGGCGCGCGGTCGAGCGGAAAGCGAACCGTGTCGTGATGGCAACGAGGCTCCATGCAATGACGGGGTATCCCTTTAGCCTCGATGTCAGCGTTGCCTACGAGCTCGGCGACGCTGGCTTGGTCGTGGCGACCACGGCCACCAACGTCGGCGCGTCGCCGTGCCCATATGGCTGCGGCCAGCACCCCTACCTCTCACCGGGAACCGGACTCATCGATGCCTGCACGCTGGAGCTCGATGCCGGGACCCGGATCCTGACCGACGCCGTCCGCCAGTTACCCACCGGCCGTGAACCCGTGGCCGGCACGCCGTTCGACTTCTCCGAGCCCAGGCCGATTGGGAGCCAGAAGGTGGACTTCGCCTTCACCGACCTGGCTCGTGACGAGTCTGGCCGGGCATGGGTCCGCCTCTCGGGGCTCGATGGACACTGTGTCGAGCTCTGGGTGGACGAGCACTACCCGATTCTCGAGATATATACCGGCGACACGCTTGAGCCCGGCCGGCGGCGTCGCGGTCTCGGCACCGAGCCGATGACGTGCCCACCGAACGCCTTCGAGAGCGGCGATGGCTTGATACGACTGGAGCCGGGTCAATCGCTCAGGACGACGTGGGGAGCCCACATGACTTGACGGGTGCAGCCGCCCCGAGCGCGGCCAGCACGCGTTATCCAGTGCAGCTTCAGGGCTCGTGGGAGGTGTGGCCCGATCGTCCGTGGTCGGCTCCTCATTCCGCGCCGATGAGAATCGGGGCCAGGATTGACCCCCCACTGATGCCGTAGATACCGCCAACGCAGCCAACAGCTGCTGCCATGACCACCAGTGTCGAGCCCGTGAGACGGAGCCGATGCGCAGAAGCTCAACACGAACGATCGACCCGATGACCACTCCCGGGAGCGTCCCGATGAGGAGCGGGCGAGCGAGGTGACCACCGGGTTGGCCCTGACGCCAATACCGCCGCAGCGCCCCGGGTGTCGCGACGACGTTGTAGAGCAGGTTTGTCGGCGTGACGGCGGGGCTTGGCGTGCCGAGGATGCTCACCTGGAATGGGAGCAGCAGCGCTGCTCCTGAAACACCGGCTGGAACCGTTGCAGTGGCGGCTAACGTCCGCAAGGACTGAGGCCATCGGAGGGACCAGGTTCGTGCTTGTGGAGTTGAACGTGGTGGAACAGCGCTACCGGGTCGTCCTGGAGGTGTTCGAGGATGGCCTCACCCGTTACCGAGATGGCGCCTGGCGACGCTCCGCCGCGCTGCGGTCGGCGGCTGGGGCTCAGAAACCCGGGCCTCCTTGAAGCCCGAGACGCTTTACTCGGTCCCGACGCGATCCTCACGCTTCTCATACTCGCCGGCCACCTGACGATCCACCTCCTCCAGCGCGGCCTTCGCCTTGACAACGATGCCTGGTTCGTCAGATGACTCTTGTTTGACCTTTTCGACGACCTCATGCGCGGTCTGAGGGTGAAACTCCGGCGTTTTCTCTTTGTCGATCGATGCGGGTAGTGCGGTGGCTCCGTTGTCACGGGCACCTGCAGCGTCCGGACGGTTGGGAGACTGAGTCTCTGCGTCGCGTCGGGTGTTGCTCATGGGGCGCTCTCCTTGGGATGATTTGTTGCTTCGGAATCCATAGCGGTCAGCGAAAGCCGAAGCGACCCTCATGGAAGTCGCCGGTGGCCGTCCACCGCCTGATTGTGTCGTCGAGGACTGTGTCGTCGACGAGCTCCTGATGCAGTCGCCGAGCCCCACCCTCCACCGCCTCGATCACCTGACCGCGAACGAAGTCGGGCACCCGGTCCAGACGCGCGAGCGCGCTCGGCGACCACGGGAGGCTCTGGCCGCCACGAGCCTCAATCCGATGTGAGACCTCGCCCCAGAGCTCGTATTTCGTTTCCATGGCCTCGGGGGTGATCACGGATCCGAGCCCCTTCTTGTGCGCAGTCCATTCAACTCGCCACCTGGTGAGCTCGCGGCAGAATTCCGGCACCTCCATGAGCCGCTCTTCGGCCTCGGGCGTCCAGGTGAACTCGAGCGTCCCTGTGCGTCCGCTGAGCGGGTGCCCGTAT